>DATCOE010000054.1:0-76853 GCA_036564885.1 Gaiellaceae bacterium | reverse complement strand
ATGCGCGAGTTCTACGAGCACTCCTACGCGAACGTTCACCGCGGCGTCTACACGCTCGCCGAGGACGCGACAGCAGGCTACGAAGGTGCGCGCGAGAAGGTGCGCGCGTACATCAACGCGCCGTCGAATCGCGAGGTGATCTTCACGCGTAGCACCACCGAGGCGCTGAACCTGATCGCGTACTCGTGGGGTCTCGAGAACCTCGGCAAGGGCGACGTCGTCGTGATCACCGAGCTCGAGCATCATTCGAACTTCGTCCCGTGGCAGTTCATCGCGAAGAAGACCGGCGCGCAGTTTGCGCACATCCCGATCGACGATTACGGCGAGCTTCAGCTCGACTCGCTCGACGAGATCGCCGCGCGCGGCAACGTGAAAGTGGTTGCCAACAATCTCGTCTCGAACACCCTTGGCACGATCAACCCGGTCGAGAAGCTCGCCGCGTGGGCGCACGAGCAGGGCGCGATCATGGTCGTGGACGCCGCGCAGGCCGCACCGCACCGCCATATCGACGTGGAGGCGCTCGGCTGCGACTTCCTCGCGTTCTCGTCCCACAAGGTCTGCGGCCCGAGCGGTGTCGGTGCGCTGTGGGGCAAGCGCGAGCTGCTCGAGGGGATGCAGCCGTTCAACCTCGGCGGCGAGATGATCCGCTCGGTCGCGCTCGACCGGACGAGCTGGAACGAGCTGCCGTACAAGTTCGAGGCCGGGACGCCTGCGATCGCCGAGGCGTACGGCTTCGGGATCGCACTGGACTACGTCAGCGAGGTCGGCCTCCATGCGATCGAGCAGCACGAGCACGAGTTGACCGCGCAGACGATGGAGCGCCTCGCGGAGATCCCCGGCCTGCGCGTCTTCGGCCCACCGGCCGACCGTCGCACCGGCATCGTCAGCTTCGAGCTCGCGAACGTGCATCCGCACGACGTCGCGCAGATCCTGAACTGGGAGGGCGTCGCCGTTCGCGCCGGCCATCACTGCACGCAGCCGCTGATGACGCGCCTCGGCGTCGCGGCAACGACGCGGGCGAGCTTCTACCTCTACTCCGTGCCCGAGGACGTCGACCGGCTGATCGCGGGCCTGCTCAAGGTGAAGGACACGTTCGGTGTCTGAGTCATGAGCGAGATGGACCAGATGTACCGCGAGGTGATCCTCGACCACTACAAGAACCCGCGTGGCTGCGGTCTGATCGAGGGCGCCCACGCGCAGGCCGAGGGCCTGAACCCGCTCTGCGGCGACGAGGTGACGATCTCCGTCAAGTTCGCGCCCGACGGGGAGACGATCGAGCAGGTCGGCTTCGAGGGCCGCGGCTGCGCGATCTCGCAGGCCGCGACGTCGATGCTCACCGAGCTCGTGGTGGGCCGGAAGGCCGCCGACGTCGCGGTGCTCCCGAAAGAGGACCTGCTCGAGGAGATCGGGATCCCGCTGTCGCCGATCCGCCTGAAGTGCGCGATCCTCGGCCTCGGCGTGCTGAAGGTGGCGCTGCACCGGTCGAAGGGCACGCCGCTCCCCGAGGAGTGGCAGAGCCTCGCGAACGAGCTCCGGCTCGACGTCGACTAGCCTCGATGCCCTTCATCGACGTCGCACCGCTCGAGGAGTTCGGGCCCGGCTCGGTCAAGATCGTCACCGTCGGGTGGACGTCGATCGGCGTCTACAACTGCAACGGCGAGCTGCTTGCGCTCGAGGACCGCTGCTCGCACGACGACGGGCCGCTCTGCGAGGGCGAGTGGGAGCAGGACGAGTGCCGCGTGATCTGTCCACGCCACGGTTCCGCATTCGACCTCCGCAGCGGCCGGCCGCTCTCGCTGCCGGCGATCGAGCCGGTCGACACGTACCCGGTCACGGTTGAGGACGGCATGGTCAAGGTCGAGGTTCTGAACGTCTGAGCCGACGCGCTGCTGGGAAACGACCGACCCGGGCTACATCGCCTACCACGACGACGAGTGGGGCCGACCGGTGGCCGACGAGCGCGGCGTCTACGAGCGGCTCTGCCTCGAGGGCTTCCAGTCGGGGCTCTCCTGGCTGACGATCCTCCGCAAGCGCGAGGCCTTCCGCGCGGCGTTCGAAGGGTTCGATCCCGAGCGCGTTGCCGGGTTCGGCGAGCGCGACGTGCAGCGACTGCTCGGGGACGCGTCGATCGTGCGGCACCGCGGCAAGATCGAAGCGGCGATCGCGAACGCACGAGCGACCGTCGCTCTCCGCGAGGAGGGGCCGCCCCTCCACGAGCTTCTCTGGTCGTACCGCTCCCCGGCGCACCGCACTCCTTCGTCGCCGGCGGACTGGGTCGGCTCGACCCCCGAGTCGGCCGCGCTTGCGAAAGCCCTGCGGGGCGCCGGGTTTCGCTTCCTCGGGCCGACGACCGTCTACGCCGCCCAGCAGGCCTGCGGCGTCGTGAACGACCACCTGGCCGCCTGCTGGGTGCGCGAGGCCGTCGAGGCCGAGCGGAGTGCTCAATCCGGGTGATGTCCGTCCTGTCCGATGCGATAGATTCCGGCTATCCGCGGAAAGGAGGTGGTCCGGCGTTGGAGACTTCAAGTACGGGCAGTGGAGGTACCAGCTCGTAGAGGAGTGTCCCCGGGACCTGACGGGGAATCGCCTAACCAGCGTGGGGGACTCGCGTAACGCGCCGCCGAATCGGCCGGAAACGCCTCTACGAAATACCAGCTGGTAACCGGAATGAGGGCCGTCCCATGGGGCGGCCCTCTTCTTTTTCCGCAGCGGAGGTCGCCCGATCCCTCCCGAGAGTCGGACTCAACCTGGTTTCGCTCTCTGAACCAGGTTGATGAGTTTCGGGCTGTCGCTTCCCTCCCGAGAAACCCATGAACCTGGTTAAAAGCGGACCAGGTTCGGGCGAGCGAACCAGGTTGAGAACTCAGGCGGAGCGGCGGATCTGCTCTTCGAGCGGGACGAGCGGGAGCTGGAAGGTGTCGACCGCATCGGAGTTCGAGACGACGTTGTCCGCACCCTGGAGCATCGCCACCTGGTCGGCCGCAAGCGGCGCGCCGGGCAGGCGCTCCGTCAGCTTCGCTCCGGTGCGCGCGAGCCCGAACGGCACGTGCAGCAGGCGACGGTGCTTGCCGAGAACCTTCGCGATCGTCAGGTAGAGCTCATTCCAGTTCACGGTGTCGGGCCCGCCGATCTCGAACGTGCGACTCGCGGCCTGCGCGTTGTCGACCCCCTGTGCGAAGTACTGCGCGACGTCGTCGACCCAGATCGGCTGCGAGCGCTGCAGCCCCGGTCCGATCACGGTCACGAGCGGCGAGTAGCGCACCTGTTTCATGAAGACCGGCAAAGCGCCCCCGTCACCGCCGAAGACGAAGCTCGGCCGGAAGATCGTGTACTCGAGCCCGGAGCCGACGACCTCGCGCTCCTCTGCCCACTTGGCGGCGTAGTACGGGACGGTGTCCTTCGATGTCGCGCTCGTGCCGAGCGCGCTCATCAGCACGAAGCGCTCAACGCCCTCCTCCTTCGCGGCGCCGACGAGGTTCTTCGTGCCCTGCGTCATCACGCGCTCGAAGTCGGCCGGCCGGCCCGTGATGATCGCGACGAGGTGCACGACGTGCGTGCATCCCTTGATCGCCGCGCGGAGGCTCGCCGGGTCGGTGATGTCACCCTTCGCGAGCTCGACGTCCCAGGCGGCAAGCTGCGTTGCGCCCTCGGGGCGGCGGACGAGCGCGCGCACGTCGCGGTCCTGGGCGCGTAGCGCGTGCACGACCTTCGGGCCGATGAAGCCTGTCGCGCCCGTGACGAGGATCTTCACTGCGTGTCCGAACTCTGCGTGAAGTTCTGCCAGTAGCGGGAGGGCGTTGGCCCGCGTTGGCCCTGATACTTCGAGCCGAGCGACGCGCTGCCGTAGGGCGTGGAGGTCGGCTCGGAAAGCTGCATGAACGAGATCTGCCCGATCTTCATCCCGTAATAGATCGTGATCGGCAGGTTGGCGACGTTCGAGAGCTCGAGCGTCACATGGCCGTCCCAGCCCGGGTCGATGAAGCCCGCGGTCGAGTGGATCAGCAAGCCGAGCCGGCCGAGCGAGCTCTTTCCCTCGAGGCGAGCGACGAGGTCATCGGGCAGTGTCATGCGCTCGAGCGTCGAGCCGAGCACGAACTCACCGGGGTGGAGGATGAACGGGCGGTCGTCGTCGATCGCGACCTCTTCGGTCAGGTCCTCCTGCGGCTGCTTGACGTCGATGAATGGATAGCGCGCGTTGTGGAAGACGCGGAAGTAGCGGTCGACACGCACGTCGACGCTCGACGGCTGGAGGAGGGACGCGTCATACGGGTCGATCCCGATGCGGCCCTCGCCGAGCAGCCTTGCGATGGTGACGTCCGAGAGGACCACAGGGTGATTCTTCCATCAGCGCGCCGGCGAGGGCGCGTATGCCCGTCAGGAGGACGAGGCGCGAACCTGCGCGGACGCCGGCAGGTAGTAGCGCTCCGTGTACTCGATCACCGCACGCTGCATCGAGAAACGCGGCGCGAGCCGGGCGATCGAGCTCTTCATCATTCGCGTCCAGTCCTCGCGGGAGGCGAAGGTCGGCACGACGTGCTCCTCGAGCATGCCGTAGAGCTGCGCCGCATCGGCTTCGTCGGAGGCGCCGTCGAGCGCCCAGCCGACCGTGGGGTCGTAGCCCTCGGCCCACCAACCGTCGAGCACGGAGAGGTTGAGCACCCCGTTCACCGCTGCCTTCATGCCGCTCGTGCCCGACGCTTCGTACGGCCGCCGCGGCGTGTTCAGCCAGACGTCGCAGCCCGGGATGATCGCGCGGGCGAGGGCGAGGTCGTAGTCCTCGAGGAAGACGACGCGGCCGGCGACGGCGGGGTCGTGCGAGAGCTCGACGATCCGCTGCATCACGTCCTTGCCCGCTGCGTCCTGCGGATGCGCCTTGCCCGCGACGACGATCTGGAGCGGAAGCGCGAGCAGCCGCTCGAGATCGGAGAAGACGAGGCCGGCGCGCTTGTACGTCGCGAAGCGGCGCGCGAAGCCGATGGTCAGCCGGTCGGTGTCGAACCCGGTCAGCCCGGCGAGCCGCGCCTTGAGCGTCGCGTGCACGTCCCAGAGCGCGTCCGAGTCGAGCTCGTGGACGGACTCCCAACGGCCTTCGTCGGGCGGAGCCTCGGACCGCACCCCGACGGTGCGGAGCAGATCGTCGAGCTCGGGTGCGAGCCAGGTGCCGAGGTGGACGCCGTTCGTGACGTGCCCGATCTGCGGCTCCTCGCCCGGCCAGAGCGACGCCCACATCTCGCGTGCGACTTCACCGTGCAGCTCGGAGACGGCGTTGGCGGCGGCCGAGAGCCGGAGCGCGAGCGGCGTCAGCCCGAAGCCGTCCGTCCCCGCGGCGCGGCCGAGCTGGAGGAGCGCGTCGCCCGACAGACCCGCGCGGCCGGCGAGGTCGCCCGCGTAGCGGAGGACGAGCTCGTCGTCGAACACCTCGTTGCCCGCCGGCACCGGCGTGTGCGTGGTGAAGATCGTCGACCGGCGGACGCGCTCCAGCGCGCGCTCGGGCTCCTCTCCGGCCTCGACGAGCCGCCGGGCCCGCTCGATCGTGAGGAAGGCCGAGTGGCCCTCGTTGACGTGGAAGACGGTCGGCGCAAGGCCGAGCGCAGAGAGGGCGCGTACGCCGCCGACGCCGAGGAGAAGCTCCTGGCGGATCCGGTGCTCGCGGTCTCCGCTGTACAGCGCGTCGGTCAGCAGCTCGACGTCCAACAGGTAGAGGGGCACCGAGCCGACGTCGTAGCGCCAGACGGCGGCGGTGACGGTCTTGTCCGCCAACTCGACCTCGACGGAGACCGGCTCGCGCACGAGACCGGCGGCCTTCGGGTCAACCGGCTGGTAGTCCTCCGTCTGCCGGCCCGCATTGCTCAGGCGCTGCGTGAAGTACCCGTCGCGGTAGAAGAGCCCGACGCCGACGAGGGGGAGCCCGAGGTCGGCTGCGGCTTTCAGATGGTCGCCGGCGAGCACCCCGAGGCCGCCGGAGTAGATCGGCAGGCTCGGGTCGACGGCGAACTCCATGCTGAAGTACGCGACGAGGAGGTCGCGGTCGGCGTCCGCCTGCACGCGCCCCCACCAGGCGTCGTCGTGTGTGGTGTCGAAGGAGGTCAGAGGCGGATTGAGAGTCGTGGCCGAGCCGCCGCGCAAGCTAGCGAACGGGCTGCTATCCGTTCGGCTCCAGGGTCGCTATTTGCGAGATCGACGTGGCCCCGTTCAGGTTGCGTGCGATCGCGATCGCATCGATCGTCTCGTGCTTTCGGAAGCGAGCGGGCTCGAGGAAACCGCGGTCGGGCGCCGAGCGAGGTTTGCAACTCGACTATTCACCTATGCAGTACGCCGGTCGGCTGCGCTAGTCTCGCCCGACATGGCCGCCGTGCGCACTATTCGTCTCGAGACCTCGGTCCCGGGGCCCCGCTCCCAGCAGGTGCTCGACCGGCTCGCTGCGAGCGTCGCCTCACCGCTTGCGATCACCTTTCCGGTGGTCGCGGCCGAGGCACGTGGGGCCACGATCACGGACGTCGACGGCAACGTCTTCATCGACTTCGCCGGCGGCGTCGGCTGCCTGAACGTCGGTCACTCCCACCCGCACGTCGTCGCGGCAGCCCAGGAGCAGCTCGCCAAGTTTTCGCACACCGACTTCACGGTCGTGCCGTACGAGGTCTACGCGGACCTCTCCGAGCGGCTGCTGGCCCTCACGCCCTTCACCGGGCCCGCGAAGGCGGCCTTCTTCAACGCCGGCACCGAGGCGGTCGAGAACGCGGTCAAGTTCGCCCGCGCGTACACCGGCCGCCACGCAGTGATCGGCTTCGAGGGGGCGTTCCACGGCCGGACGATGCTGTCGCTGGCGCTGACGTCGAAGACCCACCCGTACAAGGCCGGCCTTGGCCCGTTTGCGCCCGAGGTCTACCACGTGCCGTTCCCGAATGCCTACCGTGGCCCGTCGGCGGCTGAGGCGCTTGCTGCGCTGCGCCGGGCGTTCCTGACGATCGTCGCGGCGGAGGACGTCGCCGCGATCGTCTTTGAACCTGTCCAGGGCGAGGGCGGGTTCATCCCGGCGCCACGCGAGTTCGTCGAGGAACTACGCCTGATTTGCGACGAGCACGGGATCGTCATGGTTTGCGACGAGGTGCAGTCCGGCTTCGCGCGCACCGGGCGCTTCTTCGCGATCGAGCACTTCGGCGTCGAGCCGGACCTGATCACCGTTGCGAAGTCGATCGCGATGGGGCTGCCGCTCTCCGGCGTGCTCGGCAAGGCCGCGATCATGGACGCGCCGGCCCACGGCGGCGTCGGCGGCACGTTCGTCGGCAACCCGGTTGCGCAGGCCGCTGCGCTCGCCGTCCTCGACGTGATCGAGGATGAGGGGCTCGTCGAGCGCTCGGAGGCGCTTGGCGAGACCATGCGGGCCCGCATGGAGTCCTGGCAGGGGCGGTTCCCGCAAATCGGCGACGTCCGCGGCCTCGGCTCGATGCTCGCGATCGAACTGGTGGACGATCCCGACGCGAAGGAGCCGGCGACCGAGCTTGCTTCCCGCGTCGTCTCCGAGGCGCTCGGACGCGGCCTCCTGCTCCTGAAGTCGGGAGTGCACGGGAACTGCATCCGGGTGCTCGTGCCGCTCGTCATCTCGGACTCGGAGCTCGAAGAGGCGCTCCAGGTCTGGGAGGACGCGCTGGCAGCGGCGCTTTAGCGGCCAACGGTTCGGGGTACCCTGGGGCGCCGATGGTCGGCGACGTTCTCTCAGACCGCTACGAGCTCGAGGAGCTCATCGGCACCGGTGGCATGTCGAGCGTCTTTCGCGCGCACGACCGGCTGCTCGAGCGCAAGGTCGCGCTGAAGGTGCTCCACCAGCACTACACCGACGACGAGGAGTACGTCGAGCGCTTCCGGCGCGAGGCGCGAGCAGTCGCGACCCTGTCGCATCCGAACATCGTCACGGTGATCGATCGCGGCGAGCACGAGGGGCGGCAGTTCATCGTCTTCGAGTACGTCGAGGGCGGGAACCTGAAGCAGCTGATCGAGCGCCGTGGCGCGGCGCCCGTGTCGACGGCGCTCGAGCTGGCGATGCAGATCGCCCGTGGGCTCTCGTTCGCGCACCAGCAAGGGCTGATCCATCGAGACGTGAAGCCGCAGAACGTGCTGATGAACGGTGACGGGACGGCGAAGGTGACCGATTTCGGCATCGCGCGCTCGCTCGACGTCAAGCAGGGGATGACGCAGACCGGCACGGTGCTCGGAACGTCCGACTACATCGCGCCCGAGCAAGCGCAGGGACAGCGCGTCGACGAGCACACCGATGTCTACTCCCTCGGCGTCGTCCTCTACGAGATGCTGCTGAACGAGGTGCCGTTCCCCGGCGAGAACTTCGTCGCGATTGCGATGCGGCACATCAACGAGGAGCCGCCGTCGATTCGCGATAAGCGGCCCGACGTGCCACCGCGCGTCGAGGCAGCCGTGCACCGCGCGATGGCAAAGGACCCCGAGGCGCGGTTCCAGACGATGTCCGACTTCTGCCACGAGCTCGAGGCCTGCCTCGCCGAGGTGCAGGGCACACAGGTCAACGCTCCCGTCGCCGCGCCGCCGCGGCGGGCGCGCCCGCCGCGCCGTGGCATCTCGCCCTGGCCGCTCGTCTTCGCGCTGGTTGCGTTGATCGCGATCGGCGCGGTCGTCGCCTACCTGATCGTGCAGGGCATCCCTTCGTGGGGTGTTTCGGGCGGCGGCTCCGGCGGTGGGTCGGGCGCCGCACCGCACCTGAGCGCCGTGACCGCCTACGACCCATACGGGTCGCCGCCGGGGCAAGAGAACAACGCCAATGCTCCGAAGGCCACCGACTCCAACTCCGGCACCTACTGGGAAACCGAGCAGTACCGCTCGAGCTTTGCGGCGCTCAGGAAGAAGGGCGTGGGCCTGGTGCTCGACGCGGGCAAGAGCGTGCAGCTCCACCAGCTCGGCTTCGCGACGCAGACACCCGGCTTCACGGTGGTGATCCGCGGGGGCGACGCGGAGAGCGGGCCGTTCAACGATTACCTGACCGGGTCGCAGCTCGCCACGGGCCAGACGCAGTTCGTGATCCACGGCGGCCGGCACCGCTTCTACCTGATCTGGATCACGAGCCTCGCACCGAACTACAACACGGTGCGGATCAACGACGTGCGCGCGTCCTAGTACCGCAGCTGCGAGCGGCGGTCGAAGCGCTCGACGGCAAGCTCGGCGAGCCGCTCGAGCAGCTCGGCGTACGGGACGCCGGACGCCGCGAAGAGCCGAGCGTAGACGCTCGTCGAAGTAAAGCCGGGAATCGTGTTCAGCTCGTTCACGAGCACCTCGCCGTCGTTGCGCACGAACATGTCGACACGCGCCATCCCCTCGCAGTCGGTGGCGACGAACGCGCGGACGGCGAGCTCCTGCACGCGCTCGATCTGCGCGTCGGTGATCCGCGGCGGGACGACGAGGTCCATCTCTCCCTCGTCGTATTTCGCCTCGTAGTCGTACCACTCGTTCGCTTTCACGACGATCTCGCCGGGGAGCGACGCGGTCGGCCGCAGGTTGCCGAGCACGCCGACCTCGACTTCGACCCCCGAGACGAATTGCTCGACGAGCACCTTCTCGTCGTGCTCGAACGCGAGCGCAACACCGGCGCGCAACTCGTCCTCGTCGTGCGCCTTCGTGATGCCGACGCTCGACCCGAGCCGGGCCGGCTTGATGAAGACAGGAAAACCAAATGGATTGCGCGGCGCGTCGCCGAGGCGAAGCGTGATGTTCGCAGTCACCGGGACGCCGTGGTCGCGCAGCACCGACTTGAAGACGTCCTTGTCCATGCAGAGCGCCGAGGCGAGCACCCCGGCGCCGACGTACGGGACGCCGGCGAGCTCGAGCAGGCCCTGCACGGTGCCGTCCTCGCCGAACGGCCCGTGCAGCACCGGGAAGACGACGTCGACGTCGGCGAGCGTCGTCGCGACCTCGCGCGGCGGGAGACGAATCAGTTCGGAACCTGGTTCGGTTTCTGAACCAGGTTCATGAGTCTCGAGCTGCCAGCGACCTGCGCGGTCGATCTCGATCGTGACCACGTCGTGACCGCGCCGCTCGAGCGCGTCGACCACACTGGCGGCAGAGGCGATCGAGACCGCGTTCTCGCTTGAGCGGCCGCCGAGGATGACGGCGATCCTCCGGGTCACGGCGGAGGGGACGGCGTGGTCGTCGTCGTGCCGCCGTCGCCGCCGGGCGTCCCGTTCTGGAGCTGTCCGACCGTGATCGTCACGACCTCGTTCTTCTTCGCGTCCGAGCCGCCCGGTGGGTCTTGGCTGAGCACGATCCCGTCCTGGGACGGGTCGGTGACCGGCTGGAAGATCAACGCGGGAGTCAGCCCGGCGCCCTGGAGGAGCACCTCGGCCGCCGCCTGGTTCTGGTGCGTGACATCCGGCACCTGCGTCGACGCGGGCCCCTTCGAGACCGAGAGCGTGATCTTCGATCCCTTCGAGATCTCGGTGCCCGTCGGCGGGTCCTCGGCGACGACGACGCCCTGCGCCTGGTCGGACTGGATGTCGACACGGGCCACGACGAAGCCCTGGCCGCGCAGCGCCGACTCCGCGTTCAAGTAGGGCTGGCCCGTCACGTCGGGCACCGGGACGGGTTTGGCGCCCCGCGAGACGTTGATGCGGATGTCGCTTCCCTTGAGCACGCGATCGCCCGGCGCCGGGTTCTGCCCCGTGACGGTGTCGGGCTGCTCGCTCGAGAAGACCCGCGTGATCTTCGGGTTGAGCCCGAGTTGCGCGAGCGCCGTCAACGCGTCGGTGACGCTGCGCCCGCGCACGTCCGGCACCTGCACCCTGGGCTTGCCGGTCGACACCGTCAGCGTCACCGGCGACCCCTTGCCGATCTTCGCGCCGCCGCCCGGATTCTGGGCAGAGACCTGGCCCCTCGGCACCGAGTCGCTGGCGGCCTTGAGGATTTGCGGCGTCAGGCCCGCCTGCTCGATCTTCAGCTTCGCGAGGTCCTGCTGGAGCAGGGTCACGTCGGGAACCGCGACGGGCCGGTTCGTGTTCAGCTGGTCCTGGATCTTCGTGTAGAGGAAGAAGCCCCCGGCCGCGCCGGCGAGGATCAGCCCGAGCGCGAGCAGCCACGGCCAGATCGAGCGGCCGCGCGGCGGTTCCTCGTAGTCGTAGTACGGCGTCGGGGTGCGATAGGCCGGCGGTGCGGGCGGCGCCGCGACAGCGCGTGGCCTCGTCACCATCGTTTGCGTGGCAGCGATGCCCGCGCCCGAGAGCACCTGCGTCATCGCATCCTCCGTTTCGCGCGAGACCGCCACGCCGCGTGCGACGCGCGCGAGGTCGGCGTCCATCTCCTCGGCCGACCCGTAGCGCTGATCAGGATCCTTTGCGAGCGCGCGCATGACGACCGCATCCAGGTCGTGCGGCACCTCGGGTCGGAGCGTTGATGGCGGCTCGGGGACCTGCGACAAGTGCTTCATCGCGATCTCGACCGGCGTGTCGCCGGTGAACGGCACCTTCCCGGTGAGCATCTCGTAGAGGACGATCCCGAGCGAGTACAGATCCGAGCGCGGGTCAACGGGCGCGCCGCGCGCCTGCTCCGGGGAGAGGTACTGCGCGGTGCCAACGATCGATCCGGCCTCCGTCATCTGCGACGCGCCGGAGCGTGCGATGCCGAAGTCCGTCACCTTCAGCCGGCCGTCAGAGCCGACGATGATGTTGTGCGGTTTGATGTCGCGGTGGATGATCCCGTTGCGGTGCGCGAACGAGAGCGCACCGAGGATCTGCCGCGCGTAGTCGATTGCGATTCCGACCGGCGTCGGGCCGTTGCGGACGAGCAGCTCCTTGAGCGTGCGCCCGTCCAGGTACTCCATTGCGATGTAGTAGGTGCCCTCTGCGCGGCCGCGGTCGAAGATCGAGACGATGTTCGGGTGGTTGAGACCGGCTGCGCTCTGCGCCTCGCGCCGGAAGCGCTCCACGAACTGCTCGTCGGATGCGTGTCGCTCGTCGAGCAGCTTCAGCGCGACGCGGCGCCCGAGCTCCTGGTCCTCTGCCAGGTAGACGTCGGCCATCCCGCCCGAGCCGAGCTTGCGCTTGATCACATAGCGCCGGTCGAACGTCCGGTCGATCAGGGTGTCTGACGTGGTCATTCGGGCCCGGCTTTAACCCTTCGACGCCGTAGGCAGGATCGCCTGCATCAGTTGCTTTGCGATCGGGGCCGAAACCGAGCCTCCGAACCCGTTCAGCTGGTGCTCGAGGACGACCGCTCCGGCGACCTGTGGGTTGTCGGCGGGTGCGAAGAAGATGAACCAGGCCGTGTAGACGTGGCTCTCCGCGGTCTCCGCGGTGCCGGTCTTGCCCGCCACCTTGATGCCCGGGATCGCAGCGGCCCGGCCGGTCCCGCCGGTCACGACTGCCTGCATGAACTGGTTCAGGATCGCTGCGGTGGCAGGCTTCATCGCGTGCTTCCAGACCTGTGCGTGCACCCGCGTGACGAGGCCGCCGGACGGGCCGCGGACCTCCTGCACGAGGTGCGGCTGCATGATCGTCCCGTTGTTCGCAACGCCGGCCGCGACGAGGGCCATCTGGAGCGGCGTCGCCAGTAGGTGCTCCTGGCCGAAGGCGAGGCGGCCCGGGTCGACGCGCTTCGGGTCGTCGTACAGCGTCGCGCCCTTCTTGGTGAACTGGTAGAGGCCGCTCGCCGCTACCTCGTTCGACGGCAGCTCGATCGGCGGCTTCGCGTAGAACCCGAAGTCCTTCGCCTTGTCGAGGATGCGCTTCGCGCCGAGTGCCTTGCCGATGTTGCAGAAGACGGCGTTGATCGAGTGCTCGTAGGCTTCGAGGAAGCTCACGTTCCCGTACGACTCCGCCGTCTGGTCCGGGTTGAGCGCGTTCGAGACCCGCTGGCCGTACTCCGTGCAGTAGCCGGGATCGTCGAAGCGCGAGCTCGGCGTGTAGACGCCGTCGTCGAGTGCGGCGGCCGCGGTGACGGTCTTGAACGCCGAGCCCGGCGCGTAGAGGCCCTGCGTCGCGCGGTTATACAGCGCAGACGAGGAGCCCGGGCACGCGCTCGGCGAGTGGATGATCTTCGCGAAGCCTTTCGGCGACTCGATCTGGTTCGGGTCGTAGCTCGGCGACGAGGCCATCACGTAGACGGCGCCTGTCTTTGGGTTCAGCACGACCGCCGCGCCGCAGCGCCCGCGCAGCGCCGTCTCGGCGATCTTCTGCGCGTTCACGTGCAGGTTGAGCACGAGATTGTTGCCCTTGATCGTCGCGCCTTGCAGCCGCTCGCCGAGCTTGGCCCAGATCGTCCCGAGGTTCGCGTTCGACGCCGTCAGGTAGGCGTTCTCTTGCCGTTCGATGCCGGCGCGCGAGCGGCCCTGCGTCGAATAGCCGATCACCTGTGACGCGAAGCCGTGCGTCGGGTAGCGGCGGAAGTAGAGCGTCTGCGAGCCTTGCTTCTTCGCGGTGTTGGCGGCGAGCACGGTCTTGCCGTCCGAGGCATAGATCAGCCCGCGCTTGATCCTGAACTGCGCGACGCGCTGGATCGCGTTGTCCTGTCGCGCGGCGAGACCGGGCGCTGCCCAGACCTGCCAGTACGTCGTGGCGACGATCAGTGACGAGAGCAGGAGCAGCGAGAGCAGCGCGATCCGGGAGATCTGGCGGTTCACGAGTTGGCCCGATCGGAGACGAGCAGGAGCCCTGCGAGCAAGACGAAGTTCGCGACGACCGACGAGCCGCCGTAGGAGACGAACGGGAGCGTGATCCCCGTCAGCGGGATGATCCGCAGCACGCCGCCGACGATGATGAACGTCTGGAAGGCGAAGCCGAACGTGAGGCCCGCCGCGAGCAGCTTCGAGAACCCGTCGTCGGCCTGGAGCGCGATCTTCATCCCGCGCGCGACGAACAGCATGAAGACGAGGAGGAGCGCGGCGACGCCGACGAGCCCGAGCTCCTGCGCCAGTGCCGAGTAGATGAAGTCGCTGTTCACGAACGGGATCAGCGGCTGCCCACCCGTCGTCGTGAACGTCCCCTTGCCCAGCCCGGCGCCGCCGAAGCCGCCGTTGCCGATCGAGTAGAGCGACTTCACGAGCTGGTAGCTCTGGCAGTCCTGGCGCAGTGCGAGCCCGCCCGTCGACGGGCAGAAGACCTTCTGCGTCGTCCACGGCTGCAGCCAGATCGTGACGCGCTCGTGGACGTGGCCGATCTTCTCGTAGGCGACGCCGCCGCCGACGAGGAAGAGGGCGATCCCTGCGAACACGAACGAGAGACGCGCGGTCGCGATGTAGAGCATCGCGAGGAAGATCCCGAAGTAGAGAAGGCCCGAGCCGAGGTCGTTGGAGGACGCGAGCACGAGCATCGTGCCGCCCCAGATCAGGAGCAGCGGCCCGACCTCCTTCGCGCGCGCCTGCGCGAGCACTTCGCGTTTCTCCCGCAGGTAGGCGGCGAGGAAGACGATCAGGCAGATCTTCGCAAGCTCGCCCGGCTGGAACGTGAAGGTGCCGACGTGCACCCAGAGCCGCGCGCCGTTGACGGTGGTGCCGAGGCCCGGCAGTCGCGGCAGGAACAACAGCACGATCGACGAGACACCGAAGATGTACTTGACCTGCTCGAGGATCCGGTAGTCGCGGCGCAGGCGGAAGAGCGTGAGCGCGAAGAGGGCGACACCGATCACGATCCAGAGCCCCTGCTTGAACGCGTCATCCGGGCCCAGCCGGTAGATCTCGGTCACGCCGACGGCGGTCAGAAGCCCGGCCATCGGGAGCAGATACGGGTCGGCGTTCGGCACCGTCATGCGCGCCACGAGGTGCGCCGCCAGGTAGAGCGCGAGGAAGAAGAGCGCGTAGCCGAGCGAGCCCCAACTCACGACGGCCTGTCGGGCGATGTACACGGATGCGAAGCCGATGCCGGTGAGCACACCGACGACGCCCAGGTAGAAGAGCTCTCTGTTCCTGTAGGTCAGCGGGCGAGCCCCCACCAGACGAGAGCGACGATGATCGCGACAAGTGCCGCGATCACCACGAGTGCGAGCATCCGCCTGCCGAGGCCCGCCCGCGCTGCCTCCGGCCCGGCGTGCTCGGCGAGTGCAGCCTCGATGTCCGCGGCCGGCACGATCATCGTGTCGACCGCCAACGGGGGCGGCGCGATGCCGTCCTCTGGGTGCAGCGTGTCTTCCTCGTCGAGCTCGACAGCCGGCTCGCGCGTCTGCTCGTCGGGTTCACGCGCCGCCTCGGGACCGCCTTCGGCGAGCTCGAACAGCACCGCCGTGATGTTGTCCTCGCCGCCGCCGCGGTTTGCTGCCTGGATCAGCGCCTTTGTCGCAGCTACGAGATCGTCGCGGTGCTGGGCGATGATTTCCTCGATCGCGCGCCCGTCGACCATCGACGAGAGCCCGTCGCTACAGAGCAGGAAGATGTCGCCGGGCTGCGACTCGATCGAGAAGGCATCCACGTCGACGTTCGGGTCGGTGCCGAGCGCGCGCGTGATCACAGAGCGCTGCGGGTGCACCTCGGCCTCGGCCGGCGACAGCTCGCCGCGGCGCACGAGCTCGGCGACGAGCGAGTGGTCGTCTGTGATCTGCTCGAGCCGGTTCGAGCGGAAGAGATATGCGCGCGAGTCGCCGACGTGGCCCATTGCCACGCGGCCGTCGGCCGCGACGAGCGCGACCGTCATTGTCGTGCCCATCCCGGCGGCGGTCGCATCGTTCGTCGCGCGTTCGTGCACGCGCCGGTTCGCCTCCTGGATCAGCTCGACCACGCGGCCCTCACCGCCGCCGTCGGCGCCACTCTCCTTCAGCGTCGTAGCCGCGAGGCCCGACGCGACCTCGCCCGCCTGCGCGCCGCCCATGCCGTCGGCGATCGCGAAGAGCGGCGGCAGACAGACGAACGCGTCCTCGTTGCGCCGCCGCTTCCGGCCGGGGTCGGTGCCGCCGTGTGACTGCGCGATCCTCATGGTTCGAACCTCAGGTCCGTCTCGCCGATCCGCACGACGTCGCCTGCGGTGAGCTTCCGCTCGCGCGTCAGGCGGATTCCGTTCACGAACGTGCCGTTCGTCGAGCCGATGTCCTCGATCCAGACGCCGTCGCGGCGCGGCTCGAACCGGGCGTGGCGTGTCGAGGTGTACTCGTCGGCGGAGAGGGAAACGTCGTTCCCTGACCCACGGCCGACCGTCAGAGGATGCGAGTCGAGCGTGAACGACTCGCCTTCCTCGAGAGCGGGGCTCGTCAGCACAACGAGCCGCCCGAGCTCGCGCGCCGACGGTTGCGGGAGCAGGCCCGCGGCGGCCGCCTGCTGCGGCGCGAGGATCATCGACTCCTGCGGCAGCCGCATGTCGCGGGCGGCTGAGCGCACGATCCGCCAGATGAAGAGGTAGAGCAGAACGAGGAAGCCGACCTTCAGAAAGACAAGCGTCGTCTCGACCTGCGCCGACGCAAGCGCCACTACGTGGTCTCCCGCGTAAAGGTGATCTCGGTCGAGCCGATCGTGAAGCGCGTCCCGTCCTCGAGCTTGATGCGCTTCACGCGCTTGCCTTTCACTTCGACGCCGTTTGTCGAATCGAGGTCGATCAGCCAGTACGTCGCACCCTCCTGCCGCAACTCGGCGTGCCGGCGCGAGGCGTTGGGGTCGGCGACCTGGAGGTCGGCGTCCTTCGAGCGGCCGAGCACGGCGCGGCGCTCCTCGATCTCGTGCCGCTGCCCGTCCCAGCTCAAGACGGCAATCTCGCGCTCGATACCGAGGTCGACCGGCGATGCCGCCTCGGTCGCCTGCGGGACGCCGGCGGACGGCTTGTAGACCATCGTCGCACCTGGCTCAGCCTGGCTCGCAGGCTCGTCGGCGGTCGCCTTGCCTGTCTGCACCATCCGCGTCGCGATGCCGAAGACGCCGACATCGAGGTCTTCGTCGGTGTCGAGCTCCACCTGTGGGGGAGAGAGCAGCACGTAGTTCTCGCGGCGCGCGTGCTCGGCGAGGTACTCCGCGAGCTCGTCCTTCAGCTGTGCCTCGTAGCTCGAGAACTGCTCGCGGTCGCCGGGCGACAGGAAGACCGTGTACTCGTTCGGGACGTAGACGCGCGACACCGAGACGTTGCGGTGCTCGTCCATCTCCTTGATCAGCTTGCGCGCGAGCTCGACCGGCTGGACGTTCGTGCGGAACGCGCGGCCGAAGACGCCCTCGAAGAGCGATTCGAGCTTCGATTCGATGTTGCGGAGGACAGACATGGGCGGCCGAGGTGTTCCCCGGCTGCGGCAAGTCTAAAGACGCGGTTCGAGGGCCAGTGCCGCGGCCGTCAGCCAGGCTGCCGCCACGAGCGGCAACACGGCGGCCGCCGGCGCGGCCAGCGCGGTCGAGGCGAGGAACGCGGCCCCGAACGCTGCGGCCGGCCAGGGGCCACGCTTGCGAACGTGCGGCAACACCGCGGCGGCGACTGCGAGCACTGCAGCTTCGACCAGGAGGACAGGATGGCCGGCGAGCTGCGTCCAGAGCGCGTCGGCGACCGCCGAGGGGCGGTTCGAGCCGGCGACGCCGAGCCCGAGCGGCGGCATCGAGCCGTCGAACGGGAGGGGCACGCGGCGCAGACCGGCGATCAGGGCGGCCAGCAGGACCGCGGCGCCGGCCGTTGCGGCTCGGCGGCTGCGGCCGCGCGCGAGCTGCGCGGCGACGGGCACGAGCCCGAGCGCGGCGATCGGCGCCAGCAGCGGTCCGGCCGCGAGCAGCAGGCCGGCGCGAGCGTCCTTCCAGGTGAGCGCGGTCCAGCCGGTGGCGAGGGCGGCGTAGAGGAGCGCCAAACCGAGCGAGATGTTCGCGAGCGGGAAGAACGCCACGCCGAGGGCGAAGACGAGCCCGGCACGCGGCGCGGCAAAGCCGAGTGCGGCGCCGGCGGCGGCGAGGCCGAGGGGCCAGTGGGCCGGGTAGAAGGGGAGCCGGGTTGCAATCCACCCGGAGGCGACGCCCGCGAGCGCGCCCGGGAGCAGGTGCCCGGCGATGGCGGCGGCTGTGGTGCGGGTGGGAGCCGACGGCTTCGAGCCGCCCTGCTTGCGCCTGCGGCGCTTCGGCAGCGAGCGCAGCTCCTGCGCCAGCCGCTCGGCACTCGGCCGCCGCTGTGGGTTCACAAAGAGGGCGCTCGCGACGGTCTGGAGTAGGTGCCCGGGCAGGTCCGGCCGCAGCGACTCGAGCGGCTGCGCTCCGTGTTGGATGCGCCGCGATGTCTCGACCATGTCGCCGCACCAGAACGGGTGCTCCCCCGCGAGCGCCTCCCAGAGCAGCACCCCGAGCCCCCAGATGTCGGCGGCGGCCGTGGCGGTCAGCCCGTGCAGCCGCTCGGGCGAGATGTAGGCGAGCGTCCCGGGAATGTCGCCGAGGGCGGTGAGCGTGTCGAACTCCGCCATCTGCGCGAGGCCGAAGTCGAGCAGCCGCACGTCGACGCCGGGAGCCTCGGCCAGCAGGACGTTCGACGGCTTCACGTCCCGGTGAACGATGCCCTTGCCGTGGGCGTGCGCGAGCGCCTCCGCGATCTGCGCCGCCGCCTCGATCGCGCTGCGGTCGTCGAGCTCGCCTGCTCGCATCGCCTCCCGCAGGGTGCGGCCGGGGACGTATTCGTAGGCGATGTAGACGTGCGACGTGTCGCGTGCGAGCGAGAGGATCCGCTGGCAGTGCTTGTGGCGCAGCGAGGCAGCCGCGCTCGCCTCCCGCTCGGCTCGGTGCCCGGACTTTCCCTCACGGGCGACGATCTTCAGCGCGACGTCGAGGCCGCTCTTCTCGTCGCGGGCGAGCCACACGTGGCCCATCCCGCCGGAGCCCAGGGGGCGCAGCGGCCGGTACCGGCCGAGGAAGAGGTCGTGCGCGAGCGCGGCCGAGGACACTGAGCGCTTGTACGTTGCCGCCAGGACAATCCCTGCTCGGCACGAAAGAACGCGGTAGATTCCGACCCGTTATGGATCCGCGCGATGACGACATCCAGTTCGACTTCTTCGAGGACGAGCCCGCGACCACCGAGGGCCAGTCCACGTCGCGCGTCCGCATGCCCCGCCGCGGCGGGCGCGGCACGGGCCCGCGCCGGCCGGCAGGCCCGGTGCACGGCCTGACGCCGCTGCTGCGGCTACTCGCGCTAATCGCGCTCATCGTCGCCGTCCTCGTTTTCTTCGGCCTGCTGCTCCAGTCGTGCGCGTCAACCTCGAAGCACGACGAGTACAAGCACTACATGGACAAGGTCGCGACGATCGCGCGCAGCTCGGAGGACGACGGCGCGTCGGTCGCAGGCGCCCTGACGACGCCCGGCGTGAAGGTCTCCGACCTCCAGGGTAAGCTCGCCGGCATCGCCGAGCAGGAGCGCCAGAACGTCACCGCCGCGCAGCACCTTGCGCCACCCGGACCCCTCCGCGACGAGAACCAGCACCTGATCGAGGCGCTCCAGTTGCGGGTCAGCGGCGCGCAGGGCCTCGCGCAGACCTTCGGCGCGACGGCGACCTCGAAGGCCTCCGGCGACGCGGCGCTCCTCGCGGAGCAGGCCGACCGGATGCTCGCCTCGGACGTCGTCTGGGACGACCTCTTCCTCGCGCCTGCCACGCAGGAGCTGAAGAAGCAGGGCGTGAGCGGTGTCGCTCCGCCCGAGTCGCACTTCGTCGCGAACCACGACCTGATCACCGAGCGCTCGATGTCGCTCGTGCTCCAGCGGCTCCGCGGGGCGTCGACCGGCGGCACGCCAACAGGCATCCACGGCACGAACATCGTCGACGTGAAGGTGCTCCCCGGCGGACAGACCCTGTCGGCGGGGACGGAGAACACGGTCACGGCGACGACCGATCTCGCGTTCGTCGTTTCTGTCGACGACTCGGGCGACTCGCAAGAGGTCGGTATCAAGGTGACGCTGACGATCCAGAAGCCCCAGGGTGCGATCGTGAAGACGCAGACGATCGACCTGATCAACCCGGGCCAGCAGAAGTCCGTCACGTTCTCGAATCTCGGCCAGGTGCCGTTCGCACAGAAGACGACGGTCAACGTCGATGTCGCGCCGGTGCCGGGCGAGCACAACACCGACAACAACAAGGCGACCTTCCCGGCGATCTTCTCGCTCCCGTAAGGCAATGCATGTGACGGCGACAGTCGCCTTCGCTGTCGCGGTTGCGGCTGCAGCGGTCGGCGTGATCGGGCTCGGTCTCGCGTGGTGGGGGTGGGTGAAGGTGCGGCGCGTTCGCGAGGCGCAGCGCGTGCTGCTCGGTGGCGGCCGCAAGGACCTCGTCGACTTTTCGGTGTCACTCCAGGCACGCATCGACGACCTGCACCGCGCTGTCGACGAGGTGGCCTCAGGCCTCTCGCGGGTCGACCGTCGGGTCGACGCCACGGTGATGAACACGTCGATCGTCCGCTACGACGCCTACGAGGACACGGGCGGCCACCAGTCCGCCTCGCTCGCGCTGCTCGACGCCGCCCGCACCGGGGTCGTGGTCACCGCGATCCAGGGCCGCGATTACGCCAGGATCTACATGAAAGAGCTCGACCGCGGCCGCACCTCGGTGGCCCTCTCCCCCGAGGAGCTCGAGGCGGTTGAGCGGGCGATGGGCCGCTAGCGGTGCTGGTTGGTGTCTGACACCTCGTCCGATCTGCGGTAGCGCCCTGGAGCACGAAAAGGTGTCTGACACCTTGTGGGAGAGACGCGGCAGCGCGCCCCGAGACGGTGTCAGACACCGGTCCGTGGGGTACATTCCCGGCAGGGTGCAGCAGGTTCTCGTTCTCAACGCGAGTTACGAGCCGCTTAACGTGTGCTCGCTCCGCCGCGCCCACGTTCTCGTCTTCAAGGGCAAGGCCGAGGTGGTCGAGAAGCTCGACCGACCACTTCGCTCGGCCACCGACACCTATCAGTGGCCGCATGTGATCCGGCTCGTGCACTACGTTCGGGTGCCGCGCCTCGTACAGCGGAAGATCTCCCGCCGCGCTCTTTTTGCCCGTGACGGCTGGCAGTGCGTCTACTGCGGCAGCGCCGGTGGGCGCCTAACGCTCGACCATGTGATCCCGCGCTCGCGCGGCGGCGACTCGAGTTGGGAGAACGTCGTCACCTCGTGTGCCCCGTGCAACCTGCGCAAGGGAGATCGGCTGCCGCACGAGATCCACATGCAGCCGACCGTGCACCCGCGCCCGCCCGCGCCCGTGCTCTTCATCCGCCTCGCGACGCCGAAGATCCCCCAGCGGTGGGAGCGGTACCTGGCTCCCTACGCGACGGCGACGAAGGCTGCAGCAGCGGCCGCCTGAGCTCTACGACCGTTCGACCGGAAGCTCCGGAAACTGCTCCCACTCCGACCAGGAGCCGGGATAGAGGCGGCCCTCGCGCCCGGCCAGGTGCAGCCGGTGCAGGACCGCGCAGGCGGTGACGCCAGAGCCGCAGTAGGCAACGAGCTCCCCGTCCGGCAGCGCGGGGATCGGGTCGTTCCAGGGTGCATTCAGCGCACCGGGGATCCGCCCGGGAACTCGGTCGACGGGGTTCGCCTCGCCGCGCCAGCGCGGGGCCACGCGGGCGTCCACGACGACGAGCTGCTCGTGCTGCTCGGCGAGCTCGCCTCGGGAGATGGTGTCGTCGTCGCGTTCGCGTGCCTCGAACGCCGCGGGCTCGGTCTGCTCTTCGCCCCCGACGAGGGGGCCGTGCCACGCCTCGAGATCGAGCACCGCGCAGGCGTCGTGACCGAAGTGACGAAGCAGCCACCAGAGCCGCTCGGCCCCGCCGAGTGAGCCCGAGGCGACCACGAAGACGCCGCGGCCGATCCCGGCGCGCGATGCGGCTGTGACGAACTGCTCCGTGGAGGGGAGCGGATGCCGCCCGCCCGGCCCAGGCGGCGCAGCGAGGTCGCCCTCGACGTCCAGAAACGCGGCGCCGGGAATGTGCGCCTCGAGGTAGGCCCGGCGGCCGAAGCCCGGGTCGTCCAACGACCAGCGGCAGTCCACGAAGACATAACGCATCTGTGACAGGAAACCATCTCGGCGGCGTAGTCAGGGCATGAGACACTCATTTTCACTCGTGCTCGCCGCCGCCGTGGCGGTCTTCCTCGTCGTCGCTTTCGCCGGTATCGGCCGACCCGAGGCCGCGCGCGGTGACACCGCGCCGCCCGACTCCGTGACCGTGCTCGGCCACGGAGTCGTCACCGTCGTGCCCGACGAGGCGACGGTCACCGCCGGTGTCCACACTCAAGCCGCGTCCGCATCAGAGGCGCTGGCGCAGAACGCGAAGCTGATGAACGCGGTCGTGGCCGCGCTCAAGGGCGCCGGGGGCGAGCAGCTCCAGACGCAGCAGGTCTCGCTCTACCCGCAGACGAACCAGCAGGGCCAGGTCAGCGCGTACGTCGCCGACAACTCCGTCTCGGCGAAGACGAAGATCGCCGACGCAGGCGCGCTGATCGACGCCGCCGTCGGAGCGGGCGCCAACACCGTCAGCGGCCCGACGCTCGACGTCTCCGGCCGTGACGGGCTCTACCGCGACGCGCTGAAGAAGGCGGTCGACGACGCGCGCGCCAAGGCACTCGCCCTCGGCGAGGCAGGCGGGTTCGGCGTCGGGCCGGTCTCGTCGGTCACAGAGCAGGGATCGTCGTCGCAACCCGTGTTTGCGCAGGCTGCGCACGTCGCGAAATCCGACGCGACGCCAGTCGAGCCGGGCACGCAGGACATCACGGCCGACATCACCGTCACCTTCCGGATTCAGTGACGCCGGCCGTCGTGAGCTCCTAGAGGGAAAGCCGGATCGGGCGGCCGCAGCGCACGCACGCGCTGCTGGCCGCCCCTTTCCGTGTGGCCTTCACTACGACGATTGGATCGGCGCACGTGCACCGCTCCGGATCGCGGGGTGCATTCGTCATGCGGGCTCCGGTGCCGTGGCGTGCGTGGCGAGGGCGGCGCCTGCGGGGGAAGGGCGATGCGACCCGAGGTGTCCGTGCGATTCGGTGCCGTACCCGCCGGGGACGGGGATGTAGAACTCGGGGTAGCCCCACATGCCGTGTTCGTGGACGTCGAGCCCGCCAGTTTCGACGTGCTCGTCGACGCGGATTCCCCAGAGCTTGTGCAGAACGAAGAGGACGCCGAAGGAAGTGGTGAAGGTGAAGGCGCCGACGGCCACCAAGCCGAGTGCCTGGATCTTCAGCTGGTGGAAGGAGCCGGTATAGACGAGCCCGCCTGTGCCGGTTGCGAGGTTCTTCGCAAGCAGGGGGACGGCGAAGATGCCGGTTGCGAGGGTGCCCCAGACGCCGGACATGCCGTGCACGGCGACGGCGCCGATCGGGTCGTCGATGCCGATCTTCTCGACGAAGATGACGCCGAACACGGCGATGAAGCCGGAGCCGACCCCGATCACGATCGCAGCCCACGGCGCCACAAAGCCCGAAGCCGCGGTGATGGCGACGAGGGCACCGAGGGCGCCGTTGAGCATCATCGAGATGTCGGGCTTGCCGAGCTTCACCCAGGCAACGCACATGCCGGTGACAGCCCCGGCGGCCGCGGCGATGTTCGTCGTCAGCGCGACATAGGCGAAGAAGCCGAAGCCGCCGAAATCAACGGACAGGGTCGAGCCCGGGTTGAAGCCGAACCAGCCGAACCAGAGGATCAGGGTGCCGAGGACGGCGTAGGGGATGTTGTGGCCGGGGATCGCATTCGCGCGCCCGTCGGTGCCGAACTTGCCGATCCGCGGCCCCAGGATCAACGCCCCCGCCAGGGCCGCCAACGCGCCCTGGTAGTGGACGACGGTCGAGCCGGCGAAGTCCTGCATGCCGTGCTTGAACAGCCACCCGTGCGGCGACCAGATCCAGTGCGACACCACCGAATAGGTGAGCGTGAACCAGACACCGAAGACGAAGTAGACCCACAGCTTCGCCCGCTCGGCCATCGCACCCCAGACGATCGCCAGGCTGACACCGGCGAACGCGACCTCGAACAGGTAGCCGGCCGCGCCCGGGATCTCCGAGAACCAGTCGAACGGCTTCTGCCCGACGCCGATCATCGCGGTCACCGACGGGAAGAACCCAGCCGTTCCAAAGATCGCGTTGCCGTCGCCGAAGGCCAAGCCGAAGCCGACCGCCCAGTAGACGATCGAGCAGATTCCGAAAATCAACACGTTCTTGCCGGCGATGTGCCCGGCGTTCTTCATCCTTGTCAGCCCGGCTTCGAGGAATGCAAAGCCGGCCTGCATGAAGATGACGAGGATCGCCGTGACGACGACCCAGATGGTCGAAGCCGCGATCAGCAGATCATGGTTCTTAGGCACCGACCTCGACCTCCTCCAGGCTCACGCCCGTCCGGTTGTGCATCACGTGCGAGACCGGCGAGGCCCAGCAGAGCCCATCACCCGACTCGTTCCCACTCCGCGCCGCATCGACGATCGCCGCGATCACCGCGTCGACGTGACGGTCGGCGACCACGAACACGAGCAGCGTCTTCGGCAGAAACCGCGACTCGAATACGCGGCCCCGGTACTCATGCGTCACACCGCGCTCGCGACCGTGGCCAATCGCTTCGATCACCGTCACACCGACGTGCCCGGTGGCGTGCTCGACGGCGTCGATCACCGTCTCGACGCGCTCGCGAATCACGACTGCTTCGACCTTGTGCATCGCTACGCCGCCACGGCCGCGGGCATGCCTGCCGACGTGTCCAAGGCGTTCGTGGGCACCGTCTCGATCGTCTCCAGGATCCGCCCGGCGATCCGGTACGGGTCGCCAAGCGAGTTCGGACGACGGTCTTCCAGGTACCCCCTGAAGCCGCTCGAGACGAAGCTGTGCGGGATGCGGATCGACGCGCCGCGGTTCGCGACGCCGTAGTTGAACTTGTCGATCGCCTGCGTCTCGTGGAGCCCGGTCAGCCGCATGTGGTTGTCCGGGCCGTACACGGCGATGTGCTCGCCCTTGTACTCGTCGAACGCGACCATGAGCGCTTCGAAGTACTCCTCGCCGCCGACCTCGCGCAGGTGCTTGGTCGAGAAGTTCGTGTGCAGCCCCGACCCGTTCCAGTCGTGCTCCATGCCGAGTGGCTTCGGGTGGAAGTTCACGTCCACGCCGTAGCGCTCGCAGAGGCGCAGGAGCAGGTACCGGGCGACCCACACCTCGTCCGCGGCCCGCTTCGAGCCCTGGCCGAAGACCTGGAACTCCCACTGGCCCTTCGCCACCTCGGCGTTGATGCCTTCGAGGTTGATCCCAGCCTCGAGGCAAAGGTCGATGTGCGCGTCAACGATCTCGCGTGCGACGTCCCCGACGTTCTTGAAGCCGACGCCCGTGTAGTACTCGCCCTGCGGCGCGGGGAACCCCTCGCGCGGGAAGCCCAGCGGGGCGCCGTCCCGGTAGAGGAAGTACTCCTGCTCGAAGCCGAACCACGTGTCGGGATCGTCCGGGATCGTGGCGCGGCTGTTCGATGGATGCGGCGCCCCATCGGGCAGGTGCACCTCGCACATCACGAGCATTCCACTCGCCCGGGCCGGATCGGGGAAGAGAGCGACCGGCTGCAGCAGGCAGTCCGAGCTGCTGCCTTCGGCCTGCCGCGTCGAGCTGCCGTCGAAGTTCCAGACGGGCAGCTCCTCGAGGGTCGGCTCGCCGGCGAACTCCACGATCTTCGTCTTGCTGCGGAGATTCGGGACGGGCTCGTAGCCGTCCAGCCAGATGTATTCGAGTTTGACCTTGGTCATGCGGTCGTCCTCCTGTCATCGACGTTTCGGAACAAAAAAAGGGCCCCACAACTCCGAAGAGTCGTGAGGCCCCATTGCCTCCGCGCGCGCCGTCGTCGGCACTGCACGTGTCCACACGCTAGCGGTCCGGGCGGACACTCCGCAAGGGGCGGATCGACAGGAGTTCGTCGTGGGCGTGCTCGACCTGGAGTGTCGTGTGGTCGATCCCAAAACGCTCGTGCAGGATCGTCTCGAGCTCGCGGCGGATGGCGTGGCAGTCCTCGCCGTGTCCGACGAGCACGTGTGCCGAGAGCGCGGGGAAGCCGGAGCTGATCTCCCAGACGTGCAGGTCGTGGACGTCCGTGACGCCGGCGTACGACCGCACCGCAGCGGCGATCTCGTCGGGCGACAGCCCCTCGGGCGCCGCCTCGAGCAGGATGCGGCCGCTCGCCCGCAGCAGCGGCCACCCCGCGACGAGCATTGACGTCGCGACGAAGATCGAGGCCACCGGGTCGGCCCGGTCGAAGCCCGTCGTCATGATCACGAGGCCGGCGACGGCGGTGCCGCCGAACGCGTAAAGGTCCGTGAGCAGGTGCCGGTAGCTGCCCTCGACGTTCAGGTTCGCGCGGTTCGCCCGCGCGACCTGCCAGAGCGCGAGCACGTTGACGGCCGCCCCTGCGGCGGCGGTCGCGAGAACGAGCCCCCCGTGCACGGAGGGTGGCGAGACGAGCCTGCGCGCGCCCTCGACGAGGATCACGACGCCGAGGGCAAGCAGCGTGACCCCGTTGGCCTGCGCGGAGAGGATCTCCGCGCGACGGAAGCCGAAGGTCATGCGGCCGCCGGGCGGCCGCCGCGCCAGCCGCGCTGCCCAGACGCTCAGCCCGAGCGCTCCCGCGTCGACGAGCATGTGGGCGGCGTCCGAGAGCAGCGCGAGCGAGTGGGCGGCGATCGCGAGCACGATCTCGGCGGCCATGAAGGCGACGATCAGCGTGAGCGCGATCGCGAGCGGCCGGACCTCGGTGTCGGCGTCCCCGCCGTGCGCGTGGTGCTGATGGCTCACGGCTACAAGTCTTACGCGACGGGCGGGCTCCGTGACTGATCGCAGTGATTACTGCATCTGACTTGCGGGCGTCGCGCGCATTCCGTATTCTTGCGCGGGTCATGTCCGGGATCACCAACGCAGACGTCACCCCGCGCCGCTTCTAGCGGCCCTGGTGCGTCTTCGTTCGGTCTTCTTTTCACGATCCCAAGGAGCATGGTGTGTCTTCGCAACAA
Source organism: Gaiellaceae bacterium (assembly GCA_036564885.1). Taxonomy (GTDB): domain Bacteria; phylum Actinomycetota; class Thermoleophilia; order Gaiellales; family Gaiellaceae; genus Palsa-739. The sequence goes on along the minus strand of DATCOE010000054.1, from coordinate 50,004 downwards.
GCAGTCGTCGTACGTGATCTCACGAAGGTCTTCACCCGCCGCAAGAGGCTCGTCCACCGGCGGCGCCGCATTGCGCTGAAGGGCGTCTCCTTTGCGATGGACCGTGGCGAATGCGTCGCGATCCTCGGTCAGAACGGCTCGGGCAAGTCGACGCTCGTCCGCCTCCTCTCCACGCTCCTCCTCCCGGACGGCGGGACGGCGCACGTCTTCGGGCACGACGTGTTCAAGGAGGCGCGCGCCGTGCGCCGGCTCGTCAACCGGGTGTCGGTCGAGGCGAGCTTCTTCAAGAAGATGAGCGCGGCCGAGAACCTCGCCTACGCGGCGCGGTTCTACGGGATGGGGCCGCGGGAGACGCACGCCAAGATCCCCGTGATCCTGGAGCGCGTCGGCTTTCCCGCGTCGCGCCGCAACGAGTCGATGGAGAACCTCTCGCGCGGCATGCAGCAGAAGGTCGCGCTCGCCCGTGCGCTGCTCACCTCACCGGTCCTCCTGCTGCTCGACGAGCCGACGACGGGCCTCGACCCGCGCTCGAAGCAGGAGGTGCAGAACTTCATCCGCGAGATTCGTCAGCAGCACGACTCGACGATCCTGCTCTGCACGCACGACATGAACGAGGCCGAGGACCTCGCCGACCGCATCGGCCTCTTGGACCGCGGCGAACTGTTGTTCCTCGAGCCCGTGCAGGACGTGAAGGATCGCTACGGCGTCGAGACACTCGAGGAGGCGTTCTTCGCCGCCACCGGCCGCACGTTCGAGGACGAGAAATCCGAAGAGGACGAGGAGAGGGAGGTGTTCGCGTAATGGCCACCGTCGACACGACGTTCAGCCGCAGGCGCGTGCTGCGCAACGAGCTGATCGGGCTCTACGGCGTCGTCGAGCGCAACCTGTACCTGACGAAGCGCTACTTCCTCTGGGATCTCGCGTTCCTGCTCTGGACGATCGCGAACACGCTGACGATCGTCTTCATCTCGCGGGGCGTCGACCTGGCCCCGGCTGCGCGGAACGAGCTCGCCACGAAGCTGCTCGTCGGCGGCGTCATCTGGGCGTTCCTCGGGATCATCTTCGAGATCGTCACCGAGACGGTCGCGTGGGAGCGCTGGGAAGGGACGATCGAGTACACGTTCATGGCGCCGGTCTCGCGGCCGGTGCATCTGATCGGCATGGGCGTCTACGCGGTGCTCTACGGGCTCGTGCGCGCGGCCGCGATCTTCGTCGCCGTCGTCGCGTTCATCGGCATCCATCTGCCGCACGCCAACTACGGCGCCGCCGTCGCGCTGCTCGCGATCGCTTCGATCTCGTTCATCGGCGTCGGGATGATGACCGCGGTCCTGCCGTTGATCTCGCCGGAAAAGGGCACCCAGCTCGGCTTCGTCGCGCAGGGACTGATGCTCGTCGTCTCCGGTGTCTACTACCCGGTGAGCGTGCTGCCGTCGTGGATGCAGTGGATCGCGAAGATCTCGCCGGCAACGTATGCGCTGCGCGGGAACCGCGACCAGATCCTTCAGGGCGCCGGCCTACGCTGGGCTGACGTGTGGCCGCTGCTCGTGATCGGTGTCTTGTCGATCCCGATCGGGCTCCTCGTCTTCCGCGCCGGCGAGCGCTACGCGAAGCAGCACGGAAAGCTGAAGCGGTCGGGTTGATTCGCGTCGCAAGATCGACGGCGGACCTCGAGGCTTGCGTGACGATCTTCTCGGAGGTCGAACCGGAGGAGCGCGTGACGGCGGAGCAGCTCGCGACCGTGAGTGGCGTCCTCCTGCTCAGCGGCTCCGACGGCACCTCGAAGGTGCGTACGCGGTCGCCGGCGAGGCGTCGCCGGAAATGGCGTTGCCGCAGGTCGCCGCCGCCCCGCCGTTCGAGGAGTGGATTGCGCAGGAGGTGCGCCTGGGCGCGTTCGCGGTCGTCGCGCTCGAGGGCGACGAGGTCGTGGGCTACGCCCGGCTCTACGCGATGCCGGGGCACGAGGGACGCCTCGAGAACGGGCTGACGGCCGTGAGGCGCAGCCACCGCCGGCGCGGGATCGCCACCGCGCTGAAGAACGCACAGATCGCGTGGGCCGCCGAGCACGGCTACAGGGAGATCGTGTCGTCGATGGTCGAGGGGAACGCTGCGATGCGGGGGGTCAACAAGCGTCTCGGCTATCGCGAGCTGCCTGCGTTGATCGTCGTCGAGGGGCCGGCGTGATCGAGGTGCGGGCAGTCGACGTCGCTGAACCGGAGTCTCGGGTACGCCGACCTGAGCAAGGTGCTCACCTATCGGGGGCCCTCCCCGCCTGATACGCTCGCGTCGCATTTCGAGGCGACGGGGCCTCAGGCGCGCTCGTTCGCGGCCTGGGGCCTCTTTCTTTTTCCGGAGAGGAGTTCGAGCAGATGGCGATGATCGAGAGCAATGACCGCGCAACCTCTGATCCGGAGGCGCGCAAAGAGGTCATCAAGCAGATGAAGAAGGAGGGCGTCGAGTACGTCCTCTTCTGGTTCACCGACATCGAGGGCCACCTGAAGAGCTTCGCGATCACGCCATCGGAGATCGAGGGCGCGCTGAACGACGGCATGGGCTTCGACGGCTCGTCGATCACCGGCTTCAACGCGATCGAGGAGTCGGACATGGTTGCGATCCCCGACCCGTCGACCTACCGCCTGATGCCGACGCGAGAGGGTGAGGCGAAGGTCGGCCGGATGATCTGCGACGTCGTCACGCCGGACGGCCAGCCGTACGAAGGCGACCCGCGCTACGTGCTCCGTCGCGCGCTCGAGCGGATGCAGTCGATGGGCTTCGATACCTTCAACATCGGCCCGGAGCTCGAGTACTTCCTCTTCCGCGACAACAAGTCGACGGAGACGCTCGACGAGGGTGGGTACTTCGCCATGACGGCGCTCGACGCCGCCACTGAGCTGCGCAACGAGACGATCAACGCCCTCGAGCACATGGGCATCGGGATCGAGTACCACCACCACGAGGTCGCCCCGTCGCAGCACGAGATCGACATGCGCTACTCCTCGGCGCTCGACATGGCCGACCAGACGATCACCTATCGCCTGATCGTCAAGGAGGTCGCGGCGAAGAACGGCGTCTACGCAACCTTCATGCCGAAGCCGCTCTTCGGCGAGAACGGCTCAGGGATGCACACGCACATGTCGCTGTTCAAGGACGGTCGCAACCAGTTCTTCGACGGGAGCGACCAGTACAGCCTCTCGCCCGTCGGCAAGCAGTTCATCGCCGGCCTGCTCCGCCACGCACGCGAGTTGGCGCCGATCTTCGCCCAGTGGGTGAACTCCTACAAGCGCCTGGTGCCGGGCTTCGAGGCCCCGGTCTACGTTGCCTGGTCGCAGAGGAACCGCTCAGCCCTGATCCGGATCCCGCTCTACAAGCCGGGCTCCGAGCAGGCGACGCGGGCCGAGATCCGCTGCCCCGACCCGGCGTGCAACCCCTATCTCACCTTCGCGACGCTTCTGCACGCGGGCCTCGAAGGGATCGAGCAGGGCTACGAGCTCGAGCCGCCGATGGAGACGAACCTCTACCACCTGACCGCGGAGGAGCGCCGCGAGCAGGGCATCATCTCGCTGCCGGAAACCCTCGGCGAGGCGGTCGACGAGCTGGCTGCGTCGGAGCTGATGCGGCGGGCGCTCGGGGAGCACATCTTCGACGCGTACGTGAAGCTGAAGCGCAAGGAGTGGGACGAGTACCGCGTCCAGCTGACGCAGTGGGAGCTCGACCGCTATCTGGGCGTTCTGTAGGCGCTTCGAGGGGTGTCTGACGCCTCGGTGTCAGACACCTTCTCTCGCCTAGAGGAAGGTGCGGATCGACTCGCGCTCGACGCGCAGGCCGATCACCTTGGTGCCGTCGTCGATCTGCTCGATCGAGTCGGCGGGCACGATCCGCCGGCGGCGTGCGAAGAAGCCGGAGCGAACCGAGAGTGCGTCGGGCGTCTCGGGTGAGGTGCCGTACATCGGGCATTCGACCGTGCCGACTACGCGGCCCCGCGCGTCTGCGACGAGGAAGCCTGCTGTGCGGCGGAGATCGATTGCGAGAGCACTCATCGGTGTGAACCTATTCCCCGTTTGCGAGGAATCTCCCTCCCTTGACGTAAATGTTTTGTTAGCCCCACTTGGCCGACATCGCGAACCACGCGACACCGAGCAACACCAGATAAACGGTCGACAGCACCGCGAGGGTACGACCGGCCGCGATTTTCCCGCTTCGCTGCCACCAGAAGGCAACGCCCGTCGTCACGATGAGGACGAGCAGCCCTCCGTCGGCTATTGCCTGGCCAAGGCTGATCCACGTCGGAAGAGCGTGCGTGTAGCCCTCGTCGGATCGCAGTACTTCGGCGAAAATCCGCATCACGACGTAGGCAGGGATGCCGACGGCGGCGAGGGTGCGAAATGCCGTCCGGGCGAGTACTTGGGCTTCGGACCGCTGCCAGCCTGCCAAGGACACGATCGCGACGGTCAGCACCGCGCCGACGAGGGTCATGGCCCCAAGGATGTGCAGGAAGAGCGGCCACAAGGGCCGTGTGTAACCGATCACGATCCCGGCTTCCAGATCATCAGCACGAGAATCAGCAAGGTCGCGAGGCCGGCGCCGTACGACATCGCGTTGCCGCGCCGGTCGTGCAGCAGCGCGCGCAGTTCGTCGCTCGGCCTGTCTCCCTCCGCGGCGAGGCGCTCAGCGAGCTCGCGGGCCTTCCCCTGGTGGCGGCCGCCGATTCCGCCGAGTGCGTTCAAGATCACCCAGAGCACGATCGAGCCCCAGACCCAGAACGCCCCGTAGGAGTAGCCGCGCTCGTGCACGAGCCAGAGCCCGAGCACGAGGGTCAGTACGACGCCGAGGCCGATGATGATCACCGCGCTCTTGATCAGGCGCAGGAGCTGTGCGGTCTCGCTGGGCAGCGCGCTGCGCAGTGCCAGCACGTTGAGCACCGCAGCCACCACGGAGCCACTGACGAGGAAGAACGCGCCGGTCACATGCAGCGCCAGGAGCCAGTGATACGTGCTCAACGAGGCGAGCGTACGCTTGACGCCGGATGGAACCACGCGAGCGGCACCTGAAGCTGCTGACCGAAACGATCGAAGCGGTCAATTCGACGCTCGACCTTCAGGAGGTGCTCGTCCTCGTGGCGACGAAGGTCACGGACGCGCTCGAGGCAGATGCCTGCTTCGTCTATCTCTACGACGAGCGCGCGGACGAGCTCGTGCTGCGCGCGACGCGCGGGACGCGGATCGACGAGATGTCGCGCCGGCCGCGGATGAGGCCCGGCGAGGGGATCACCGGGTCGGCTGCGGCGGCCCGTGCTCCGGTGATGCTGGCGTCACAGGCGCACCTTGACCCACGCTTCAAGAATTTCCTGAATCTGCCCGAGGACGAGTACGAATCGATTCTCGCCGTCCCGATCCTCACCCGCGACGGGGCGCTCGAGGGTGCGCTCAACGTGCGCACCCGCGAGCCACGTGCGTTCTCGGAGGACGAGGTCGACCTGCTGCTCGCCATCGCTGCGCAGGTAGCACAGTCGATCGAGCATGCGAAGCTCTATGCGGAGGCGCAGCGTCGCGTTCATGAGCTCGAGGCGCTTGCGCGCATCTCGGAGGCGGTTTCCGAGTCGCTGTATCTGGAGGAGTCGCTCGAGGCAATCGTGAAGGCGACGATGGACGCGCTCTCCGCGACGGGCGCGGCGCTCGTGCTCGACGACGGCCGCATCGCCTGGCCCGAGGGGGTCGCCGACGTGCACGCGATCCGCCAGCCGCTCCGCTGGCGCGGCCGGGAGATCGGCGAGCTCGTCGCCGACCGCTCGACGCCGTTCACCGCCGACGACCGTGAGCTCCTCGCATCGATCGCAACGCACGCGGCCGTCGCACTCGAGCATGGCCGCGCGGTGATGCGCGGCGTGCTCGCGCAAGAGATCCACCATCGCGTGAAGAACAATCTGCAGACGGTGGCGTCGCTGCTGCGGCTACAGGCACGCTCGACCGACCACATCGATCCGCGCGAGGCGCTCGAGCACTCGGTCAACCGGATCCTCGCGATCGCCGCAGTGCACGAGCTGCTGACCGAGCGGCGCGATGAGGACGTGGAGCTCGCCGACCTGATCGACCGGCTGCGCGCAATGCTCGTGCAGGGCGTGGGCGGCGGGAAGAACGTGACCGCGCAGCTCGAGCCGGTGTCGCTCCCCGGCGCTCGCGCAACGGCGCTCGCGCTCGTCTTCGCCGAACTGCTGCAGAACGCGCTCGAGCATGGAGGCGATCGTGTCCGCGTCGAGCTCGCGCGGCGAAACGGCGACGTCGTGCTCGCCATCGCCGACGACGGGACAGGGGTGCCTGAAGAGGTCGCAGGTGGTACCGGGCTCTCGATCGTGCGCGCACTCGTGCGCGACGAGCTGCACGGCACGCTTGACCTGTGGTCCGGCGACGGGACGCGAGCCGAGGTCGTCTTCCCGGCTTAGTGTGGATGGTTGATCAGCGACCCGAGCACCGCGGCGCAGACACTTGACCGGAAGGATCGCTAGCGCCTGATGGAGTTCGAGTCGTATGTCCTCGTGCTCCTGCGCAGGCCGGTCGACGCACCGTCGTACCCGGACGAGGAGCTGGAGCGAATTCAGGAGCAGCACCTCGCGCATCTGCTTGCGCGTCACCCCGCGGCCCGAGCAGCGGCAAACCGCGCCCGCCGGAGATCGCGCCCTGTCCCCTTCGCTTCACCGTCGCGGCCGGCTACGTCGGGGCGTCCAAATCGTACGGCCCGACCGGCGGCTTTCGAACGGAACGTTTCACTTCTTTCTCCATCCGGCGACACTTCCGTTTGGATGGCTGCCGCCAGACGGGTCACGGTCGGGCATGGCGGAAGCGGATGCCGGAGCTACGTGATCGTCGCGCGAGTGTGACGCGCGACGCGCTGGCGGGTCGGGCTAGGCCGACTGGTCGTCGAAGCTGAAGTGGAAGTGGTCGTCGTGGGAGTGCACGCCGAGCACCTCGTCCGAGAGCACCTCGGCCGCGGCGGGGTCGAGGTAGACAATTGCGCCGTCTCGCTCCACGATCTGATCGCCTTCAGCCGGCTCTGTGGCGTCCTCGATCGAGATCTCGACCTCGCCGTCCACGTCCTCGGCGGTGATGCGCAGCCCGCCGATCTGCTTGAGCGCCTCCACGGCGTCTTCAGCGATCTGCAGCATCGTGCGAGTCTATGCGGAATGCGCATCCTGATCGCCGAAGACGAAACCATCATCCGCCTCGACCTGCGCGACCTGCTCGAGCGCTCCGGGCACGAGGTCGTCGCCGAGGCGCGCGACGGCGAGGAGGCGGTGGCGCTCGCCCGCGAGCATGAGCCCGATCTCGCGATCATGGATATGAAGATGCCGCGTCTCGACGGCATCGAAGCGGCGAAGCGGATCCTCGAGGAGCGGCCGATTCCGATCGTGATGCTGACTGCGTACGGCCAGGAGGAGCTCGTGAACCGTGCGGTCGAGGCGGGCGTGTTTGGCTATCTCGTCAAGCCGTTCCGCGAGCAGGACCTCGTGCCCGCAATCGCGACGGCGCGGGCCCGGCACGAGGAACTCGCCGCAGTGCGCGAGCAGGTGGAGTCGCTTGCGGACGCTCTCGCCGCGCGCAAGGCGATCGAGCGCGCGAAGGGGCTACTGATGGAGAAGGAAGGCCTCTCGGAGGCAGACGCGTTCGCCCGCCTGCGCAAGGCGAGCCAGCTCTCGGGCCGGCCGCTGCAGGTGATTGCCGAGGCCGTGATCGCTACATTCGACGCGTCATGAGCGAGACGCTGACACCACCGAGAGAGCGGGTGCGCCGGGGAACCGGCTCACGCACCGGCGACGCCTGGCGCGTCATCGTGCTGAACGACCAGCACAACACCTTCGAGGGGGTCGCGTTCGCGCTCGCGCAGACGATTCCCGGCGTCGACCACGACAAGGGCATGGCGCTTGCGACGAAGATCCACAACACCGGTCAGGCGATCGTCTGGTCGGGTCACCAGGAGCTCGCGGAGCTCTACCACGCGCAGCTCAAGGGCTACGGACTGACCCTGGCGCCGCTCGAGCGATGACGCATCCGAACGCCGAGCTTCTCGAGCGCGCATTCGGCGCATTCGGGCGCGACCCGATCGTCGTGGCACGCACACTCGCCGACGACGTCGTCTGGCGTGTGCCCGGCTCGAACGCGATGAGCGGTGAGTACCGCGGCCGCGACGAGGTCCTGAAGTTCCTCCGTCAGACGTTCGTCCTGACCGACCGCACCTACCGCACCGAGCTCCAGTACGTCGTCGCCGACGACGCCCGCGCGGTCGCCGTCTATCGCGCGCAGGGCGAGCGCGAGGGGCGGACGCTGGACATTCACCAGGCGCTCTTCTGTGAGGTGCGCGACGGCCAGATTGCCGACGTGACGGCGGTGGCGTTCGACTTCGAGGCGTTCGAGCGTTTCTGGGCGTGAGGGTCGGCATCCAGCTCCCCGAAGTCGAGCGCGAGGTGCGCCGGCCCGAGCTTGCAGCGATGGCGCGAGCAGTCGAGGAGTGCGGCTTCGACTCGATCTGGGTGGGCGACCACCTGCTCTACCGCAGCGACGGCCGCCCTGAGCGGGGGCCGTGGGATTGCTGGACGACGCTCGCGTGGCTCGCGGGAATCACGGAGCACGTCGAGATCGGCCCGCTCGTCGCGTGCACCGCATTCCACCCGCCGGGAATCCTCGCCCGGCAGGCGGCTGCCGTCGACGAACTGAGCGGCGGTCGGCTTGTTGCTGCCTTCGGCGCCGGGTGGAACCAGGAGGAGTTCCGCGCGTTCGGCCTGCCGTTCGACCACCACGTCTCGCGCTTCGACGAGGCGTTCACGATCATCCGCCGACTGCTCGCCGGCGAGCGCGTGACGTACAAAGGCCGCTTCCACTCGGTCGAGGACGCACGATTGCTTCCACCGCCTGCGCGCCGACCGAAGCTGATGGTCGGCGCCAACGCGCCGCGGATGCTCTCGATCACGCTGCCGCACGTGGACGCGTGGAACACGTGGTACACGCACTACGAGAACACCGCCGAGGGATTCGCGCGACACAACGCTGAGATCTCCGCCGCAGCCGAGCTCGCCGGCCGTGATCCGGCCGAGATCGAGCGGAGCGCTTGCGTGCTCGTGGAGGTGGACGGTGCGGGCGAGCGGCCGCGCGACGTCGAGGCGGTGCCGGCGGGCGAGCTGGCCGAGCACCTGGGCGCGCTTGCGGACGCCGGGGCCGACGAGGCGATTCTCGTTCTCGACCCGATCACCGAAGCGTCGATTCGGATGGTCGCGCAAGCCCGGGACGGTGTCTGACACCCTTTCGCAGGACGCAGCGCCTATCACTTCGCACAGGTGTCTGACACCTTTTCGCGCTGCGGAGCGCGATCGCGAGTCGGACGAGGTGTCAGACACCCGCGGCGGCAGTCTCTCCGCCGCTCGACCGCGATCAGGGGAAACCCTGACGGCGGATCCGCGTTTGGACTGATGCCGGCCGAACCGCTTCTCCATATCGTGGCAATCATTACAAACTGGAGGTGGCCCGGTGTACCGCAAACTGACGCTCCTTGTGTTCAGCGCCGTCGTCGGTGTTGCGCTCGCCGCAACCGTGGCGACCGCCGCTCCTTCTCACGCCCCGCTGCGCGTGACCGTCGACATCGTCGCCGCCGGCCACGACGAGGTCGCCATGCCCGCGAACCTCGCGATCCGCGCCGGTGGAATGACCACGATCGTCTTCCGTAACCACACGAAGGCGTTCCACACGTTCACCATCCGCTCCCTCGGCATCAGCGTGCTCGTGCGGCCCGCGACTGCGAACGGCGTGCGGTCGACCAGCGTCACGTTCCTCGCGCCCTTCGGCACCTACGAATGGCGGTGCGTGATCTGCGCGTCGTCTGCACACCCGCACATGCATGTGATGCAGGGAAAGGTCTACGCGATCGTCAACGCGTAGTAGCGCCGAGGGGCGCTCGTCGCGGAACGCCGTGACGTACGGCTCGACTGAGAACAGGTGCGCTCACGTCTGCGCCTCCTCGAACACGCTCTCCCACCGTTCGAGCAGCGCCGAGAGGTCCTCGCGCGCTTCGCGGTGCGCGGTCAGTAGCGATGCGTCGCCCCAGTCAGCGGCGAGCTTCTGCTCCAACTCGGCAACGCGCTCTTCGGCGCGCGCGACCTCGAGCTCGACGAGCTCGAGCGCGGTCGGCTTCGGCTTCGCGGTGCGTCGCGGCTTCTCGCGCTTCGGCTGCGCGGGCGCTGCCGCCGCCGGCGCAGATGCATCCTCGGCCTGCGAGCGCGCGTAGTCGGCCCACCCGCCCGGGAACGAGACGATCCCCTGGTCCTCGACTGCGAGCAGGCGGCTCGCGACCGCATCGAGCAGAGCGCGGTCGTGCGACACGAGGAGCACCGTTCCCGGGAACGCCTCGAGCGCGATCTCGAGTGACTCGCGCGCCTCCAGATCGAGATGATTCGTCGGCTCGTCGAGGACGAGAAAGTTCGCGCCCGACGCGACGACGATCGCGAGTGCGAGCCGGCGCCGCTCGCCGCCGGACAGGATGGCGACCGGCTTCTCGTGCTCGTCCCATCCCGAGAAGAGAAAGCGCCCGAGCAGGTTCTGCGCATCGGTCCGCTTCAAGCCGGTGCCCGACATCGCCGCGTCGAGCACCGAGCCGCGCTCGTCGAGTTCCGCCTCGTGCTGCGAAAAGTACGCGGCCTCGACGCCGTGGCCGATGCGCACGCGGCCGCCCGCCGGCTCGAGCTTGCCGAGGATCGTCTCCAGCAGCGTGGTCTTGCCCGAGCCGTTCGGCCCGACGAGCGCGACGTGCTCGCCACGCTCGATCGCAAACGACACGTCCGCGAGCAGCTGCTTGTCGCCCGCGCGGAGCGAGAGTCCGTCGACGACGACGACATCGCGGCCGGAGCGCGGCGGCTTCAGGAAGTCGAAGCCGAGCGCCCGCCGGCGCTCGGCGGGCACCTGGACGCGCGCCTTCTTGATGCGGTCGATCTGCTTGAGCTTCGACTGCGCCTGCTTCGCGAGGCTCTTCTTGTAACGGAAGCGCTCCACGAACCGCTCCAGGCGCGCGATCTCCTCGGCTTGCCGCGCGGCTGTCTTTGTCAAGTGGATCGAGCGTGCCGCCTGCTCGCGGCGCCAGACGTGCCAGGCCCCGGGGAAATAGACCGACTTGCCGCCCTCGAGCTCGAGGACGGCCGTCGTGACAGCCTCCAGGAACCAGCGGTCGTGCGCGACGAGGATCACGGCCGCGTCGAGTGTCTTCAGCATCCCCTCGAGCCACTCCAGCGACTCGATGTCGAGATGGTTCGTCGGCTCGTCGAGCAGCAGCAGGTCGGGCTGAGACGCGAGCGCGCGTGCGAGTGATGCGCGCGTCAGTTCGCCACCGGAGAACGTCGACACGGGACGATCGAGGTCGGCGTCGGTGAACCCGAGCCCGCGCACGACTGATGCTGCGCGATCGCGCCAGTCGTAGCCGCCGGCGTGTTCGAGCCGCGCCTGCGCCTCCGAGTAGCGGCGCAGCGTTGCCGGATCGTGCTCGCCCCCTGCCATCGCGGCCTCGAGCCCCCGCAGTTCCTCCTCCACTGCCGCGAGATCGGCGGTTCCCGCGAGCACGTACTCCCGCAGCGGCCGCCTGCTCTGGGCCGGGGGCCGCTGGTCGTGCAGCGAAATTCGCGTGCCGCGCTCGAGGGCGACTTCGCCACCCTCCAGCGACACCTCGCCGGCGAGCGCTCGCAACAGCGTTGTCTTGCCAGAGCCGTTCGGCCCGGCGAGCGCGAGCCGGTCGGTTCGCTCGACCTTGAACGAGACGGCATCGAAGAGCACGCCGCCTGAGAGCTCCTTGCGGAGGGAAGATGCAATCACGACCGCCACGTCCCTGAAAGTATCTGGAGATGCGCATCGGCCTGACAGCACGGATCCTGATCGCCGGGGGGATCGTTGTCCTTTTCCTCGCCGTCCAGTTCGGCCTGGTCGCCCACTCCTTCCGGTCAGTCCGTCACTTCACCAACTCGGAGCAACGGGCGGAGCGGACGGTCGTCGCCGGGACGCAGGTCGAGAAGTTCGTGCTCGACCTCGAGACCGGCAGCCGTGGCTACGTGGTCACGAACGATCCGAGCTTTCTCGAGCCGTGGCGCCGCGCGCAGCGGGAGTTGCCCGCCGAGTCGCGGCTGCTGATGACCCTCTCGCCTGGAGCGTGGGCCGATCAGCTCGACCGGGCTTGGCGCTCCTATCTCGAGCGATGGTCGAAGCCGCTCGTCCGGCTTGCAGCCCAGAATCCGCAGGCTGCGCGGGCGCGCATCGCCACACAGGCGGGCAAGCGACGCGTCGACGCGATTCGGCGTCTGGTCGACCCGGAGCTCCGGAGAATGGACCAGCTCGCGGCGCGCGACCGCGGGCGCGTCTCTGGAGCAGAGCGAAACGGAGTCGCAGCCGGCGTCGCCGGGATCATTGTCACGATCCTGTTCTTCGTCGCGGTCGTCGGCTACTTCCTCCGCGCCGCCATCGCACCCGTTCGCCGCATCGCGGCCGCGACCAGGGAGGTCGCGACCGGCGCACTTGGGGTCGAAGTGCCCGAAGGCGGCGCCGGCGAGATCGGCCAGCTGGCGACCGCCTTCAACGAGATGTCGCGCTCGCTCTCGGGTCATCAGCGAGAGCTTGCGGAGCAGAACGTCGATCTCGAGCGGCTCGCGAACGTCCTGAGGGCGGTGCTCAACTCGACCGTCGACGGGATTCTGCTCTCGGATTCCGAAGGCAACGTGCAGCTCGCGAATCGGCCGATGATCACGCTGACGCGTGACCTCGGCATGAGCTTCGAAGGGCCGGTCGTCGACCGGCTGCTCTCGGTCGAGCAGCGGATGGCCGACCCGGGGAAGTACCGGCAGGCGATGGAGCGCCTGCGCGCGAACCCGGACGCACCGACGTTCGACGAGTTCGAGGACACGGTCAGCGGCCGGGTCTTCCAGGGGTTCACCGCACCGGTGCACGACGATCACGGCGGGTTCCTCGGACGGATCTGGACGCTACGCGACGTCACGAAGGAGCGGGAGCTCGACCGTCTGAAGGACGACTTTGTCGCGACGGTGTCGCATGAGCTTCGGACGCCGCTGACCTCGATGATGGGCTTCCTCGAGATGATCCGTGAAGGTGAGGCCGGCGAGCTCACCGACGAGCAGAAGCGGTTTCTCGCGATCGTCTATCGCAGCTCGGAGCGCCTGCAGCGGCTCGTCGGCGACCTCCTCTTCGTCGCGCGCCTCGATGCGAACGGGCTGCAGCTGCAGTTCGGGCCCGTCGACCTCGATGAGGTCGTTCGCGACGCGGTGGAGTCGTCCGGCGCGCTCGCTCGCTCGCGCGACCTCGACCTCCAGTCGGAGCTCGCGCCCGTTCCGCTCATCACCGGCGACAAGGAACGGCTCGCCCAGCTGGTCGGCAATCTCGTGTCGAACGCGCTCAAGTTCACGGCGGCGGGTGGACGCGTGATCGTCAGGGCCTTCGTGGACGGCGGGCATGCGGTGGTGGAGGTCGAGGACAACGGCATCGGGATCCCGGCCGGGGAGCAGGACCGGCTCTTCCAGCGCTTCTTTCGCTCATCGATCGCGACGGAGCAGGCGATTCCCGGCACCGGTCTTGGCCTTGTCATCTCCCGCGCGATCGCCGAGGCGCACGGCGGCACGATCGACGTGCGCTCGGAAGCGGGCGCAGGCGCGTGCTTCCGAGTGGAGCTCCCACTCGACCCGGAGGAGGTCGCCGCCTGAAGGTCGTCGCGCTCGATGTGGGCTCGTCGTCGGTACGGGCTGTCGCATACACCGAGCAGGGAGACGCGGAGCCGGGCGACGCGCACCTCGCCTACGACGATCTCGATGCGGACAGTCTGGTTGACGCTTGCCTCGCCGTGCTCGCGCAGGTCGGCGAAGGTGACGCGATCGCGATCTCGTGCTTCTGGCACTCGCTCGTCGCGCTCGATGCGCGCGACCGGCCGCTCGGGCCCGTGCTCACCTGGCGCGACACGACAGGCGCCCCGCCGGCGCTCGACCCGGACGCCTATCACCAGCGCACCGGCTGCTTCCTCCACCCGTCCTACTGGCCCGCGAAGCTGGCGCGCCTTGCCGACGACGGAGTCCATCCGGAGCGGGTCCTGTCGTTTGCCGACTACCTCCTGCTCCGGCTGACGGGCGAGGCACGAACGAGCGTCTCGATGGCGAGCGGCACCGGCCTCTACGACCCCAACCAGCTCGAGTGGGATGGGGAAACGGTCGCTGCGCTCGGGCTCGAGCCTTCGCAACTCCCACCGGTTTCCGACGAGCCTGTGGCCGGCGTCTACCCGGCGCTCGGTGACGGGGCGTGCTCGAATGTCGGCGTCGGCTGTGTCGACCGCGACCGCGTCGCGTTGACGGTGGGGACCTCGGGCGCCGCACGTGTCGTCTATCGAGCCGACGCCGCGGAGCCGCGTCCCGGCCTCTTTCTCTACCGGCTCGACGAGCGCCGCTTCTGCGAGGGAGGCGCGCTTTCGGACGGCGGCAACCTGCACGCGTGGCTGCAGCAAACACTGCGCGATTTCGACACTGATCACCTCGCCGAGCGCCCGGCGGCCGCGCATGGGCTCGTCTTCCTGCCGTTCCTCGGCGGCGAGCGCTCGCTCGGCTGGGACGCCTCACGCCGTGGCCTCGTTGACGGGCTCTCGTTCGCGACGACGCCGGCCGACATCGCGCAGGCCGCGCTCGAGGGCGTCTGCTACCGGTTTGCAGCCGTGCTCGACGCGCTCGGCGAGATCGGTTCGGTCGTCGTCACCGGCGGGGCGCTGCGCGCCAATCCCGGGTGGGTGCAGGTGCTCGCCGACGTCCTCGGCCGCCCGCTCGAAGTGTCGGCGTCGCCCGAGGGCTCGGCGCGGGGCGCTGCGCTCGTCGCGCTGGAGCGGCTCGGCGTCACAATCTCCGCGTCGCCGGTCTCGCACGTGGTCGAGCCGCGTGCCGATCGACACGAAATCCACTTGCACGCGCGCGCAGAACAGCAGAGGCAGATGCAAATCGAGGAGGAGACATGATCGGGATCATCGGCGGCGGTCTTGCCGCGGCAAAGCTCGTCGAGGGCTATCGCGAGTCGGGCGGCGCCGACGAGATCACGATCTGGTCGCAGGACCCGCACGGGCCCTATCACCGGCCTCCTCTCTCGAAGAAGGTGCTACGGGGCGACGCGAAGCCCGAGGACGGGCTCGTGCATCCGTACGACTGGTACGCCGAGAACGGCGTCGACCTGCGGCTCGGGGAGACGGTCGCGTCGCTCGACCAGTTGACGACCGAGACGATCGTGATCGCGACGGGCGCGCGACCCCGCGAGCTCAAGGGCACGATTGGTTTGCGTACCTTCAACAGCGCTATCGAGTTGCGCAAGCGCGCCGAGGCTGCGCGCACGGCGGTCGTCATCGGTGGCGGCTTCATCGGTTGCGAGGTGACTGCGTCGCTGACGCTCGTTGGAGTCGAGGTGATCCAGATCGTGCGCGACCCGATGGTGTTCGCACCGCTCAAAGCGCCGCCGCTCTCGGAGGCGCTGCACGACCTCTTCCGCGCCCACGGGGTCGACCTTCGTCTCGAGGAGAGCGAGGTGCCCGAAGGCGCGGACCTGATGGTCGCCGGAATCGGCGTCGTCCCGAACGTCGAGCTCGCGACCGACGCGGGCCTCGAGATCGGGGGGGCCGGCGGCGTCGTCGTCGACGAGCGGTTCCAGACCTCCCAGCCCGGTGTCTACGCGATCGGAGACGTCGCCGAGTTCTACGACCCGCTCTATCGTCGGCATCGCCGCATCGAGCACTGGTCGAACTCCGCGTACCACGGCACCACGCTCGGCAAGATCCTCGCAGGCGAGGACGCGCGCTACGACACCGTCTCGTCGTTCTTCTCCGAGCAGTTCGGGCAGGTCTTCAAGGCCTTCGGCGACACGCTCGGCCACGACGGCACCGCTTTGGAAGGGGACTTCCATGAGGACGCCGCCGTCTTCCGTTTCCTGAGCGGCGGCAATGTGATCGCCGCGGTGTTGAAGGGCCAGAGCGAGGACGCCGAGGCGGCGTTGAAAGACGAGATCCGAGCCGGCGTGGCCGCAACCTATTAAGAGGCTCGATCTGGGATGCACGCGCACTCGCGGCTGGTGGCCCAGACGCAGCGCATCTCGCCCGGGTCGGGCTTGAACGTAGGCACCGCTCTGCCCTGCGCCCGCCCCGTGCGACCTGCTTGGTCTGGCACCGCCCCGCAAGCACGCAATCCCACATCAAGCCTCTTTCGTTACGCTCGCAGGGAAGCGAGTGCGAGGAGGACTGTTGGCGACCACGGAGATCGAACGGCTCTCGATCGACACGATCCGCACGCTGTCGATGGACACGGTGCAGAAGGCCGGTGTCGGGCACCCTGGCACTGCGATGGCGCTTGCGCCGCTCGCCTACCTGCTCTACGGCGAGGTCCTGCGACACAACCCGGAGAGCCCGCACTGGGCCAACCGCGACCGGTTCATCCTGAGTGCCGGGCACGCTTGCGTCCTCCAGTACTCGGCCCTGCACCTGTCTGGCTACAACCTCTCGCTCGAAGAGCTGAAGCGATTCCGCCAGTGGAACTCCGCCACGCCCGGTCACCCCGAGTTCGGCCACACCGAAGGCATCGAGGTGACGACCGGACCGCTCGGCCAGGGATTCGCGAACGGCGTCGGGATGGCGATCGCCGAGCGCTTCCTCGCTGACACGTTCAACCGCCCTCAGCACGAGATCGTCGACCACCGCGTCTACGCGATCTGCTCCGACGGCGACCTGATGGAGGGCCTGTCGTACGAGGCGGGCTCGATCGCCGGTACGAACGGGCTCGGGAAGCTCATCTACTTCTACGACGACAACCACATCACGATCGACGGCACCACCACGATCTCGTTCACCGAGGACCGTGCGCTGCGCTTCGAAGCACTCGGGTGGCACGTCCAGTCGGTCGCCGACGTCAACGATCTCGACGCGCTGCGCAGCGCGATTGCCGAGGCGCAGGCGGAACCTGCGCGGCCGTCGATCGTCATCGTCCGCTCCCACATCGCCTACGGCGCGCCCCACGCAGTCGACACCGCGAAGTCACACGGCTCGGCGCTCGGGCCGGAGGAGGTCGCAGCGACGAAGAAGGCGCTCGGATGGGACCCCGACAAGCACTTCTACGTGCCGGACGAGGTTTACGCGCAGATGAACCGCGTCGACCGCGGCAACGGGCTCGAGAGCGAATGGCGCAGGTCGTTCGAGCTGTGGTCGCAGACGTTCCCCGAACTGCGCGAAAAGTGGGACGCGGCGCATGCCGGCCGTATCGGCGCGTGGACGCCGCCCACGTTCGCGGCAGGCGAGGAGATCGCGACCCGCGACGCCGGCAAGCAGGTGATGCAGGCGTTCAAGGATGCGGTGCCGACGATGATCGGCGGCGCCGCCGACCTGGTCGAATCGACGAAGACCGAGTTCGAGGGCGGCGGCCTCTTCTCCGCGCGCTGGAGCGGCCGCAACATCCCCTTCGGGATCCGCGAGCACGCCATGGGCTCGATCGTGAACGGCATCGGAGCGCACGGAGGCTGCGTGAAGCCGTTCGGCTCGACCTTCCTCATCTTCAGCGACTACATGCGGCCGGCAGTGCGCCTCTCAGCGCTGATGGGACTGCCCGTCGTGTGGGCGTGGACACACGACTCGGTCGGCCTAGGCGAGGACGGCCCCACGCACCAGCCCGTTGAGACCTACGCGGCGCTGCGCGCGATTCCGAACCTCTGGTTCGTGCGCCCCGCCGACGCCAACGAGACGGCCGAGGCGTGGCGCGTCGCGCTCGAACGCACCGACGGCCCGGTCGCACTGTCGCTCTCGCGGCAGAAGGTGCCGACGCTCGACCGCAGCGACCTCGCGCCCGCCACGTCGCTCGAGCGGGGGGCGTACACGCTCTGGGAGTCGTCCTCCTCGCCCGATCTGATCCTGATCGGGACGGGCGCCGAGGTCGGGCTGACGCTCGAGGCGGGGCGCAAGATCGCCGCCGACGGTACCGCCGTGCGCGTCGTCTCGATGCCCTGCTGGGAGCTCTTCGAGGCGCAGCCCGCCGAGTATCGCGACGAGGTGCTGCCGCCTGACGTGCGGGCGCGGCTCTCGATCGAGCCCGGCGTCGAGCTCGGCTGGTCGAAATGGGTCGGCGACCGCGGCGACTCGATCTCGATCGAGCACTACGGCGCGTCGGCTCCCGGCGAGACCGTGCTGTCGGAGTTCGGCTACAACCTCGACAACGTCGTCATGCGCGCGGTGGCACTCCTGGAGCGCGTCGCATGAAGGTCGTAGTCGCCTTCGACCACCGTGGCGTCCACTTGCGGGAAGCCGTGCTCGAAGCGCTCACCGGCCACGAGATTCTCGACTGCGGGACCGATACTGACGCGGTGCGCATCGACTACCCCGACAAGGCCCGCGAGGTGGGCGAGGCAATCCAGCGCGGCGAGGCCGTGCGTGGCGTCCTCGTCTGCGGGTCGGGCGTCGGCGCGTCGGTCGCCGCGTGCAAGCTCAGCGGGATTCGCGCGGCGATCTGCCACGACTCATACAGCGCCCACCAAGGCGTCGAGCACGACGACATGAACGTGCTGTGCCTCGGCTCGGAGATCGTTGGCCCCTCGCTGGCACGGGAGCTCGTGGCCGCATTCTTGAACGCGACGTTCGACGGCGGGGAGCGCTATGTGGCGCGCCTGCTGAAGGTCGCAGAGATGGAAAGGACGATGAAAGATGGCGAAGTCACGGCTGCATGAGCTCGCCGCGCGCGATCAGTCGATCTGGTTCGACACACTCTCACGGACGCTGATCGAATCGGGCGGGCTGAAGAAGATGATGGCCGAGGACGTCGTCACCGGCGTCACCTCGAACCCGTCGATCTTCCAGAAGGCGCTCTCGGAGGGAGACGCCT
This sequence comes from Gaiellaceae bacterium, assembly GCA_036564885.1. Lineage (GTDB taxonomy): Bacteria > Actinomycetota > Thermoleophilia > Gaiellales > Gaiellaceae > Palsa-739. Next base: position 31,115 of record DATCOE010000054.1, on the reverse strand, counting down.
ACGACGCTCAGATGAAGGAGCTGCTGAAGGAGTCGGACGACCCGTCCGAGATCTTCTTCGGGCTCGCGCTGGAGGACATCCGCAACGCGTGCGACGTGCTGCGGCCGGCCTTCGACAAGGCGAACGGAAACGACGGCTTCGTCTCGATGGAGGTCGAGCCCGGAATCGCCTACGACACCGAGAAGTCGTTCGACCAGGCGCGCTGGATCGCGAAGCAGGTCGACCGGCCCAACCTGATGGTGAAGATCCCAGCGACGATGGCCGGTCTACCGGCGATCGAGGAGTGCACCGCCAAGGGAACGGCGATCAACATCACGCTGATCTTCTCGCTCGAGCGCTACAAGGCGGTCGTCGAGGCGTATCTGCGCGGGCTCGAGCGGCTCGTCGCCGCCGGCGGCGATCCGTCGAAGATCGCGTCGGTTGCGTCATTCTTCGTCTCGCGGGTGGACAGCGAGGCCGACAAGCGCCTGGCGGCGCTCGGCAACACGAAGCTCCAGGGCAAGCTGGCGATTGCGAACGCGAAGCTCGCCTATCAGCATTACCTCGAGGCCTTTTCCGGGCCCCGCTGGGAGTTCCTCGAGGGCAAGGGTGCACGCAAGCAGCGCTGCCTCTGGGCGTCCACCTCGACGAAGAACCCCGCTTACCGCGACGTGATCTACGTCGAGGAGCTGATCGGGCCGGACACCGTCAACACGATGCCGCTCGAGACGGTCGAAGCGTTCCAGGATCACGGCGAGGTGCGCGGCGACACGGTGCTCGAGGGCATCGACGAGGCGCAGAAGCTGCTCGTCGAGCTGCGCGACGCGGGCGTCGACTACGACGACGTCGTCGAGACGCTCGAGCTGGAAGGCGTGCAGAAGTTCGCCGACGCCTTCGAACAGATCACCGACAGCATTCGAGCCAAGCGCGCCTCGCTGGCTGCAGCATGAGCAAAGAGATCGTCGAGCGCATCTGGTCGCGCGACCCGACGGTCTGGACCGGCTCCGACGAGGCGAGGTGGCTTGGCTGGCTCGACGAGCCGTGGCGGATGCGCGAAGACGTCGACCTGCTGCTCCGGTTCGCCGAGTCCGTCGTCGACCGCATCGACGCGGTCGTGCTGCTCGGCATGGGCGGCTCATCGCTCGCGCCCGAGGTGCTCAAGCGGACGTTCCGGCAGGAGACGTTCCACGTCCTCGATACGACGCACCCGCAGGCGATCCGCGACCTCGAGGCGGAGCTCGACATTTCGCGCACCCTCTTCATCTCGGCGTCGAAGTCGGGCTCGACGCTCGAGACGCGTTCGCACACCGACTACTTCTGGGAGAAGACCGGCGGGAACGGCGCCCAGTTCGTTGCGATCACCGACCCGGGTTCCGATCTGGAGAAGGTCGCCCGTGAGCGTGAGTTTGCCGCGGTCTTCTCGGGCGAATCGACGATCGGCGGGCGCTACTCGGCGCTCTCGGCGTTCGGGATGGTGCCGGCGGCGCTGATGGGCGTGGACGTGGCGCGCCTGCTCGGCCGCGCGCAGGAGATGGCGGATGCCTGCCGGCTCGCTGAGGGCAACCCGGGCCTCGAGCTCGGGCTCTCACTCGGCGAGGGCTGGCGCGAGGGCCGCGACAAGGTCTGCATCTCGCCGACCCCCGGCGGTTTCGGCCTCTGGGTGGAGCAACTGATCGCAGAGTCGACCGGCAAGCAGGGGAAGGGCCTGATTCCCGCGCCGGGGGAGCCCGCGGACGGGCCTGACCGTCAGGCGCAGGAGGTGCGCCTGCACGCCGACTACGAGCTCGGCCAGGAGTTCTTCCGCTGGGAGTTCGCCACCGCCGTTGCGGGCGCGCTCCTCGGCATCAACCCCTTTGACCAGCCCGATGTGCAGTCGGCGAAGGACAAAACGCGAGAGGTGCTCGCCGGTGGATCTCCGCCGGATGTCGAGCCGCAGGGCTCCGCCGGCGAGCTCTACGCGCAGGCCGAGGTCGGTGACTACGTCTGCATCCAAGCGTTCGTCAACCCGACACCCGCGAACGAGGCGAAGGTGCTCGAGCTCGCCGCGCAGGCGCGGGAGGCGACCGGGTGCGTCGTCACGCACGGGTTCGGGCCGCGTTACCTGCACTCGACCGGACAGCTGCACAAGGGCGGCCCACCGACCGGGCTCTACCTCCAGCTCGTCGACGACACCGGCGAGGAGATCGCAATTCCCGGGCAGCCGTTCGGGTTCGGGCAGCTGATCCGCGCGCAGGCGGCAGGCGATTTCGAGTCGCTCAAGGAGCGCAGCCGCCGCGTCGCGCGCATCCGAATCGAAGGGAGCACTTGATGCAACTCGGCATGGTCGGGCTCGGCCGGATGGGCAGCGGCATGACGAAGCGGCTCGAAGAGCACGGGCACGAGATCAAGACCTACGACCCGCAGGTCGCGTCGACCGCGAAGACGCTCGGCGAGCTGAAGAAGCAGCTCGACGCGCCACGTCACGTCTGGATGATGATCCCAGCCGGCGAGATCACCGAGAAGACCTTCCAGCAGCTACTGAAGCTCCTCGAGCCCGGTGACACGATCATCGACGGCGGCAATTCGAACTTCCGCGACTCGCAACGCCGGTACAAGGAGGCGCGAAAGAAGAAGATCTCGTTCATCGACGTGGGCGTCTCCGGCGGTGTCTGGGGGCTCGAGGTCGGCTTCTGCCTGATGGCGGGTGGCGACAAGGCGACAGCGAAGCGGCTCGAGCCGATCTTCCACGCCCTCGCGCCCGAGGACGGTTACTCCCACGTCGGGCCGTCGGGTGCCGGGCACTTCGTAAAGATGGTGCACAACGGGATCGAGTACGGCCTGATGCAGGCCTACGCCGAGGGCTTCGAGGTGATGAAGTCCTCCGAGTTCGAGCTCGACCTGCACGAGATCGCCGGCATCTGGCGGTACGGCTCGGTCGTCCGCTCCTGGCTCCTCGAACTGCTGCACGCCGCGTTCGAGAAGGAGGGCTCGCAGCTCGAAAAGATCCGCGGCTACGTCGAGGACTCCGGCGAGGGGCGCTGGACGATCGCCGAGGCGATCGCCGAGGACGTCCCGGTGCCGGTGATCAGCGCGGCGCTCTTCGCCCGCTTCGCGTCGCGGCAGGAGGAGTCGTTCGCCGCGAAGGTCAACGCCGCGCTCCGCAACCAGTTCGGCGGGCACGCGGTGAAGGCGGCCGCGAAGACGAAGTCGCAGTCGAAAGGTCCACGCTCGTGACGGCGCCCGAAGCGGCGAACCCGCTGCAAGGAAATCCTCTCGAGGCTGGACTGCGCTTGCGCCGCCGCCCCGACCCGTGCGTCCTCGTCATCTTCGGCGCCTCCGGCGACCTGACGTCAAAGAAGCTGATGCCGGCGCTCTATGCACTCGCGACGCGGAAGCTGCTGCCGGAGAAGTTTGCCGTCGTCGGAGCGGCGCGCACAGAGGAGAGCGACGGCGAGTTCCGTGACCGCATGAAACAGGCCGTCAAGGATCACGCGCGCGACGCGTTCGAGCAGGAAACGTGGGACGAGCTTGCAGCGGGGATGCGGTACGTGACGCTGGATTTCTCCGACGACGCGGCCGAGGACGGGCTCGCGAAGCTGCTGACCGAGCTCGACAGGGAGCGGGGGACGCAGGGGAACCGGATGTACTACTTCGCTGTCCCGCCGAGCGCGATTGGGACGCTCGTCGGAGAGATCGGCGCGCGCCGCGGCGCCGAGGGCTGGGTGCGGCTGATCATCGAGAAGCCGTTCGGCCACGACCTCGACTCCGCGCGCGAGCTGAATGCGGAGATCAAGCAGCACTTCACCGAGGCTGAGGTCTTTCGCATCGACCATTACCTTGGCAAGGAGACAGTCCAGAACATGCTCGCCTTGCGGTTCGCGAACGGCATCTTCGAACCGATCTGGAACCGCCAGTTCATCGACCACGTGCAGATCACCGTCGCGGAGTCGATCGGTATCGAAGCGCGCGCCGGCTACTACGAGTCCGCAGGGGCGATCCGCGACATCTTCCAGAACCACTTGCTTCAGCTCGTCGCGATCACGGCGATGGAGCCACCGATCGACTTCACGGCCGACTCGGTGCGCAACGAGAAGGTGAAGGTCTTGAAGTCGCTGCACACGCCCGGGCCCAAGCACGTCGTCCGCGGGCAGTACGGCCCCGGGTTCGTCGAGGGCGAGGAGGTGGACGGCTATCGCGAGGAGGACGGCGTGGCGCCCGGCTCGGTGACGGAGACGTTCGTCGCCGCGAAGCTCTTCGTCGACAACTGGCGGTGGGCGGACACGCCGTTCTACGTGCGGATGGGAAAGCGGCTCGCCCGCCGCGAGACGACGATTGCGATCCAGTTCAAGCGCGCGCCGCACCCGCCGTTCGAGGACGGTGCGGCCGAGGGCTTGCGGCCGAACGTCCTGCTGATCCACGTGCAGCCGAACGAGGGTGTCTCGCTTGCGATCGGTGCCAAGGTGCCGGGGCAGGGCATGACGATCCGAACCGTGCACATGGACTTCCTCTACGGCGGAGCGTTTCGCGAAGGCCTGCCGGAAGCGTACGAGCGGTTGATCCTCGATGCGATGCTCGGTGACGCGACGCTGTTCACCCGGTCGGACGAGATCGACGAGCAGTGGGCTCTCGTCGACGCGGTCGTCGCGTTCTGGCGGCGCGACCGCCCGATGTTCCCGAATTACGCGGCGGGCACGTGGGGGCCGGCGTCGGCCGACGAGCTGCTGCACCGCGACGGCCGCTCCTGGAGACGCCATTGACGAGCGCGCCGTTGATCGAGGAAGGCTGGACGGGCGAGAACGTGACGGTGTCCGAGATCGAGCGTGAGCTTGCTCGGCTCCGCGACGCGACCTCGACGGAAGGCGGACAGCCGAACCTGCGCACCTCGGTGATGACGCACATCGCGTGGGTGCCGCCCGACTGGAAGCACATCGCCGAGGAGACGCTCGCCGGCATGGCGGAGCGTCATCCGTCGCGCACGCTTCTGCTCGTGCCGCGGGCCGGCGAGCCGGACGGGCTCGACGCGCAGCTCTCGATCCGCTGCTTCCCGGTCGGTGATCGTGCGGTGTGCGGTGAGGTGATCGAGCTCGCGCTGCGCGGCGCGCGCGCGCTTGCACCGGCGTCGATCGTCCTGCCGCTCTTGATCTCGGATCTGCCGGTGTTCTGCCGCTGGCGCGGAGAGCCCGTGTTCGACTCGGTCGAGTTCGTCCAGATGATCGACATCGTCGACAGGCTGGTGGTCGACTCGAGCGAGTGGAGTGATCCGCGGGTCGACGAGTTGCGGGCGGTGTTCGGTCGGACCGCGGTATCGGACATCGCCTGGGCGCGCACGCTGCCGTGGCGCACTGAGCTTGCGCGCTACTGGCCCGGCATCCGCGAGCAGGAGATCCACATCCGAGGGCCGCGTGCGGAGGGGACGCTGCTGCGGGCGTGGCTGAACGCGCGGCTCGACCGTGCGATCCGACCGCTGGAGGAGGGCAAGCAGTTGTCCGTTCGGCTCGGCGGTGAGAAGCTGCCGCCCCCGCGCGACGGCGATCTCAGCCCGAGCCACCTCCTGAGCGCGGAGCTCGACCGCTTCGGCCGCGAACCGATCTACGAAGAAGCCGTCCGTGCCGCCGCCGGCGCTGGTGTCTGACACCTTGTTCGAGCCGCGAGTCCGTGCCGCGCTGCGAATAGGTGTCTGACACCTTTTCGCGCTGAGGGGCGCTACCGCGTGTCGCGACGGGTGTCAGACACCACCACCACTACCAAGGAGCGTGACGGCCTCGTCGTGCAGGAGGCCGTTCGTGCCGACGAAGCTGCCGAGCTCCTCGGCCTCGCCGCCCGTGAACGTGGTGCAGCGCCCGCCCGCTTCCTCGACCAGGATCTGCACGGGCGCGTAGTCCCAGACGTGCATGACGGGGTCGCAGGCGATGTCGACCGATCCCTCCGCGACGAGGCAGTACTGCCAGAAGTCGCCGAGGCCGCGATTCGACCACGCGCGCTGCACGATCGTCCGCCAGCCGTCCGGCATGTTCCTCGCCGAGGTCGTCGTGACGGCGCAGTCCTCGATGCGCGCGATCGACGAGACCCGGCAGCGCTCGCCGTTTGCGTACGCACCCTCGCCGCGGAGCGCCCACCAGCGGCGCCCGAGCGCAGGCGCCGAGACGAGGCCGAGCTCGACCACGCCCTCGCGCTCCAGTGCGAGCAGCGTCGCCCACACCGGCACGCCGCGCACGTACGACGTGGTGCCGTCGATCGGGTCGACGATCCACTTGACGTCCCCGCCGTCGTCGCCGAACTCTTCACCGAGCACGCCCTCGCCGCGCCCCGAGTCCCGGACGCGATCGCGCACGGCCTGCTCGGCGTTGCGGTCAGCCTCCGAAACCGGCGACAGGTCGGGCTTCGTGTCGACGCGCAGGTCGAGCGCGCGAAAGCTACCCATCGTGATCGCGTCTGCGATGTCCGCGAGCTCGTGCGCGAAGTCGAGCGCGGCGGCGGTCACGCCGTAAACGCTACTTGACGATGACGAAGCGGTCGCCGGTGACGCGGAATCCAACCGGCTTCGACCACGTCATAGTGTCCGCGCCCACCGGGAGGGCCGGGTTGATCCCGCGCACGCGGTACCACCAAAGGCCAACGGAGGTGGGGCCTTTGTCGAGCGGGAGCACGATCGCGGTCGCCGCAGTCTGCCAGTGTCGATCGCCGGCCTTCCACGGGTATCTCTGGTGCGAGACCTCGACGTCGTACTTCGTCGCTCCGACTGCGGGCTCCCACGCGACCAGTGGGGAGTCGTGCACCGCCGGCACTTTCGATGCCGACGCGACGACGCGGCCGTTGGGGTTGACCCCGGTCACCCATGGCACGTTTGTCGAGCTCGCGGTCACGGCCGGCTGGGAGATCTTGCTGAAGCTCATCCCGAGTCCGGCTTCACAGGAGTCCTGTGGGATGGCGAGGTCCTCGTAGGCGATCGGGTGAGACGCGGCGTTTGGGTCATACAATCCGGACGGCTCAACCGACACCGGCACGACCGTCCAGTAGTAGCGGCTGTTCGGCCACCCGGAATCCCACAGGTCGACCTTCGCATCGACACCTGGGCTCGCGGTCGACTCGGCCGATACGACCACCTGCCCGGTCGCGTCGGTGGATTTCCCTTCGACGCCGTGCTCGATGAAGTAGGGAGGGTCTGTCCATGTGGTGAGATCCGCCGTCGACTGCGGGAGGTTGAGGGGGCCGCCTTGCGTTCGCGGTGCGTACGCAGGGGAGCCGACAACCGAGCCTTTGAAAATGACGTTCACGCAGTGGTCGTCGGTGAAGATGTAGACGCGGTAGAGGTTGGAGCCGAAGGCGCCGATTTGGCTCAGCGTCGGCGCCGAGGGCGCCCAGGCGAAGCCGGGCGTCAGCTCATGCGGCGACGCGGGCTTGCCCTTCTTGTCCCATGCGTCTGAGATCGTGTCGGTCGCTGAGAGCAAGCCGAGCGACTGCGGTGGGTTCACGCTCGTGAACAGCTTGCTCCACGGCCCGTACGACACACGCGGCAGACCGTTCTTGAGCTCCGCGTCGTACATGTTGCGGAGCGCACGTACGCGCCAGTGGATCGCCGACGTGAGGGCCGGGGTGTCGTGGAGCGTGAAGAACTCGCGTTCGTCGGCGACATTCGTCGTCGTCTGGAACGACTCGGCCGGCCGGATGTCGGGGAACAGCACCTCGTAGCGCGTCGCGCCCTCGATCGGCTTCCACCGGATGAGCCCCTCAGGCGCGGTCAGCTGTTGCGGGTAGTCGTCGTCCGTCCAGCGCATGTTGAAGCCGAACGGCTGGCTCCACGGAGTCACGATCTTCCCGTTGGCGGACTCCCAGCGGACGTGCGCCCAGAGCGCGTAGGGGAGGCCCGTCATCCATGGCAGTTGATGAGGCACAGCGAGCACCGGGATCGCGATCTTGGTGTAGGTGAAGAGCACCGATGAGTTGCTGAACCCGCGGCTCGTCGCGAGCTCGAAGGTGTAGGTGCCGCTCGGCTTTGTGACCGGGGACCACGAGAACGAAGGGGTGCGCGGGTAGTAGCGCAGCGGTGCCTCGTCGGGGCGCAGGAGGAACGCGTGCAGCCCCGCGGGCGCGCTGCTCGCCGCGTGGAACGGCGTGGGCCCGGCAAGCTGGCGCGCGCCGGCGGAGGGCACCAGCGCGAGCGTGGCGGCGAGGACGAGGACGAGCCGTTTCATTCCTCCTTCCTCTTCGGCAGAGCCGGCTCAGGCCTTGAGAGCGGCTTCGAGCGCGAGGCCTGCCGCGAGCACCGCTCCGTCGGCTCCTGGGCGGCCGATCACTTGTAACGACGCCAAAAGTCCGTGCTCAGCCGCCCCGCAGGGCAGGGCGAGCGAAGGCCAACCGAGGGCGTTGAACGGGAACGTGAAGAGCGTCATCTCGCCCCGGATCTCGGTCTCGACGACGCCGGCGGCCGGTGCCACGAAGGGCAGCGTCGGGGCGAGCAGCAGATCGAAGCCGTCGAGCGCGGTGGCCGCCTGTTCGGCGTGCTCGTTGCGCGCCCACCGTGCGGCGTCCACCGTGGCGTCGTCGACTGCGATGCAGCGTTCGATCTTCGCGCGGATGTTCTCGCCGTAGAGCTCGGCGTGCTCCGGATAGAGGTCGCGGTGGACGTCGCCGACCTCGCGCTGGAACACCGGGTGAGCCCCGTCGGCGGTCGGGAACTCCACCGCCGTATTCCGCGGGAAGCGTGCCGCGGCCGCGAGTAGCCGCTCGCGCACGAGCGGCGCGCAGCGGTCGGCCCACGCAACGCCGACTCGTACCTCCTCGAGCGACTCGAGCGGCACTACGCCGAACCCGGGGACGAGCGCCTCCATCAAGGTGATGCAGCCCGCGACGTCGCGGGCCATCGGGCCCGCGTGGTCGAACGAGGGCGCGAGCGGGAAGACACCCTCGATCGGCACGACGCCAAAGCTGGGCTTGAAACCGACGATGCCGCAGCACGCGGCCGGGATCCGAATCGAGCCGCCGGTGTCGCTCCCGAGCGCGCCGTCCGCGAGGCCCGCGGCCAGTGCCGCGGCCGATCCGCCGCTCGACCCGCCAGCCGTGCGGCCGGGAAACGAGGGGTTCGGAACGACGCCGTAGTGGAGGTTCTGCGACGTCACGCCGTACGCGAACTCGTGCAGGTTCGCCTTGCCGACGTTCGTCCACCCGGCAGCCTCGAGCCGCACCACCGCCTCTGCGGAGGCGGCCGGGACGTTGTCGGCAAACACTGCCGACCCGTAGGTCGTGCGGATGCCCGCTGTGTCGAACAGGTCCTTGACGGCGAGCCGTCGGCCCTCCGGGCCCGGGCCGAGCTTCGTGATCCAGATGCTCTCCACGCGTGCCCGCCGATGGCGCTAATCGAGCCAGAGGTAGATGAGCGCGACGCCGACCGTGCCGCCGAAAAGAAGCCAGAAAAGGCCGAAGAGTGCCCAGCCCCACTGCATGTTCTTGCGTGCGACCGCGCCGTCGGAGAGGTGCTCGACCATCAGACCATCGAGTCCAGGGCCATCGCGACGAAGAGGAGCGCGAGATAGAGGAGCGAGTAGTGAAAGAGGCGCACGGCCGCGACGCGCTCCATCGTGCGGCGTAGCTCGAGCGCGTACCACGCAAACGCCGCGCCGAGGACCGCGGCCGAGAGGCCGTAGACAACGCCGAACACGCCGAATGCAACCGGCGCGAGCGTGACCGCGACGAGTAGTGCGGTGTACCAGACGATCTGCCGGGCGGTCTCGCGGTCACCTTTCGCGACGGGCAGCATCGGCACGCCGGCGCGCGCGTAGTGCTCCTTGATCATCAGCGCGAGCGCCCAGAAATGCGGCGGCGTCCACACGAAGACGACGACGAACATCACGAGCGCCGCCCAGCCGAGATGCCCGCTCGCGCCCGCGTATCCGACGAGCGGCGGGACCGCACCGGCGGCGCCGCCGATCACGATGTTCTGCGGCGTCGAGCGCTTCAGCCAGCGCGTGTAGACGAGCACGTAGAAGAGGTTGCCGGCGAGTGCGAGTATGGCCGTCGGTAGATTGACGAGCGAGTCGAGGAGCACGAACGAGAACGCAGACAGCGCGAGCCCGAACTCGAGCGCTCGTTCCGGCAACATGCGACCGGACGCGACCGGACGCTGCGCGGTGCGCGCTCCCATCAGCTTGTCGATGTCGCGGTCGAGATAGTGGTTGAGCGCAGAGGCGCCGCCGCACGCAAGTGCGAGGCCGACCATTGTCGCGGCGAATGCGCCCCAGGCCGGCACGCCGCTCGCGCCGACGAACGCGCCCGCGCCGCCCGTCAGAAGGAGCAGCGACATGATGCGCGGTTTCGTGAGCGTGACGTAGTCCCGCCACAGTGCACGGTCGACGTGACCCTGGAAGGTGCGAGCGGCGGCGAGCACCGTCGCGCCGAACGCCAGCGATGCAAGCGCAAGATGGACGTCGCGCCCGACGAGGAGTGCTGCGAGCCCGAAGAGGACAAGCGCCGCGAGGGTCGAGGGGAGCAGGCGGCGGGCGGACACCCAGGCGATTGCCGCGAGCGCGGCGAGCGGCGGCAGGGCGAGGGCGGCGAGCACGCGGTGCGTGGTGCCCCAGCCTGCTGCGCCGGAGACGACCGCGAGGCCGGTTCCCGCGACGGCGGCGAGCGCCGTTAAGCGCGCCCAAGCTCCCATCAGACGGTTCCCACTTAAAACCCACGCGTCTCTGCGAGGCGGCGGCGCAGGTCGCGCAGCGGCCGTGCGCCCGTGACGTACGGAACCGTGTCGAAGTTCCAGGCCGGCGGGGGCGAGGAGGTGTACCACTCGAGCGTGTCGCCGCCCCACGGGTCGTTGCCTGCGCGCGCGCCGGTTCGCGTCGTCTTCACGACGTTGGCGACGAAGACGAGCATTCCGATTGCCATCACGTACGAGCCGATGGTGGAGGCCATGTTGTAAGCCTCCCACAGCCCATGCGCGTGGTAGGTGTAGATGCGGCGCGGCATGCCGAGCAGGCCGAGGAAGTGCTGCGGCATAAACGTCAGGTTGAAGCCGACGAACACAAGCCAGAAATGCACCTTCCCGAGGCCCTCGTCGAGCACGCGACCGAACATCTTCGGCCACCAGTAGTAGAGGCCGCCGAAGATCCCGAAGATCGAGCCGCCGAAGAGGACGTAGTGCAGGTGGGCGACGACGAAGTAGGTGTCTGTGACCTGCCAGTCGATCGGAAACGCGGCGAGGAAGATCCCCGAAAGGCCACCGATCGTAAAGACGCCGATAAAGCCGAGCACCCAGAGCATCGGCGTGTCGAAGGAGATGCTGCCGCGCCAGATCGTCGCGAGCCAGTTGAAGATCTTCACGCCGGTCGGGATGGCGATGATCATCGAGCTGAGCATGAAGAAGATGTCGAGGCCGATCGGCATGCCAACCGCGAACATGTGGTGCGCCCAGACGAGGAGCGAGTAGAACGCGATGCCGACCGTCGAGATCGCGACGGCCTTGTAGCCGAAGATCGGCTTGCGCGAGAAGACCGGCAGGACCTCCGAGACGATTCCCATCGCAGGTAGGACCATGATGTAGACCTCGGGGTGCCCGAAGAACCAGAAGACGTGCTGGTAGAGGATCGGGCTGCCCCCGTGTGCAGGATCGAAAAAGTGCGTTCCCGCCTGGCGGTCGAGCAGCATCAGCGTGAGCCCTGCCGACAGCACCGGCAGCACGATCACGAGCATCCAGGCGTACGTGACCATCGCCCACACGAAGAGCGGGATGCGCATCCACGACATCCCCGCTGTGCGCATGTTGTGCACCGTCACGATGAGGTTGATCGCGCTCAGGAGAGAGGCGATCGAAAGGATGTGCAGGCTGAGGATCCACAGGTCCTGGCCGCTTCCCGGTGAGTGCAGCGTCGAGAGCGGGGTGTACGCGGTCCAGCCGCTCGCGGCGGCCCCACCCTTCGCGAAGAAGCTGAGGTACAGCACGATGCCGCCGAGCAGGAACAGCCAGTACGAGAGCGCGTTCAGCCGTGGGAAGGCCATGTCGCGCGCGCCGATCATCAGCGGGACGAGGTAGTTGCCGAAGCCGGCGAGGATCGGGACGATGACGAGGAAGATCATCGTCGTGCCGTGGATCGTCACAACCTGGTTGTAGGAGCTCTTCGTCAGGAACGACTCGTCAGGCGTCAGCAGCTGGGTCCGGATCGCGAGGGCGAGGACTCCGCCGATCGCGAAGAAGACGAGCGACGTCGCGATGTAGAGGATCCCGATTCGCTTGTGGTCGACTGTCGTCAGCCACGACGTCACGTTTCCCCGGCGCCAGTCGGCGCGGTACGGGCGGACCGACTCGACGTTGACGGCCATTACTTGGGGCCGCTCTTCACGTACTGCTTCGTCCAGGAAATCAGCGCGTCGATCTGCGCACCGGTCCAGTTCTTGCCGACGGCGGGCATCTGACCTCTCCCGTTGCGCAGGAGCGTCTCGATCCCCTTGCGGTCGCTGAGCAGGGAGTTTCCGCCGAGAGCCGGCCCGACATAGGCGTGGTCGAGGCGATGGCACTTCTGACAGACGCCGACCCACTCCTCGTGACCGAGCTGCACGCCGGCTGCGTTCGCCGCGCGCTGCTGGACGAACTCGTCGTACTGCGCGCGCGGCACGACGTGAACGGTGGCATCCATCAGCGCGTGTTGGATGCCGCAGAGCTCGGCGCAACGTGCGATGTACGTCCCTGCGGGCGCCTTGAACCAGGTGTGGTTCGTTGTGCCGGGGATGGCGTCGACCTTGCCACCGAGGTCGGTCACCCACCAGGAGTGGTTGACGTCGTAGTCGTAGCCCACGATGTCTTCGTGCACGACCTGGTCGGCCGGCGCGATCATCCGGTCGACCGACACGGCGCCGTTCGGATAGCGGAAGAGCCAGTAGAACTGATGGCCTTCGATCGTGATCGTCGTCTGATCCGCGGCTGCGGCCTTTGGCGCGTCGGCGATACCCGGCAGCTTGTAGAAGACGAACGACCCGATCGCGGCCAGGATCAGCACCGGGATCACGGTCCAGATGATCTCCAGGCGCGTCGCGCCGTGGATCTGCGGCCCTTCGGTCGACCGCGCACGCTTGCCGCGGCGGTACTTGACGATGAAGGCGATCAGCGCGCCCTCGACGATCACGAAGATCACGCCGGTGAAGATCGAGACGAAGATGAACGCGTCATTGATGCGGTGCGCGTTCGGCGAATGCGCCTCTCCCGGCAGGAAACCGCCGTTCCCGGCGTAGGCGACCGCGCTCGTCGCGAGTGCGACGATGCTCGTTGCGAAGGTGGCAAAGGCGGTCCGGCGCACGCCGAATGGCATCGTATAGGGGGTGGAACCGCGGAGTCAGGTGGAGTTGCCGGAGCAGTTGGCCGGATCGTTCGACGTGTTCGTGAACGGCGTGCCACAGCAGGAGGGCGTCGACTACGACCGCGTCGGCCGGATGCTCGTCTTCCGGCGCGAGTTGGCGGAGGAGGGCCGGCTGGGCTTCTGGCGCTGGTTTTCGATGTTCCTCGGCGTCGCCGGCACCTACCGCCGAAACGACACCGTCGACGTCGTCTTCACGCGGGACGGCCGCCGCACGGTCGTCAGCCTGCAGGCGCTCTAGGGGGCGCTCTCAGCGCTCCGCTCGAGGAGCGCCTGCCAGAGCGCGCCCGCCTCGGCGGGCGAGACCGCGAAGCTCGCCTCCGTGATTGTCAGCTCGCAGCGCTGCACTTGCGGGTCGGCCGTCTCGTTCCAGAACGCAAGCCAGACCTTCGTCTCCTCGGCGAGATCAAGGCTCGCCTCCCTGAGCGCCTCGAGCGGGCGCCGCACCAGCACGTGGAACATGGCCGTCTGCGGAGGATCCGGGACGACCGATACGTCGTCGAGGCCTGCGAGCGTGACGCCGAGCTCGCGCGCCCGCTCGACGTACGCGACGAGGCGGGGCAGCACCTCGTCGAGCCCGCGCTCGGCGGCGAGTAGGAAGGGATAGGCGCTGAAGAGGCGGCCGCCGTGGCGCACCTGCCACACGCGCGCCTCGTCGATCAGGTCCTGCGGGCCCGCGAGCGCGCACCCCGCCGGAGCGCCGAGGTCCTTGTAGAAGGAGACGTAGACGGTGTCGAAGAGCGCCGCGATCTCGTCGAATGGCCGGCCGTAGAACGGCGCGCACTGCCAGAGGCGCGCGCCGTCGAGGTGCAACGCAGCGCCGTGGGCACGCGCGGCCTCGCAGGTCGCGATCAGGTCATCCCACGGTGGCAGCTGTCCACCGAGGTCTCGCTGGGGAAGCTCGAGCAGGAGGGCAGCGACCGGCTCGCGCAGCTCGCTGACGTCGTTGGCGGTGATCAGCCGCTCGCGGTCGCCGAGCAGGACGGTCCGGAGGTCGTGCAGCCACTGGTAGGCGTGCTCCTCGTGCACCTCGAGGTGGCATTGCGGGTGGAACGCGACCACGTTCAGCCCCCTTCGCCCGGCGTGGACTCGCAGGGCGATCTGCTGCGCCATCGTTCCGCTCGGCATCCAGACGGCGACCTCCTTGCCAAGGAGGCCGGCGATCCGCGCCTCGAGCCGCTCGGCGAGTGGCCCGCCGCCATAGCGGTCGGTCTGCGTCTCGTCGGGTGCCCGGTCGGCGAGGGCGAGCAGCGTGGTTCGGGCATCGCGCGCCTGCGGGTCGAACCCGGCGAGGACTCGTTCGCAGCCCGCCCAGACGGCCCGCGCGTCCCGTTCCTCGGCCATGGGCGGCGAGTCTACGCCTGCTAGCTTCACGCTTCGTGGCCAGCGTCGTCGATCGAGCGCGCCCGCGCCGCGTCGGGCTGCTGCAGTTGGCCGTCTCGCTCGCTGCGCTTGCCGGCATCGTCTGGTGGGGCTCGCGCCAGCGGGCGCCGCACGTGCCGGTGAACACACGGTCGCTCGCGGAGCTCGCCGGGGCGCTCGCGCTCTACGCGGTCGCGACCTCGCTGCGCGCCGAGCGGTGGCATCGCATCCTCGTCCGGTCGCGGCTCGACCGTGGCCGCGATGAGAGCTACCGCCTGACCGCAATCGGCTACATGGGCAACAACACGCTGCCGGCTCGCGCCGGCGACCTGATGAAGGTCGTGCTGCTCGGAGGACCGCGCCGCGCGGCCATCGGCACGGTGATTGCCGAGCGCGTGCTCGACGTCGGAGCACTGGCCATCATCTTCGCCGTCGTCGTGCTCGAGCGGGGCCTCGGCTTCGGGCCGCTGCCCTACCTTCTCGCGGCCGGCCTGATCGCGCTCGTGGTCGCAGCGGTGCTGTGGCGCTTCGCGCCGAGCAGCAGGCCGCTGCTCGCGGCCCGGGAGTGGGCGCGGCCCGCCGCCGGCGCGACGAAGGATCTGGTGAGCGCGCATGGCGCGGCTCTCCTCGCGCTTTCGCTTGCGATTTGGCTGCTCGAGTCGTCCGTCTATCTCGTCGTCGGCTTGGCCGTCGACATCCACCTCGGCTCGACCGGAGCGCTCTACGTCACCGCGCTCACGAATCTCTCCGCGGCGATCCCCGCTGCGCCGGGCTACATCGGCACCTACGACGCCGCGGTGCTGCTCGCGCTGCGTTCGCTCCACCACGCCTCTGGCTCGCTCGCCTACCTGCTCGTCCTCCGCTTCATCCTCTTCGTTCCGGTCACCTTGCTCGGCTTCGTGCTGCTGCTCATCCGGCAGCGGAGGCGCGCGTGACAGCGGCCGTAGCGGCCCGCGTGCGCGCGCTGCGCGTCGACGAGGTGCTCGCCTCGCCCTGGTCGACGCCCGCGCTCCTCAGCGTGCTGACCGCGCTGTCGCTCCTCCTGCGCACCCGCCAGCTGAACGCCGGCTTCTGGATCGACGAGGGCCTGTCGGTCGGTATCGCGCACCATCACCTGACGGCGATCCCGGGGCTCCTCCACCAGGATGGATCGCCGCCGGCGTACTACATGCTGCTCAACCTCTGGATTCGTCTCTTCGGCGACGGTGAGCGCGCAACGCACACGCTCTCCCTGCTCTTCGCGATCGGTTGCATCCCACTCGCCTTTGCAGTCGGTCGCAGCCTCCATGGCCGCTCGACCGGGCTCGTCTGCGCGGCGCTCGCGGCGATCGACCCGTACCTGACGTACTACGCGCAGGAGACGCGCATGTACTCGCTCGCGGCGTTCCTCTCGCTGGTCGTCACGCTCGCCTACGTGAACGGGATCCTGCGCGGCCGGACAGCGTGGGTAGTTGTCCTGGTGCTCTCGCTCGACGCGATGCTCTACGTGCACAATTGGGGGCTCTTCCTCTGCGTCGGACTGGCGGCTGCCACGGCGCTCTTCGCGCGCGAACGACTTCGTCTCTTCGGTGCTGCAGCTGCGGGCGTTGCGCTGCTCTATGCGCCGTGGCTGCCGACGTTGCTCTCGCAGGCGCGCCATACGGGCGCGCCGTGGGCGTCCGCGCCGAGCTTTCACGATCTCGTGCTGGCACCCGGTGCCGTCTTCAACGGCGACGCGCCGCTGATGGCCTTCGCGCTCGTCGGGGGCGCCGGGCTCGCGTCCGTCGTCCGCCGTCGCGGCGACGAGGAGCGAGTTACGGTACTGACGCTTGCGGTGACCGCCGGCGTGACGGTGCTCCTCGCCTGGCTTCTTTCGCAACTCTCGCCCGCGTGGTCGACGCGGTACCTCGCGGTCGTGCTCGGCCCGCTGCTCCTGCTCGCAGCGCGCGGGCTCGTGCGAGCGCGCCGGCTCGGCATCGCCGCTCTGGTCGCGGTGGCGTTCGTCTGGGCCGGGTACTCGTCCCACGACAACAAGGAGAACGCCCGGCAGGTGAGCGCGGCGGTCGCGCCGAGCATCCGGCCGGGAGAGCTCGTGATCTCGACGCATCCGGAGCAGGTTCCGCTGCTCCGCTACTACCTGGGCGCCCGGCCGCGCTTCGCGACGACGCTCGGTCTCGTGCCCGACTCGCAGGTGTTCGACTGGCGGGACGCCGTCGACCGGCTGCGCAAGGCCCGCCCGCGGCCAACGCTTGACGCGCTGCTCGCGACCGTGCCGTCAGGCGGCGAGTTCGTAGTGGTCACGCCCGTCTTCCGCGACTACCGCGCGTGGCGGTCCCGGTGGACGCACCTCGTCTGGCAGCGCTCGCTCGAGTGGACCGCCCTCCTTCAGCACGATCCGCGCGTTCGTCTCGTTCGTCACGTCTCGACCGATGAGATCGCGGTCCACCGCAATTACTTCAAGCCTTTGCAGGCGTTCGTGTATCGGCGCCTGCGCTAGAACCAATCATCTAGCATCGTTCGACGGCCACGCCCCGGCCGTTCTCATGACGATCGAGACCTCCCAGACCACGCTCGTTCTCGGCGGCGGCCCGGCAGGCCTGACCGCGGGCTATCTGCTGGAGCGCGCGGGCCGTGATGTCGTCGTGCTGGAGGCGGAAGACCAGGTCGGCGGCCTCGCGAAGACGGTCGAGAACGACGGCTACCGCTTCGACCTCGGCGGCCACCGCTTCTTCACCAAGTCGGTCGAGGTGGACACGCTCTGGCACGAGATCCTTGGCGAGGAGTTCCTCCTGCGCCCGCGGATGTCGCGCATCTACTGGAACAACCGCTACCTCGACTACCCGCTGCGCGGGCCCGACGTGATCAGGAAGCTCGGCCCGGTCGAGCTAACGCGCTGTATGGCGTCATATCTGCGCGCCGCCGCGCGCCGGAACAAGGTGGATGACTCCCTGGAGGACTGGGTGTCGAATCGTTTCGGCCGGCGTCTCTTCGAGCTGTTCTTCAAGTCGTACACCGAGAAGGTGTGGGGCGTTCCGACGTCGGAGATCCGGGCGGAGTGGGCCGCGCAGCGGATCAAGGGTCTCTCGTTCTTCTCCGCCGCGAAGGCCGCGTTCTTCGGCAACAAGGGCAACAAGGTGAAAAGCCTGATCTCAGAGTTCAACTATCCACGCTTCGGTCCCGGGCAGATGTGGGACGCGATGACGCTCGCGATCGAAAACGAAGGCGGTGAGGTGCGGCTCCAGGCTCCGGTTACGCGCATCGAGCTCGCGGGCGGCCGGGTCGTCGAGATCGAGGCCGGCGGCGACTCCTATGCGCTTCCCGACACCGTGATCTCCTCGCTGCCGCTGCGCGCCGTCGTCGAGATGGCGAGCCCGCCACCGCCTCAGGAGGTGCTCGACGCGGCCCGCGGGCTGCGCTACCGCGACTTCCTCACCGTTGCGCTCGTCGTCGACGGTGAAGACCTCTTTCCCGACAACTGGATCTACATCCACGAGCCCGCCGTCCGGGTCGGCCGCATCCAGAACTACCGCTCATGGTCGCCGTGGATGGTTCCCGACCCGGACAAGGCGTGCGTCGGCCTGGAGTACTTCTGCTTCGAGGGCGACGACCTCTGGACGATGGACGATGCTGCCCTCGTAGAGCTCGCGTCGCGCGAACTCGAGCAACTGCGTCTCTCGCCGCAGTCGAAGGTCGAGCGCGGGTTTGCGATCCGTGTGCCGAAGGCGTACCCGATCTACGACGCCGACTACGCCGTGCGCGTCCAGACGATTCGCTCCTGGCTCGACGGGATCGAGAACCTCCAGCAGGTCGGGCGCAACGGCCTCCACCGCTACAACAACTCGGACCACTCGATGCTCACGGCGATGCGCGCCGTCGACAACCTGCTCGCCGGCGCGCACCACGACATCTGGGACGTGAACGCGGAGAGCGTCTATCACGAGACCGAGGTCGCGGACGAGCACCCGTACCGCACCGCTCCCGAGACGCCCGAGATGCAGGCGCTCGCAGCCACTCGCCCTGAGTAGGAAACTCGTACTCCCCGCCGCGACCGTCGCTGCGGCGTCGCTTCTCACCTGGCTCACGCTGCCGACGGTGTGGTGGGCGCCGCTGAACGTCGACGAGGAGCTGACGCTTCGGATCAGCGACTTCTCGTTCGCGCATATCTTCCACATCGTCTCGACGAAGCGCGGGGGCGGGCCGCTGCATTTCTGGCTCGAGCACTTCCTGCTCTCCTCGTGGCCGGGGCTCGGCGCCCTCCGCGTGCCGTCGCTCGTCTTCCTCTGCCTGGCGCTGCCCGCGGTGGCGCTCCTCGTGCAGCGGCTGCTTGGCAGCGAGGCTGGAGCCGGGGTTGTCTTGCTCACCGCCGTCTCGCCGATCCCCGTCCTCTATGCGACCTTCGGCCGCCCGCACACGCTGTTGTTCGCCTGGCTCATGTGGTCGACGCTGCTCGCGCTGAAGGCGGCGGACGATGGCGACCGCCGCCTGTGGGCCGCGGCCGGAGCCCTGCTTGGGCTCTCGGTCTTCATCCACCCGACTGCGCCGCTGTACGCATTGACGGCGTTTGGCGCGGCACTCGTCTATGCACCGCATCGGCCCCGCGCGGTCGTCCGGCAGGCCTGGCCCGGCGCTGCCGCGCTGCTGCTCACCTTCGCGCCCTACTACGTGAGAACGTTGCACGTGCTCGGCGATCGCTACGGCGTCGGCGGCAAGGCGGTGCAAGGACGAACGTTCTCGGGGCGCCCGGTATGGGAGGACGCGCTGCACTTCGTCGCGCCGGGACGGCACGACGTCAACTACTTCACGGTGCTGGCCGCCGTCGGCGTGCTCTCGCTGCTCGCCCGCCGCGCGTACCGCACGCTTGCGTTCTGTGCGCTAACGGTCGCCGCGCCCGTCAGCTTCTTCTCGGTCATTCCGGCGAGTGGAGACTCCGCGCTCTTCTTCGATCGCTACATGATCCCGGTGACGCCGGCGTTTCTCGTCCTCGTCCTCGCCGGCTGCCTCACGATCGCGAGCTGGGGCGGCCGCCTGCGGCTCGTCGTCCTTGCCCTGCTCGTCTGCGGCCTGCTCGGCGTCGACTTGCGCTTTGACGACAACCATCGCAACGCGGTGCATCGCATCGGGGTCGACGCGGCAGTCCACGCCGTCGAACGCTCGCCCCACGGCGCGGTCCTGTTCGGCGCGACCGGCACGAGCGGCACGCTGTTCTCGTCATTCGACTACGGCCACCCGGCGAATATCCTCGACCACCTCGTCGCGTTGCGCGTCGGGTCGGTGCAGCTTGTCGACGACGACTCGTGCCGACGGGCGCTGCCGTTCCTGCACGGTCCAGGCGCGCCGCGGTTCGGCATCTGGCTTTTCTACGCCGCGTCACCGGCGGAGGGTCAATCGGCGGCGCATGCCTTCGCAGACGTTGCCGGGATCGCCGCCGATCGGGTCGCACGCCATTACTTCGTCGTGCGCTCGGAGGCGCGCTTGCCGCCGCGCGCCCTGATCCAGCTCGGTGAGTCTCTGCGCCGCGTGTGGAAGCGGGCGGTGCCGTCGAACCATCGCGTCGACGAGTTGCTGCTCGCCGATCGTGAGCTGCTCCGCGGCTCGCCCGGGTGCCCCGCGTACGGCGAGCTCGGGGATCCCGACATCAGCCCGCACTGGCCGCCGGCGACGACCCGCCATCAGTAGGAAAGTCGTATGAGAGACCGCCGGGTGCCCGTTCGCGACCCGTTCTGGGGATCCCCGCCGCAGGAGCCCGCGACGATGCTGGCACCGTGAACGAGAAAGTACTTGTCGTCGACGATCAGGACGTCGTGCGCGACGTCATCCGGCTGACGCTCGAGGCCGCCGGCTACACCGTCCTCGACGCGGCGACGCCGCTCGAGGCGATCGAGCTCGCCCGCGGCGACGGGCCGATCGATTTGCTCGTCACCGACGTCGTGATGCCGCAGATGGATGCATTCGAGCTTGCGGACCGGATTGCCTGCGAGGTGCCGGGCGTGCGGATCCTCTACACGTCCGGCTACACCGACGCGGGCGCCGAAGGGCCCTTCATCCAGAAGCCCTTCACCCCGGCCCAGCTGGTCGAGAAGGTCAGCTCCGTCCTCGCCGCGTAGCTCGACCATCTAACCGGCCGGGCCGATACGCTCGATCCGTGGCGGAGCCCGGACGGAGCTGGCACTTCGTGACGTCGCACGGCGCCGTCCTGATCGAGGTCTTCCGCACCCCCGAGGCGACGGTGCGCGAGATCTCTGAGCGGGCGGGCCTGACCGAGCGGCAGGCACATCGCGTCCTCGGCGACCTTGTCTCCGAGGGGTACCTCGTGCGGGAGCGCGTCGGGCGCCGCAACCGATATCGGATCAACGAGATGCAACCGATGCGGCACCCGGCGATCGCAGCGCACCGGATCGGCGAGCTGCTGGCTGTGCTCGCCCCGCCAGAGGCTTGATGCGGTTCTCGTGACGCGCGTTCTCATCCTCACGGCAAGCGTCGGCGAGGGTCACGATCTCCCCGCGCGGACGCTCGCGGCTCAACTGACGGCGGTCGCGCCGGGCACCGAGGTCGTGATCGAGGACGGGCTCGCTGCGATGGGCCGCGAGTTCGTGCTGATCAACGAAGGGGGCGCGAGCGTTTTCTTCTACCGCTTCCAGTGGATGTGGGATGCGGCGTTCTGGCTCTCGTCCGGTTTCGGGCCGACGCGCCGCGCTGTCAAAGCGCTCGTGCGCATGCTCGGCTCGCGCGGCCTCCTGCGGCTCGTTCGGCGCGTCGAGCCCGACGTCGTCGTGTCGGTGTACCCGCTCACGACCGAGGTGCTGGGAGGGTTGCGCCGCCGGGGGCGACTGGCGGTGCCGACGGTCGGCGCGATCACCGACCTTGCGGCGTTGCACTACTGGGCGGCCCCTGGAATCGACCTGCACCTCGTGATCCACCCCGACGCGATCGCCGAGGTCCGTGAGGTCGCGGGGGCGGCGTCGGAGGTTCACGTCGTGCACGGGCTGACGCGGTCAGAGTTCACCCAGCCCTGCGACCCGGCGGCGGCCCGCTCGAAGCTCGACTTGCCGACGGACGGGAAGATCGTGCTCGTTTCGGGCGGCGGCTGGGGCGTTGGCGATCTCGCGAGCGCCGCCGACGAGGCGCTCAGGCGCGACGTCGCCGTCGTCGCCTGTCTCTGCGGGCGCAACGAGAAGGTCCGCGACCGGCTCGAGCGACGCTACGCCGACGAGCCGCGTGTGCGCGTGGTCGGGTTCACCGAGCAGATGAGCGAGTGGCTGGCGGCAGCCGACGCGCTCATCCACTCGACTGGCGGCCTGACCGTGCTCGAGGCCCACGTGCGCGGCTGCCCGACGATCTCGTACGGCTGGGGGCGCGGCCACATCCGCGTGCACAACGAGGCGTTCCGCCGCTTCGGCTTCGCGGAGGTCGCCTCGACGCGCAGGGAGCTCTCGGCGGCGCTGGGCGCCGCGCTCGCCTCACGGCCCATCCCCGGCTTCGCGCTCGATGCGCTGCCGTCAGCTGCCTCGCTCGTGCTCGCACTCGTGGCATGAGGGCGGACTGGTTCCTGCCCGCTGCGGCCCCGCTCGTCCCGTTGCTCGCGCGCGCGTACGGAATCGAGTGTCGCCTCGCGCGCGACGATGCGGTAGCGCTGACGTTCGACGACGGCCCGCACGACGAAGGGACGCCGTCTGTGCTCGCAGAGCTGGAGCGGCGAGGCGCGACCGCGACGTTCTTTCTCGTCGGCGAGCAGGTGCGACGGCGTCCTGCGCTTGCGCGCGAGATCGTGGCCGCAGGGCACGAGGTTGCCGTGCACGGGGATCGGCACGCGCTGCTCCTGCGGCGGCGGGTGCGCGAGCTTGCCGACGATCTCGACCGCGCGGCGGCAACGATCGCTGACGCGACGGGCGTCTTCCCGACGCTCTACCGGCCGCCGTACGGCGTCTTCAGCTCCGGCGCGCTCGCGCACGTGCGTTTGCGCGGCTGGCGTCCCCTGCTCTGGTCGACCTGGGGTCGCGACTGGGAGCGGAGGGCTACCCCGGAGACGATCGCGCGACGCGCGACGCGCGGCTTACGCCCCGGGGACGTCGTGCTGCTGCACGATTCGGATGCCTACAGCTCAGATGACTCGTGGCGCCGGACCGCAGCCGCGCTGCCGTCCGTCATCGACGCCGTCGCAGCGCTGGGCGTGCCGGCATCGTCGGTCACCCAGTCCACGTAGCGGCGAACACCGTCGGTGAACACCGTCGTCGGCTCCCAGCCGAGCTCGCGCGCGGCGCGCTCGCCGGAGATGTTCCCGCCGCGCAGGTCGCCGGCTCGTCCGTCGACGTGGACGATCGGGACGTCGCCGACGACGTCGCGGACGGTGCGCGCGATGGCGCGCACGCTGATGTTCTCGCGGCCGACGAGATTGAAGACGCGGTTCGCGCCTGCGGGCGCGAGCGACGCGACGACCCCAGCGGCCAGATCCTCGACGTAGACGAAGCGTCGCGACTGCGTGCCGTCGCCGGCGATCGTCAGCGGCTGGCCGGCGAGCGCCTTCGCGGTGAACGCGGCGACCACAGCCGTCGGCCGCGAGCGTGGGCCGTAGGGAATGCCGAAGCGGAGGATGGAGTGCTTGAGGCCGAACAACTCGCCGTAGCTCGCGGTGTACATCTCGCCGGCGATCTTCGTGGCGGTATAGAAGTGCTTCGGCAGCGCGAGCGGCGTGTCCTCGTCGACGGCTTCGGGGCCGGTCGCGTCACCGTAGACCCAGATCGTGCTCGCGTAGACGAAGCGGGCGATGGCCGCGTCGCGCACACCGTCGAGCAGCGACTGCGTGCCGCGGACGTTCACGCGGTCGGCCTGCGCGGGATCGCGCGTCACCTGGTCGACATCCGCGAGCGCGGCCAGGTGGAGGACAGCATCGCAGCCGGCGACCGCCCGGCGCACGGCGTCCGGATCGCAGAGATCGCCGAGCACGGTCTCGACCTCGGCCGGCGAATGGTGCGGTGAGGAAACGAGGTCGAAGATGCGCACCTCATGGCCCGCCGCGCGCAGGCGGTCGACGACGTGCGAGCCGATGAAGCCGGAGCCGCCCGTGACGAGCGCCTTCACGACCCGTCCTCCTCGGCGCGGTAGTAGAGCGGGACGCACCAGTGGTTCTCCGCCACCCAGTCGCTCGCCGGCAGGTCAACCGGGTGGCCGAGCACGCGATGGCACGGCTCGTCGTAGACCTTGCCGGTTGACCGCTCGACCGGCTCGAAGACGACGACCTTGTAGAGGCCCGATGTCATTCCGTCGGGCAGCTTCAGCCGCGATGGGTAGAGCGGGTCGATGTGCAGGCGCGCTTGCTCGTTCTTCCACGCGACGATCTCGTCGAGTCGGTCGACCTGGACGACGCCGATCGCCGCGGTGAACTCGTTCATTCGAAAGTTGACGCCGTGCACCGTATAGTCGGGCTTGCCGTAGTTGCGGAACGCGCGGGCGAACTCGAGTGCCTCGGGATGACGCGACACGAGCATCCCGCCCTCGCCCGTGGAGATCGTCTTCGTCGGCGCGAACGACCACACACCGACGTCGCCCCACGTTCCCGCGCGCCGGCCGTGCCAGTCGGCGCCGTGCGCGTGGGCGCAGTCCTCGATCAGGACGATGCCCTCGCTGCGGCACAACTCGGCGATGCGATCGGAGTCGAATGCCAGATGACCGCCGATGTGCACGAGGAACACGGCGCGCGGACGATGCTCACGCACCTTCCGCTCGAGGTCGTCGAAGGACATGCAGAGATCGTGGCGATTGCAGTCGACGAATTCGACGCGCGCGCCTGCGCTGATCGCGGCAAGCGGCGTCGCCATGAAAGTGTTCGACGGGCACAGGACGGTCTCGCCACGCACGCCGGCCCATTCGAGGGCGGCAAGCGCCGCGCCGGTCCAGCCGTTGAAGGCGACCGCCTCCAGGCTGTTCCAGCGCGCCCAGGCCGCTTCGAACTCGGCAGTCAGTGCTCCTTCGGACCACCGCTCGGTGTCGAGCACGCTCTCCCAGAGCGCGTGCAGGCGCGCGCGGTCACGCTGGTCGAATCCGATCGCGAAGCGCGCGAGGTCGGTGGGGATGCGGGGGGCGAGCATCGGCCCAAGCCTAGCGCGCGCCCCGGCGTCGCTCGCGCCGCGGTTCTGACGAAAGGCTGAACGCGTGTCCGCTACGCCTCTACGCTGCTGCGGGCTGCCTCGCGCGATCGCCGTCGAGCATCGCACGAACCATGCGCGCGAGGTCGTCGCGGCTGAACGGCTTTTGGACGACGTCCTTCGTCGTGAAGAACGGCTCGAAGATGCGGCCTCGCGTCTCCTCGTCCATGCCTTCGCCCGTGTCCGTCACCTCGAGCACGACATCGTCCCCGTCGTTGCGGGTCGAGACCGTGAGCGTGCCCGAGCCGTTCATTGCATCTCTCGCATTGACGGCGAGGTTGAGCAGCACCTGGCCGATCCGGCTGGGGTCGGCTTCGACGTTGCGCACGTTCTGGTCGAGTTCGAAGTCGACGCGGACGCTCTCGCCGATCAGACGCCGTAGCATCAACTCGATTTCGTGCGCTGCGTCGTTCAAGTTCAGGATGCGCGGCTGGAGCACCTGGCGGCGGCTGAACGCGAGCAGTTGATGCGTCAGCGCCGCCGCGCGCTCGCCGGCGGAGCGGATTTCGTCGGCGAAGTTCTTCAGCTGCTCGTCGACGAGCGAGTCCGAGAGGAACTCGGCGTAGCCGTTGATCGCGAGCAACAGGTTGTTGAAATCGTGGGCGACCCCGCCGGCAAGCCTGCCGATCGCGTCCATCTTCTGCGACTGGCGCAGCTGCTCCGACGTCTCCTCGAGCGAGCGCTCTGCCGCATGGTGCGCCGTGCGGCTGCGCTGCAGGGAGCGCGCCATCCCACGTACGAGCGGGAAGAGCTCCGCCCACATGCCGAGGAGTGCAAGGAGCAGCAGACCGGCAAACGGCATCACGAACGACCGCACGGTCGCGGCGACGGGTGCATACGACTCGTAGATCTCGAGCACGGCCTTTGGCTTCGCCTCCCCGCGCACGCGGAGCGGGACGTAGACCTCGAGCGCCTTGACATTCTTACCGGCGCCGCCTTCGTGGTTCAGGTAGGAGACGTCGCGCACCGTGCGCCCGCCGAGCACCGTGCGGAACTCACCGAGGTCGTCGATCTTCGTCCCGATCAGCGAGTGCACGTTCGAGTAAGTGACGCCGCCGCTGGGTGCGCCGTAGAGCTTGAGGCGGGATCCGCCACCCCCTCAACGGGGTGGCGCGTCACCCGGAGCCCAGGCCCGCTTCGCTGAGAGGCCTGCGGGCCCAGGCGAAGCTGTGCGTATACCAGCCGTCGAACGGCAGTAGCGTCACGCCCTCGTCGCTCGACTGGACGAACCAGCCGTTGCCGAGGTACAGCGCGGTGTGATCGACTTCGGTCGGCTTCGACGCGCGCCCGTGAGCCCCGAAGAACATCACGTCGGCCGGTTGAAGCTTGGCTGCGGGCAGCAGTTCGCGATGCGGCACCTCGTCGCTCATCTGATAGGTCGTCCGTCCGCGCAGCACGCCCGCGAGCCCCCGTTCGCTGCCGTACGGCGTCAGCTTGTAGACCCGCCAGACGAACCCCGAGCAGTCGAATCCTCCGGCCGCCGAAACGCCGAACAGGGTCTCGCTCGTCGGGCTCGTCCCGCCCCAGACGTACGGATAGCCGACGTAGGAGATCGCCGTCGTCAGGATGCGGCGCTGCCACGGCGTCAAGGTCGGCAGCGTGAACGCGGCAGCTGCCTGGCGCACATTTTCGGTCGCCCAGTCGTCCTGCCGCAAGACCTGTGCGAACGACCACGCTGCCTCCGCGCGCGTTGCGTCCTCCGTGGGGAGAAGCTCGAGGTCGTCCTGCCCAGCCGGGTGGTTGAGGCGCAGCCCGAGCAGGCGCGCAACGGCTTCGGTGCCGGTGTTCGGACGCGGTTGCAGTCCCGCGTGTTCGAGCGTCGCCTGGATCGCCCGAGCGGCGTCTCCGAGGCCGAGGTAGCCCACGAGCGCGGCGTCGAGTTGCTTGATCGAAACCGGGCGCGCCGGCGCGGCGACGCGGTAGAGAACATGGGGCGACTGCTCGGCCGCCGGTGCGGCGGGGGCGGGAACCGACGACTTCACGACCGGCACCGCGACGGGCGCGCCCGGAGCTGTCGTGACTGCCCCCGGGGCGTTCGCGACCGTCACGCTCCAGACTGCAATCGCGGCGCCCCCACCAGCCAGCGAGACGTTGACTGCAAGCTGGTGCGCGCCGTCGGCGAGCGCGCGCGTGTCGAGCAACAATTCGTACGGGGCGCTGTGCTCGGTAGAGACGCCGGTGCCGTCGACGGCGAAATCGACGTGATCGATCGCCTGGCCCGGCACGTCGACGGTGACCGTCGTGACGCCGGCGATCGTCGCGGCGGGCCCGACGGTGGAGACGATTGTCAGCGGCGGCGGCTTCGGAGCCGGCGGTACGGGTGGATGCTGGAGAGCGTCAGTGGCCTTGATCGCGGCGGCGAGCGCCGCCTCGCTCAACGGCGCCTGTGGCGCGAACGACGACGGCGAGCGGCCGAGCACCCCGGCCTGCGTGACCGCGCGAATCTCCGGCGCTGCCCAGTTGTGGCCGGCCGCGTCGGCGTGGACCGAGCACGCGAGCACGCTCGCGAGCGCGAGCGCGGCGGTGCAACCGATGCGGCGAGAAACCATGGACGGGACCTCGCGTCCGACGGTAGCCCCGCTCCCTCCCGACCGACATCCCCCGATGTGTTGAGGACGTCAAGGGCGCCGCGGCGGCCCAGACTCTGAAGCTCCGCGGGGCGCGCACCACGTGCCGCGCGCCCCGCGGGCCGACCCGGCTCAGAGGTGATCTAGGGCCAGTACTGGCCGACGTCTGCACCGAACAGGGCAGCGACAACGAGCGCTGCAGCAGCAGCGAGCGACACGAAATTACGCATTTTGGGCTGTCTCCTCCGTACTTGCGGTTGACGGTGACAGCCCCCGGGGGCACGCTGCATTCTTCCAGGGAGCGCGGAGAAAGTAACTGTCGCCAGTCAGCACCCTTGACCACAGGCATACACTCTTCGAATGCCTCGCTCACTGACCACCCACATCGACTCTCCGCGCGAGCTCGGGATCCGCCTGAAGGCGGTTCGTGAGCGGGCGGGGTTGTCCCAGCGGCAGCTTGCCTTCCCTGGCTGTACCGCCGCCTATATCTCACGGCTCGAGGCCGGCGCTCGGGTGCCGTCCCTCCAGATGGTCATGGAGCTCGCGATCCGCCTCGAGGTGACGGGCCAGTGGCTCGCGACCGGCGTCGACGCGGCCGTGGTCGAGCCCGTCGAGCTCCTCGACGCGGAGGTCGCCCTGCGGCTCGGCGAGGTCGATCAAGCCGAGCGCCTGTTCCTCGCGCGCCTGGAGCCCGGTGACCCGTCGCGCGCGGCGGCGCTCGCAGGCCTCGGTCAGATCTCGTTTCGCGCCGGCCGCCTCGACGAGGCGATCGAACGGCTCCAGCAGGCGTTCGAGTTGCGTGGCCGCCGCGCGCTCGTCGATCCGGGGGCGGTCGACACGCTCGGGCGCTCGCTCGCGTCGACCGGCCAGCTCGACGCGGCGATCGCGCTCTTCGAGACGGCTCTCGACGAGGCGCGCGCCGCCGACGCGTCCGTCGAGCAGCTGCGGTTTGCAGTCCTGTTCGCCAACGCGCTGATCGACAGCGGGGCGATCGGCCTCGCTGAAAGCGCGCTCGCGAATGTGATCAGGATCGCGGACGAGACGACCGACCCGGTCGCCTCTGCACGGCTCTTCTGGTCGCAGTCACGCCTGCACTCCGCGCGGCACGAGCCGCAGCTCGCGAGTCGCTATGCCCGGCGTGCGCTCGAGATCCTCGAACGGACCGAGAACGACGCGTACGTCGGGATGGCCTATCACTCGCTCGCGTTCACCGAGATCGAGGCGGGGAACGGCGAGAGTGCCCTCGAGCTCCTGGAACGCGGGCGTCGCCTCTTCGGCAGGGATCTTGCCGACAACGACGAGGCGAAGTTCTCGATCGAGGAGGCGCGTGCGTTCGTCTCGCTGGGCCGCAACGGCGAGGCCGCCCGTGCCGCGGCCCGGGCGCTCGGCGTGATCGACGCGATCAGCGTCGGCGACCGCGGGCGTGCGTACTGCGCGCTCGCAGACGTGTTCGTCGCTGCGGGTGAGCTCGAGCGCGCCGAGATGCTGTTCGGTCAGGGCCTCGATCTGCTGATCGAACACGGAAAGGCGTTCGCGCTCGACGCGGGCCGGCGCCTGGCTGACCTCCTCGAGCAGAAGGGGGACGCCGTGGGCGCGCTCGCCGTGCTCAAGCGCGCGGCCGCAGCCGCTTCGTCGCCCGCCCCGGTGCGGGTCTGACGTGCCCGAAACGCGGCTCGACCCCGACGAGCTCCTGCGCCTCCTGGCCGATGCCTGGCGGTCGGCGAGTCGCTCGAACGAGTTCCCATGGGACGCCGACGTCGCGCTGCAGTCGTCGCTCCGCCGGCTGGTCACCGAGATGCCCGCCGGGATCGCCCTCGTGGTCGAGACCGACGCGAGCCCCGCGCTGCTCCTCCTCGCCGCGGACGCGGCCGCCCTCGTCCGCCTGACCGATCGCGGCGCCGAGACGATCTTTCTCGGCGCGTTGATCGGCGGGACGTTCAGCGAGACCGAGGAGCGCGTCGGCCCGAACCACAGTGCGATCACGATGCGCTTCGAGCACGAGCGGCTTCCCGGAGGCTTCGTCGCGCACCATGCCGTCAGCGAGCAGCAGCGGTTGCTGCAGGAGCGCGTCCGTCCGGTGCTGCGGCGGTGGAGCACCGCCGCCCTCGCGTTGCGTTAGCGACCGCGCAGCCTAGCGGTGGCGCCTGCGGGCGCGGTTCGGCGCCTCGTCGGGCAGCGTCGCTACACGCACTGCGCGGAACCCGCCCTCCACGTCGGCGGCCTCCCGCTCGAACATCAGCGGCTTGCCGGCCATTCGGTCGCCCAGAATGTGCCCAGGCTCGAACCCGGATTCCTCCACGAGCAGGCGCTCGCCGTCCTCGGTGCGGATGAAGCCCATCCGTTTGTCCGGGTTGAACCAGATCAACGTTCCGCGCATCTTTTCCCCCTTAGCCATCAGCGTCCGCCCGCCAGGCGATCGGTCTCGAGGAGCGTGAGACATCCCGGGCAGACCTCTTCGTCGTCAATTGTGACCCAAGTCGAGCGGTCGTCGGCGTCTCGTGCAAAACGGGCGCACCGGGAGCACGTCTGGAGGGCGCTGTCATCGGGCTCGGCGCTCACCCGCGCGGCAGGACGTAGAAGGCGATCGCGGCGTACTGGCAGCCGGCGGCGGCGAGGGTGCAGAGATGAAAGATCTCGTGGTAGCCAAAGACGGCCGGGCGGGGATCCGGGCGTTTGAGCGCGTAGACGATCGCACCCACGGTGTAGAAGAGGCCACCGGCGAACAGCAGCACGATGCCCGCCGTGCCCACCTTGGCGAACTGCGAGTACGCCACGACGCCGAGCCAGCCGAGCGCGATGCCGATCGCCGCCGACAGCCGCTTCGGCGCCTGCACCCAGAACATCTTCAGCGCGATCGCAACCGCGACGCCGCTGTAGACGATCGAGAGCACGACCACCGCCCAGGTCGGGGAGAAGACGAGGAGGCCGAACGGCGTGTAGGTCCCGGCGATCAAGAGGTAGACGCCGGCATGGTCGAGCCGGGCGAGCCACGAGCGCACGACGGGTGACCACGTCGGCCGGTGGTAGAGCGCGCTGACGCCGAAGCACCCGGCGACGCAGCTCGAGAAGACGATCGCCGAGATCCGCGCGCGGCCGGGGTCGGCCTCGAGCGTCAGCGGGATCGCGAGTGCGACGGCTGCGAAGAAACCAACTTCGTGGAAGACCCCCCGGAGGCGCGGCTTCACCCGCCCCGGAATCTGCTCTGCTGCGGCCATTCGGAGGCCTTCCTCTCACCGCTCGGTTGCCTCCAGAGTAACAGCCGCTTGTGCGAATCATTTCCTTCACAGCTACACTGCGGGCTTGGAACTGAGCGAGTCTCGACGGTGCGCATTTGCATCTTCTTGCCCGTTCATGAAGTTGGCAAGGAGGTGAAAGAGATATGGCAAGCGGAACCGTCAAGTGGTTCAACGCGGACAAGGGTTACGGCTTCATCACCCCCGATGAGGGTGGGAAGGACCTGTTCGTGCACTTCAGCGCGATCCAGAGCAGCGGCTACAAGTCGCTCGCCGAGGGCGCGAAGGTCGAGTATGAGGCGCAGGAGGGCGATAAGGGCCCCCAGGCAGCCAACGTGACCGTCACGGCGTAACGCCGTCAGCGAGCGGCGGGGCAACCCGCCGCTCACTGCAAATCTTTCGAAGGGAGGGGAGCGCATTTGGCGCAACAGAAGGAAGAGAAAGTCGAGATGACCGGGGAGATTGTCGAGGCGCTCCGTAACGGCATGTTCCGCATCCAGCTCGACAACGGGCACGAGACTCTCGGCTACACCGCCGGGA
>DATCOE010000053.1:0-17209 GCA_036564885.1 Gaiellaceae bacterium | reverse complement strand
CCGCTCCCCTGGCTGAACTACCTCGGCCAGGACGACCTCTTCGGCCTCTGCACGAACACCGGCGGCGGCTACACGTTCTGGCGCGACGCACGGTTGCGGCGGCTCACGCGCTACCGCTACAACGATGTTCCGTACGACTCGGTCGGGCGCTACCTCTACGTCCGTGACGGCGACACCGTCTGGAATCCTGGCTGGAAGCCGACGAAGACGCCGCTCGAGCGCTACGAGTGCCGGCATGGGCTCGGTTACAGCCGGATCCTCGGCGCGAAGGACGGCGTCGAGGTCGAGCTGCTCTTTTTCGTCCCGCCCGGCGAGAACGCGGAGATCTGGAAGACAACCGTCCGCAACGCCGGCGGCACGCCGAAGGAGCTGTCGCTCTTCTCCTACGTCGAGTTCTGCTTCTACGAGGCGCTGAACGACCTGTCGAACTACCAGCGCACGTACTCGATCGGCGAGGTCGAGGTCGAGGGCTCGGCGATCTACCACACGACCGAGTACCGCGAGCGCCGAGATCACTACGTGCTCTTCGGCTGCACGCGCGAGATCGACGGCTTCGACACGTCGCGCGACGCCTTCGCCGGCGTGCACAACGGCCTCCACGAGGCGGCGGTGCCGTTCGCCGGCGCGTCACTGGGCAGCGTCGCGCACGGCTGGAACCCGATCGGGTCGCACCAGCTCGACCTGCGGCTCGCGCCGGGCGAGGAGCAGACGTTCGCGTTCGTGCTCGCCTACGTCGAGCAGGGCGACGCGCCGAAGTTCGAGCGACCCGGCGTCGTGAACAAGGAGCGGGGACGTGCGCTGCTCGCGCGGTACAGCGAGCCGGGCGCGGTCGACGCGGCGTTCGCGTCGGTACGCGCACTCTGGGACGACCTGCTCGCGCGCTTCCAGGCCGAGTGCCCCGACCCGCACGCCGCGCGGATGCTCGGCACCTGGAATCAGTACCAGTGCATGGCGACGTTCAACCTCTCGCGCTCGGCGAGCCTGTACGAGACCGGGATCGGCCGCGGCATGGGTTTCCGCGACTCGAACCAGGACGTGCTCGGCTTCGTCCACCTGATCCCCGACCGCGCGCGGCAACGGATCCTCGAGCTCGCCGCAACGCAGCTCTCCGACGGCACCTGCTTCCACCAGTACCAGCCGCTGACGAAGCAGGGGAACACCGAGATCGGCGGCGACTTCTACGACGACCACCTGTGGCTCGTGCTCTCGACGTGCGCGTACGTGAAGGAGACGGGCGATGCGTCGATCCTCGACGAGCCGATCGGCTACGCAGACACGCCCGGCAGCGGCGAGAGCCTGCTCCACCACTTGGAGACGAGCGTCGCGTACACGCTCGGGCACCGCGGTCCGCACGGGCTACCGTTGATCGGGCACGCCGACTGGAACGACTGCCTGAACCTCAACTGCTTCTCGACGGAGCCGAACGAGTCGTTCCAGACGTCCGGCGACGTCGAGGGCTCGAACGCCGAGTCGGTGATGATCGCGGGGCTCTTCCTCTACGCGTGCCGCGAGCTCGCGGAGCTCTACCGGCACCTCGGCCGCGCCGGCGACGCCGGCCGGATGGATGGGCATCACGCGGAAATGCTGGCCGCGATCGAGGACCACGCGTGGGACGGCGACTGGTACGTGCGCGCGTACGACGCCGCCGGCAAGCCGGTCGGCTCACACACGTGCGACGAGGGGCAGATCTTCGCCGAGAGCCAGGGCTGGTGCGTGCTCGGCGGCGCCGGCCGCGAGAACGGGCGGGCGCGCCGCGCGCTCGAAAGCGTCCACGAGCGGCTCTTCACCGAGCACGGCGTTGTCCTCCAGCAGCCGGCGTACAGCCACTACCGCGTCGAGCTCGGTGAGATCACGAGCTACCCGCCGGGCTACAAGGAGAACGCGGGGGTCTTCTGCCACAACAACACGTGGATCCAGCTCGCCTGGTGCCTCCTCGGCGAGGGTGATCGCGCCTTCGAGTACTACCTCTCGACCTGCCCATCGGCGCAGGAGGACCGGATCGAGACGTACCGGAACGAGCCCTACGTCTACGCGCAGATGATCGCCGGCCCTGACGCGGCCACCCCGGGTGAGGCGAAGAACTCGTGGCTCACCGGCACCGCGGCCTGGACGTTCGTGACGATCGCGCAGGGCATCCTCGGGATCAAGCCCGACTACGACGGGCTGCGGATCGACCCGTGCGTCCCGTCCTCCTGGCGGTCGTACCACGTCACGCGCCGCTTCCGCGACGTCGTCTACGACATCTCGGTCGAGAACCCGGACGGAGCGTGCGGCGGCGTCCGTTCGTTGCGCGTCGACGGGAGGGAGGTCGACGGGAACCTCGTCCCGCTCGCGCCCGGCGCCGAGCGAGTCGAGGTCGAGGTCGTGCTCGGAAGCTCGAGGCCTGATGTCAGCGCCGCGCGGTGACGAGCACCAGGGTGCGCGGCACGTGGATCGAGCCGGCTGTCCTGTATGGCTCGAGCCGTGCCGCAACGTCTGCCACGACAGCTTCCCGCTCGACCTCGGTCAGCGCCTCCGCGACGCGACGGAAATGACCGTTCTCCTGCGCGAGCCGCTCCCAGTGCTCCGCCGCGTCCGCCGCGGAAGCATGCTCCTGGAGCAGCGTCGCCTCGACGTCGCGCAGGCCGGCGGCGCGGTGGACGTCCGCCGCCTCGGCCGGGTCACCGAGCTTCCCGAAGGCCCGCGCGAAGGAGGCCCGCTCGCCGCCAAGCACCGCGGCGATCGCCTCGCGGGGCGCCGAGAACCAGGGGTTCCGGTCGAGCGACGCCCAGATCACCGTCGCGATCCGGCCGTCGGGCACCACGACGCGCCAGAGCTCGCGTAGCGTGGCGGCCGGGGCGGCGGCGGCCATCAGCGCGAGCCGGCTCGTGGCGGCGTCGAACGACCCGTCCTCGAACGGCAAGGGCTCGTTCAGGTCCGCCTCGACGAGCTGCAGCTCGACGCCGCCCTCGCCGGCACGCCGGCGTGCCTGCTCGAGGCGCTCCCGGCTCGTGTCGATTCCTGTCACGGCGGCGCCCGCCCGTGCGAGCGCGACGGTCAGCCTGCCGCTGCCGCAGCCCACGTCGAGCACCCGCCCGGCGCCCGCGACCGCAGAGAGCAGCTCGGCCGCGCCGAACGGCAGCTGCTCCGTCACCGCGCCTGCCTCCGCATCCACGGCGTCGCTCATCGGGACACTGTAGAGCGCTGGGCCATCCGCCCGGGCGCTGCTCGAGCCCGGGCGGATGAGCCTGCTTTCGTCCTCTAGCCGCCGATGATCGGCGCCCAGAAGGCGCACTTGTGATCGGTGGCGAACGTCGACTCAGTCGATGGCGCCGGCGCGACCAGCGACTGCGCCTGATCCGTCGCAGCCGTGTACTTCGGCCACGTCGGTAGGCCGCCGCCGTTCGGGTCGCCCTGCTTCGCGAACTGCGTCCAGTACTTCTGCATGACGAGCGCCAGCTGATTCTGCGTCGCGTCGAGCCGCGGAACCGGCGGCGGGAACAAATACTGGATCTCCGACGAGTGATAGGCGCCGAGCGAGTACCCGAGCGCCGGCAGGAGGATGTTCGGCGCCGCCTGGTCATTGAACTCGTACTGGTACGTCGGCACGAACTGCGACAGGTTCCGCACGTCCGTCCGCGCGTTGCACGCGAAGACGACGTCGGTGCCGGCCGCCCCGAGCGCGTACGCGGGATTCGCGTACGCGCTGAGCGGATACTGCTGCGCGATCACCGAGGCGAGCGAGGCAGGCACGCCGAACTGCGACTGGATCTGCGACTCGTAGTTCGATGCGCTCACAGGCTTGCCGGAGAGGTCGCTGAGCAGCTCGACGAACAGCCGCCACTCGTCGTGGTTGGAGCCGGAGAGCACCGGCACGCGGTTGAACGCGCCGCTCTTGAAGGCCGATCCGTAATCGGCGGTCAGCACCTTCCCGTCGACGTTCGGAAGCTGGCTGATCGTCGCGTTGTTCGCGAGCAGCGTCGCGACCGGCACGTTCCGCAGGCAGGTCGTCGACTGGTCGCTGCACCCGAGCTTCGTCGCCGTCGCCTGGCCCGCGGCCTCGGCCTGGGCCTCGGTCGGCAGCGTCTCCGCATAGGCGCCGCTCTCGATGATCGCCTTCTGGAAGAGGCCCTTTGCGAGCGGCGAGATGAGCTGCGAGCGCACGCTCAGGCCGCCTGCGGACTCGCCGAAGATCGTCACGTTCGCGGGATTGCCGCCGAAGCGGGCGATGTTCCGCTTCACCCACGCGAGCGCGGCCTGCTGGTCCATCAGCCCGTAGTTGCCGGACGAGTGTGTCGGCGACTCGGCGGCGAGCGCGGGGTGCGCCAGGAAGCCGAGGAGGCCGAGCCGGTAGTTGATCGTGACGACGACGACGCCCTGCTTGACGAGCGCAGTCGCGTTGTAGTCGTCGCTCTCGCCGGAGATCAGGGCGCCGCCGTGGATCCAGAACAGCACCGGCAGCTTCGATCCCGTCTTCGCGGCCGCGACCGAGGTGTAGACGTTGAGGAACAGGCAGTTCTCGTTGTCGCTCAACTTGCCGAAGAAGCCGGCGGGCTGAGGACAGTTGGGCCCGAAGCCCAGCGCGGCCTTGACGCCCTTCCACGCAGCGGCCGGCTGCGGCGCCTTCCAGCGCAGGTTGCCGACGGGCCGCGCGGCGTAGGGGATGCCCTTGAAGCTTCGCGTGCCGGAGTCGATCAGGCCGCGAACGGCGCCCTTGTCGGTGAGGACGACGGCCGGGTTCGCCGGGTTCGGCTTGTGCTTCGGTGGCTTCGCGCTCGCGGTGCCCGCGACGACGAGCACCGCGACGAGTCCAACGGAGCCGGCGCGCCACATCCAGGCTTTCGTCACGTTCGCTCCCCTTTGCCTCGAGACGATGAAGTGCAAGACATATCGCCCATTGACTGGCCAGTCAATAGTGATACACCGGACGGCAATGCCCAATCAGCCGCTGTTCATCCTCGGCGCGGTGAGATAGCGGCATGCGGCTGTCGTCATCCGTCGTCGTATGTGTCGTCGCCGTCTGCGCCGCTCCGGCGCTCGCCGCGAGCGCTCCTGCAACGCCTGCAACGCGTGCGATCTACGGCGGCGTCGGGTCGTGGGTTGACCTCTTCGCCAAGCGCGCGCGGTCGAATCCTGACCGCGTCGTCGCCTCCCTGCGCGCCCACGGCGTCACGACGCTCTACCTCGAGACGTCGAACTACAGCCAGCGCACCGATGTCGTCGACCCTCGGGTCGTCGGCCGCTTCGTCGATGCCGCCCACGCAGCCGGAATGCGGGCGGTCGCGTGGTACCTCCCGTCGCTCTCACACCCGCTCCTCGATTCCCGCCGCGCGCTCGCAGCCCTGCGTTTCCGGTCGTCAACCGGCCAGAGCTTCGACTCGTTCGCGCTCGACATCGAGGCAACCGTCGTTCGAAACGTGTCGCTTCGGAACGCACGCCTGCTGGAGCTCGCACGGACACTCCGCGCGGCTGCCCCGCCCGCGTACCCGCTCGGCGCGATCGTGCCTTCGCCGGTGGGAATGCGCAGGCACCCGAGGTACTGGCCCCGATTCCCGTTCCGGAGCCTCGGAACGGAGTTCGACGCATTCCTGCCGATGGCGTACTTCAGCTACTACGCGAAGACGCCGGCAGCCGCGTATGTCTATGCGCGCGACGTGGTCACGGCAATTCGCCGCGGGACGGGTCGTCCCGGCGTGCCTGTTCACATCATCGGTGGGATCGCGAACCGGATCGGGGCTCCGGCGCTCGCCGGCTTCATCCGCGCCGCGGAGGACTGTGGCGTGACCGGCCTGAGCCTCTACGCGTTCCCGGAGACAAGCCCCACCGAGTGGACGCAGATCGCAGGCGCCACGCTCGGAGGAGCACCCGTGGCGGGCTGCACGTGATCTGCGGAAGCTCGCAAGAGGGTTCTCGGGCGGATAGCAGAGCGCTACCCTCGCAGCGCGATGAAGAAGTCAGGCGACCAGATCGAAGACGTATGAATCTGAGCGGCGCGTCACAAACTTCGTCTGATCCGGACAGCGCCGCTCTCCTCGCTGTAGCACGACAGGAGCGCCGGATTGCGCTGCGCAGGCGACGCAAACGCCGCATCCGCAGACGCCGGGCGCTCGTCGTCGTTCTCGTCCTGCTCGCCCCCGTCCTCTACTCGTACGTGACGACCGTGTCGCGCCCTTCGAGCCTTCCGCTGGGAATCCGTAGCGTCGAGTGGCTCAGAACCCACCACGGCGCATTCCTCGTCAACGAGACAGAGCGGCTCTACTACAGCTGGACCGCGCCCAAGAAGGGAGGTCCCGCGCTGGGAACGCTTCCGACCGTCGGGGCTGCACCCGTGCGCCCGAGCAAGCCCCGTCGCGGTTTCTTTCGGCCGAACGCGATCGCGCCTCTCTTGCGCCCTCGTCTCCCCGGCGAAGGGATCTGGAGGTCGACCGGGCGAATCGTCGACGGCGCGCCGCCGGTCCTCGTGACGACGTTCCGCTCGGAAGCCGCGTATCCGCGCATCGTCGCGTACGTCGCCTGGTTCGACCATACGCGCACGCAGCTTGCCTTGTACCCCGGCAGGTACGAGCCGCCGAATGCAAGTCCGAGAGGGCCGATGGAGGTGCCCCACGGACAGCGCTGGAGGCTCCTCTCCACGTTCAACAGTGGTTTCTTGTCACGCGACAGCCACGGGGGGTTCTTCCTCAACGGCCGAAGCGTCACGCCGTTGCGGCAAGGCCAGGGCACGATCGTCGCGTACAAGGACGGGAGCGTCGACGTCGTTTCCTGGACCGGCGGCGCGACGCCGCGGAGCAATGTGGTCCTGGCTCAGCAGAACCTGCCGCTGATCGTCGCTCATCGGAGACCGAATCGACTCCTCAGTGACGGATCGCTTTGGGGGAGCACTCTCGGAAATGCAGTGCGGGTCTGGCGATCTGGAATCGGCATCGACCGGCACGGGAACCTGATCTACGCCGCGGCGACCGATCAGACTGCGGCCACCCTCGCCGACATCCTCATCCACGCAGGGGCTGTACGCGCCATCGAATTGGACATCAACGCCGAGTGGCCGAGCCTCATTACGTACGGACACGGCGGCGTTGGCAACGCGACGAAGGTCGTCCCGAACAGCCAGCAGTCGGCCGGTCGCTATCTCGCGCCCGACGATCGCGACTTCTTCGCCATCTACCGGCGCACGGGCCGGGCCGCATTGAGGAGTGTTCCCTTCGGCTGAGCCTCTAGCGTGTGGCGCGAGCGATCAGAAGGTCGAGCGGTTTCCAGAAGACCGCGCGCGCGACCGCGTCCGTTCGCTGGGCTGAGTCGTGGTTCGCGACGAATCCAGGCCGCGAATGGACGATCACGTAGCTCTTTCGGGTGCTTCGATGTCCGCTCAGCCAGCGCCAGAACGCGTCGGCACCGGCGCTGCCCGCGGTCGTGTCGGCGTCACCGACGAGTAGTTCAACGTACGTGCTCGCTCCGAGCCGTCCTGCAGGAAGCGCACCGATTGGCAGTGCTGGGAAGATGCTGAGAATTGCGGTCGGAGCCGGCACACCCCAGATGCGTGCCGATGCCGCGTAATAGAAGACCGCGCTTCCGCCGAACGACTTGCCCACCGCGACGACAGGCACGTGGAGGCGGCCGATGAGCTTGAAGGCGCTCTCGATCCCGGCTTGAAATGCTGCCAAGGCTGAGCTCGTCGAGTCGCCGGTACCGACGCGGTAGCGCGGATAGATCACGATCGAGCCACCGGCCCGAAGATGCGCGATCCAGGGGCCGAACCCAACCGGAAAGGGCGTGCTCCAGCCGTGGCCGAAGACGACGACGCTCTTGGCTCGTCCTGCCGGACGCAGCACCCAGACCTCCCGGGCGCCTGTCCCGAGACGAGTGATCGGCGGGCTCGCGTGCCCGGCTGACGCCCGAACCAAAACGGCGAGTACGACGGCCAGAAGGCTCCAGCCGACGCGAGATCGAATCCGACGAGCGATCAGGAAAGCGTATCGCGGGTTCATGTTCTACTCACGTGGCCGCTGGTAGTACGCAACTGTGGAAACGTCGAGCCGCATGATCCAGCGCCCAGCAGCCAGAACGAATCTTGCCGGCCTTCGGCTTGGAATCGTGTGCCCGATGGCGAACGAGGCCGCAACCGCGGTCAGGTTCGTCGACGCCGTTCTGAGCGAGTGCGAACGCCACGCGTTCGACTCCGTGACGCTCTTCGTCGTCCTCGACAACGTGTCACGCGACGATACGCGGGAGCTGCTCGAGGCTCACGTAGCTGTTCAACCGGAGCTCTCCGTCATCTGGGCGCCGGAGACGCGAGGCGTTGCAGACGCCTATGTTCGTGGCTACCGCGAGGCGCTCGCAGCCGGGTGCGATTGGATCCTCGAGATCGACGCAGGGTTCAGCCACGAGCCGTCCGACATAGGCAAGTTCTTGGAGGCGATGGCCGACGGCAGAGACTGCGTCTTCGGCAGCCGCTTCCGTGCGGGCGGACGGAACCTCGGGACGCTCAGGAGACGTGTCATCAGTCGTGGCGGTACCGCGCTCACGAATCTCCTTCTCGGTACGAAGCTCACCGACATGACGAGTGGCTTCCAGTTGTTCACGCGAGCCACGTTGGAGACCGTTCTGGCGAAGGGGATTTCCTCGAAGGGCCCCTTCTTCCAGACGGAGATCAAGACCCATTGCCGGAATCTCCGCGTCGCGGAGATCCCCATTCAGTACAACGCCGGGACCCATGGCGTTGGGCGCCGAGCGATCACAGAGTCATTCGTCACTCTCTGGCAGCTCTTTCGCCGTCGTCTCGCCGGAGATCTATAGGTGGCAGTCAAGACGTGCTTGGTGATCACGTCGATCGCCGAGCCCACCCCGACGCTCCAAGCGCTCGCAGCAGCGTCTCGGGGCCACGACTTCGACTTCATCTTGATCGGAGACGAAGCCAGCCCCGCAAGCTTCGAGCTGGAGGGGTGTGACTTCTATGGCCTCGAGCGACAGCACCAACTCCAGCTTGGCTTCGAACGGCTCTGCCCCGTCCGGCACTACGCACGAAAGAACATCGGCTACCTCATTGCGATGCAGCGCGGCGCGCCAATCATCCTCGAGACCGACGATGACACCGTTGCATACGATCGGTTCTGGCAGCCCCGCGAGCGATCTCAGGCGGTCAGCACGATCGCGGATCAGGGCTGGGTCAACGTCTACCGTTACTTCTCGGGCGCGAACATCTGGCCGCGAGGGCTTCCCCTGGACCAGGCCCGCGCGCCTGTTCCGGCGTATGAATCGCTGCCGTTCGACGAGATCATGTGCCCGATTCAGCAGGGCCTCGTCGACGACGATCCCGACGTCGATGCCGTCTATCGCATGTTGCTCGAGCTTCCCGTCCGTTTCGATCCGGGGCCAAGCATTGCGTTGACCACTGGGACGTGGTGTCCATTCAATAGCCAGAACACCGCGTGGTGGCCCGAGGCCTTCCCGCTGATGTACTTGCCGGCGTATTGCTCGTTTCGGATGACTGACATCTGGCGTAGCTTCGTCGCACAGAGGCTGGCGTGGGTCAACGGTTGGGGCGTTCTCTTCCACGAGCCAACCGTGAGCCAGGACCGGAACGTGCACGCTCTCATGCACGACTTCCGGGATGAGATGTCCGGCTATCTCGAGAACAGAGCGATCTGCGCCGCGCTGGAGAGCCTCGATCTCCGTCCGGGTACGGAGCATGTTGGAGGCAATATGCGCCTCGCATACCAGCGCCTGGTCGACGGCGGATGGATCGACGAGAGGGAATTGGCTCTTCTCGACGCGTGGCTAACGGACGTCGAGAACGTCTCTTTCGCTCGCCGAGGGCCGGCCTCGCTCCTCGACGACGAGCCGTCTCACATCAAGGCGCCTTCACGAGCGTCGCTACTCCGGGAGCGTCCGCCGCCTGTTCGACCTGGTTGAGCGAGCCGTGCTTCAGGTAGCGGTCGAGGAATGCGGTCGTGACACGTTCGACGACTCCGAGTTGCGGCTGCTCCGTCGTGTAGGGCGGCAGATGCGCGGCACCCCGCAAGATGAGCAGGAACTTGGGCCGTGGCGCGGCGTCGTAGAACGCATACGTGTAGGACGGCAGATTGAGCGTGTCGGCCGTCCCTTGAACCGCGAGCAGCGGCACGGCCCGGTGCGGAAACCTGAACGCGACGCCGGGAAGCTGGGCGCCGGACAGGATGACTGCGGCGTCGATTCGCGAATCTCGAAACGCCGGGTCGTACGCCGCCGCGAACGCCGTCTCGCCGCCGTCGGACTGGCCGGCGACGGCGATGCGTGACGGATCGACGAGACCGTGCAGCGGGCTCGTGCGTGCTCCGCTCGCCGCGAGAAGCTTCGAGATCACGAAGCTGATGTCGCGCGGCTGGTTGACGATGTCCGCCTCGTCGGGCCCGCCCGGAGCGTGCGCGTTCCCGAGCGGGAAGAGCGGAGCGGCGACGACGT
The DNA here is from genome assembly GCA_036564885.1 of Gaiellaceae bacterium. Classification (GTDB taxonomy): domain Bacteria; phylum Actinomycetota; class Thermoleophilia; order Gaiellales; family Gaiellaceae; genus Palsa-739. The sequence continues at coordinate 6,793 of DATCOE010000053.1, read as the reverse complement.
ACCCGGCGAGCGTCCACGCGCGCAACAGGTGCGCGTAGATGCCCGGCGTGGCTGCATAGCCGTGTCCGAACACGACGAGCGGCCAGGGCCCGCTCCCGGACGCGGGATATCGGACGTAGGTGGTGACCGGTCGCGCGACGACGCGGTCGTCCGGTAGCCGGATCGATCGCGACCCATCGACCAGACGCAGGACACGCGTCACGATCGGCGCCTCGGACGCCGTCGTCGAGGCGGTGCCCGTCGTCGCAACCAGCACCACCCATGCCGAGACGAGCACGACGCGCAGCACGACGTTCGACCTCACAAATGCGCACTCTGCCACGTGCAAAGGTCTCGTTGCGTCGTTGCCGTCTACTGCGCTCGGCCGGCCTTGGGCTACGAGCGTACGACCGGAAGCGTGCAGACAAAGCGGGCGCCTCTGTCGGCGCCCCCGCTCTCGGCGCGCAGGGTGCCCTCGTGCGCCTCGACGATCGCGCGCGCGATCGTGAGACCGATGCCGCTGCCGCCGCGGTCTCTGCTGCGGGCGCTGTCCGTACGGTAGAAGCGCTCGAACACGCGCGGAAGCGCTTCGGCGGGGATGCCCTCCCCATCGTCGGTGACGCTGAGCTCGACCGTGTCCTGCCCCGCACGTGCGGCGGAGAGCACGACGGTGCCGCCCGGCGGCGTGTGGCGAAGCGCGTTCGAGAGCAGGTTCGCGAGTACCTCCGCGATCCGGTCATGGTCGACGTAGATCGCCGGCAACCGATCTTCAGGCCCGAGGGCGAGGACGACGCCCTTCTGCGCGTAGGCGTCGGTTGCAGCCGTCGCAGCGTCGCGCAGCAACGCATAGGGGTCCGACCTCACAGGCCGCAGGTCGAGCTGACGCTCCTCGGCCCGCGAGACCTTGCGCAGATCATCGACGAGCCGACCGAGACGGCTTGTCTCCGCGTGGAGCAGCTCCCACGTCCGCGGCTCCGGCGCGACGACACCGTCACGGAGGCCCTCGACGTACCCGTTCAGCGTCGCGACCGGTGTCCGCAACTCGTGCGCGACGTCGCTCAGGAGCTCATGCCGGCGCCGCTCGGTCGACTCGAGCGCTTCCGCCATCTCGTTGAACGCCGCAGCAAGCGAGCCGAGCTCGTCGTTCGCTGCCACGGTAACTCGCTCACCGTACGAGCCCTGGGCGACGCGACGCGATGCCGCCGCGAGCGTGCGGATCGGCCGGACAATCCGAGTAGCGACCAGCCAGCTGATCGCCGCCGCGGTTGCACCCGCCGCACCGACGGCTACTGCCAGCGAGATCAGCAGCGCATCGCCGAATGCGCTGTCGAGATGGCGCATCACCGAGTCCGGGACGACGCCGAGCGCTTCGCGAACGTGGTGGTGGAAAATCGCCGGCGCGATCTCGAGCGCGACAGCAACAAGAGTGGCGCTGCCCGCGAGGATGACGAGCAGCTGAGCAGCGAGCAGCTTGCCGCCGAGGCTGCGGCGGAGCGCCGGCGGTCTCATCCCGTCCCGATGCGGTAGCCGACCCCGCGCACCGTTCGGACGTACCGCTGCGCCGACGCGTCGTCGCCGAGCTTGCGCCGGAGGTTCGCGAAATGAACGTCCACCACATGGTCGTCGCCGAACCAGCCCGGACCCCAGACGCGCTCGAGCAGCTGACCGCGGCTGAACGCGGTGCCCGGCTCGGCGGAAAGAACGTCGAGAAGGTCGAACTCGAGCTTGGTCAGCTCGACCGGCTCGCCCGCGACCCTGACTTCGCGCGCCGCCGGGTCGATCTCGAGCTCGCCGAACCGGCGTGGAGCCGCACTCGCCGCGCCTGCGCGCGGGCGGCGCAGCATGGCACGCACGCGCGCGACGAGCTCGGGGGGCGAGAACGGCTTTGTCACGTAGTCGTCCGCTCCGGTCGAGAGACCCACGAGCTTGTCCGACTCGTCGGCTCGAGCAGTGAGCATCACGATGTACGCGTCGCTGAACTGGCGGATCCGACGACATGCCTCGATCCCGTCCAGACCCGGCAGCATCAGGTCGAGGACGATCACCGCCGGGTCGAGCTCGCGTGCAAGCTCGACCGCCTGCTCGCCGTCGCAAGCGAGCGTCACGTCGAACCCCTCGCGTTCGAGGTACGACCCGACGAGCTCGGCCAGCGGCTGCTCGTCGTCGACGACGAGCACGTGGCGACGGGCGGCCTGCGGGCCGCCGGTCGCGGACGCGCTGTCCATGCCGCCGCTCATTTGGCGACGAACGAGCCGTGCCACCAGTGATTCCAGACGGCGCCGGAGGACGCGTTCACCGAGAGCATCCCCACGATCTTGCCGTGCCGCACGATCTCCATGGAGTAGTAGCCGGGGAACGCATCGGCGTCGGGCACGCTCAGCGACGGATCGCTCTGCGCGAGCCAGCGGTCCGCGATCGCGATCGCCTGACGCGCGGAAAGCGGCCCGGCAACGGCGCCGGATGGGGGCGTCCACGAGGGGCCGCCGGCCGATCCCATCATCCCGCCGCCGCCCATCCCGCCGACGCTCCCGCCCATCACGCCGCCGGTCGTGCCGCTCATCATTCCGCCGCCCGACATCATCCCAGCGCCGAAGCGGCCGGTTGCAATGCCGTAGTGCGTGTTCCACATCATCGCCGGTCCGTATTCGAGCGAGACGCGCCCGCTCGACGGGTCGACGAGCACCTCTGTCGCCGGCCTGCCCGACTTCTCGTCGAGCCGCGCGTAGTAGTTGCTCGTGAACTGGATCACCTCGGCCACCTTCAGGTCGAGCCGATCGGCGAATGCCTGCGCCTGCCTCCGCGCCTCGCCGATCGTCCGCACCGGCTGCGCGTCGCCGCTGCGGTATCCCATCATCCAGCTCGTCGAGCCGTTGTGCATCCAGCCGTTGCCGTTGGTCGCCTCGCGGCTGACGGCCCAGGCGCCCGACCCAATCAGCCCCGCGAGTGCGACGACCAGGACCGTGACGGGCAGCAACCTCCTCTGCATCGTCGTCACACCCTTTGCGCGCGGGCTGCGCGGAGCTTCGTCCGCAGCGCCTCGTAGGTTTCGGCGTCGATTTCGCCGCTCGCCAACCGGCGGTCGAGGATCTCCTCGGGCCGCTCCGAGATCGCCGCGCCACCGGCGGAGCGATCGCCGCGCCCGAAGAGGGCCGCAAGCGCCCAGACGATCACGGCGATCAGGACCACCCACAGCACGGACATGAGCACCCAACCCGCCGCACCCATTCCTCCAGACCAATTCATCATCGTCTGCTCCTTTCGATTTCGATCACGCGTAGAAGGTAGGCCTGGCGGATCAAGGCTCAGGAGTGACGGCGATCAAGGTCCGGTCAAGAAAACCACCTGCTAGTGCAGCAGACGCGGGCGCTGTTGCCCGGTCGCCGTCGCCATCAACGAGTTCTAGCGAAACGCTGGACAGTGGCCAGCAGCTCCTCGGTCTTCTGTGTCGCGTCCGCAACGTCGCCGGATGCGAGCGCGCCCACAACGCAGTGGCGAACGTGGTCGTCGAGCAGCTTGTAGGCGAGCGACTCGAGCGCGGTGTTGACGGCCGCGATCTGGGTCAGGATGTCGATGCAGTAGCGGTCGTCATCGACCATCTTCTCGATCCCGCGCACCTGCCCCTCGATGCGGTGCAGACGCTTGACGAGCGCGCCTTTGCCGGCCGTGTAGCCGTGCGTCTTCGTCTCGGCCTTGCTCATGCGGGCGCTCCTTCACGGTCGGAGTGGAAGCGGCGCAGGCGCAGCGAGTTCGAGACGACGAACAGGCTCGAGAAGGCCATGGCCCCTGCGGCGATGATCGGATTCAGCAGGCCGGATACGGCGAGCGGGATCGCGGCGACGTTGTACGCGAACGCCCAGAAGAGGTTGCCCTTGATCGTCTTCAGGGTCCTGCGTGCAAGCCGGATCGCATCGGCGGCGGCGCGCAGGTCGCCGGAGACGAGCGTCAGGTCAGATGCTTCGATCGCGACATCGGTGCCGGTGCCGATGGCGAGCCCGAGGTCGGCCTGCGCGAGCGCGGGCGCGTCGTTGATGCCGTCGCCCACCATCGCAACGACCTCGCCGCTCTCCTGCAGGCGCTTCACCTCGGCCGCCTTCTCGTCCGGGTAGACCTCGGCGAGAACGCGCTCGATGCCGACCTCGGCCGCAATCCGCTCGGCGGTCTCGCGGTTGTCGCCGGTGAGGAGCACCGGCGTCAGGCCGAGCCGCTTCAGCTCGGCGACCGCCTCGCGGCTCGTCTCCTTGACCGTGTCAGCGACGACGAGCTGCGCGACCTCCTCGCCGTCAACGCGAACGGAGATTGCGCCCGCGCCGCGACCGACGGCAACCCTGCGGCCTTCGACGACTCCGCTGACGCCCACGCCGGGCTCGTTGCGAAAATCCTCGACCGGCGGCAGCAGCCCCAGCTCAGCCTTCGCCGCCGCCGCGATCGCCTGCGCGATCGGGTGCTCGGACGCCGACTCGACGGCACCCGCCAGGCGCAGGACGTCGGCGCGAGTAGCGCCGTTCAGCGTCACGACTTCCGCCAGCGTCATCTTCCCCTCGGTGATAGTGCCCGTCTTGTCGAGCACGATCGTCGTCACCTTGCGCGTCGACTCGAGCACCTCGGGCCCCTTGATCAAGATCCCCAGCTGCGCGCCGCGGCCCGTGCCGACCATCAGCGCCGTCGGCGTTGCGAGACCGAGCGCACACGGGCAGGCGATGATCAAGACAGCGACCGCGGCAGTAAACGCGGCGCCCGCATCGCCGGTGAAGATCAGCCAGCCGGCGAGCGTCGCCAGCGAGAGCGCGATCACGATTGGGACGAAGACGCCGGAGACGCGGTCGGCGAGCCGCTGGATCTGCGCCTTTCCGGTCTGTGCGTCTTCGACCAGCCGCGCGATCTGCGCGAGCGCCGTGTCGGCGCCCACGCCCGTCGCGCGGACGACGAGGCGGCCGTGGATGTTGAGAGTCGCGCCTGCGACCTTGGCGCCCACTTCGACGTCGACCGGAACCGACTCGCCGGTGAGCATCGACTGGTCAATGGCCGAGGCGCCCTCCTCGACGAGGCCGTCGGTGGCGATCTTCTCGCCGGGGCGCACGACGAACAGGTCGCCGACAGCGAGCTCGGCGACCGGGATCTCGATCTCCTCGCCGTTCCGGAGCACGCGCGCGCTCTTCGCGCCCAGCTCGAGCAGCGCGCGGATCGCGGCACCCGAGCGCCGGCGGGCGCGCGCCTCGAAGTAGCGGCCGAGCAGGATCAACACGGTGATCACCGCACCGACCTCGAAGTACGTGTCGGCGACGAGACCACCGACGAGCACGACCGCCGACCAGAGGAACGCGGCCAGCGTCCCGAGCGAGATCAGCGTGTCCATCGTCGCATTACCGTGACGAGCGTTCTTCACCGCGGCCCGATGGAAGCCGAGCCCCGCCCACAGGATCACCAGTGCGGAGAGCGCGAAGGCCAGCCACGCCCAGCCGGCGAACTGCGCCGGCGGTACCATCGCGAGCACGACCAGCGGCACGCTCAGCACCACGGCGACGGCGAGGCGAAGCCGCAGCGGCCGCGTCGGATCATCGTCTTCATCGCGTGCTTGGGGCAGCGCGGCGGTATACCCGACTGCCTCGATCGCCTCGATCAGATCGGCGACGGCGACGCGCGTCGGATCAAACGAGACCGCCGCCTCGTCGGTCGCGAGGTTGACCGACGCCGTGACTCCGTCGAGCTTGTTCAGCCTCCGCTCGACACGCACGGCGCACGACGCGCACGTCATGCCGCCGATCTCGAGACGGACGCGCTCGGCGTCCGCAATGACCGCGTCCATGCGCTCGTCCGTCGTCTCGCGCGTTGCCGCCGAGACGGCCATCACGCCGCCTCGTACCCGGCCTCGTCGATCGCCGCGCGGAGCTTCGCGTCGTCGAGCTCGCTGCCGACGACGGTGACGCGCTTCGAGTCGAGATCGACGGCGACCGACTCGACGCCCGCAACCGCCGACAGTTCCTCGCTCACAGCCCGCTCGCAGTGGCCGCAATGCATATCTGGAACGTTGTAGGTCACGGTTTCGGTCATCGAGATCTCCTTTGGCTTTGCTTGAGCGTAACATACCCCCTATGGGTATGAACTACTGATTCGGTCGCCCCCGCCGCATGCGCGTCCAACAGCGCGAACACGGCGTCATCAGCCCGCTTCGCGGCCCGCGCTAGGACGACCAGCGCAACGAGGCAATCGTCACCACGCGACAGCGCGGCCTCGACGCCCTCGAGATCGCGGCGGGCAGCCGCGACGAGCGTTGCGAGTTCGCTACTTGTGGTGCGAGGCATGGTCGGCCGGCTGTTCCACGCCGGGAGGCGTCTTCGTATCGCCGCCGGAGATCGCCGGGCCGATCACCAGCGACGAAAGGGTGAACATCGCCGCGAAGACCGCCAGCGCGATCGCCGGGCCGCGCCAGCTGCCGAAGCGCCGGTGCAAACGCAGCAAGAACGGTACCGAGGCGACGAAGCCGATCGCGGCGAACAGAGCCTGCCCACCGGCGCCGGCAAGAAGTGCTGCGCCCGCGAGCGGGCCAACGTGGTGCAAGACGTGGGGCAGAAGCCCGGTGAAACCACCCCAAAGGGCTCCGATACCACTCCACGTGCGCGCGCGGAACGAACGATGCGCGACCGCGTTCACGATCTCCGCCTCCTCGCGTCGCCGCTGAAGACGACCAGGAACCAGAGGCCGTAGCCGTTGTCGGTCATCGCGGAGCGCCTCCGTCGCCTTCGACGACGAGCGTTCCGTGGAGCACGCCCATCTGGCAGGTGAACTCGTACGCTCCCGCCTCACGCGGCACCAGCTC
>DATCOE010000052.1:0-39462 GCA_036564885.1 Gaiellaceae bacterium | reverse complement strand
ACCGACTCGCTCGCGAATGGCGTCGAACACGGCCCTGCCCGAAACAGCCGCGACCCGGCCGCACATCTCCGAGTAGACGATGATGCCGATCAGCCCGACCACGATCACCCAGAGCAGCTGATAGCCGAAGGTCGCGCCCGCTGCGACGTTGAACACGAGGTCGCCGATGTCGACAAACCCGCCGATCGCAGCGATAATCCCCAGCCCCAGACCGAGCGCCTTGCTCACGCACAACTCCCAAGCTTCTTCAGCGTGCTCGCGACAGCCGCGCCGACTGCATGATCGGACGGATGGTCGTGCAGCCGCTGCAAAGTGGCCGCCAGCACCGCCGCGTGCTTCGCCTTCTCGCGAACCCTCCGCTCGATCGAAGGCAACGCCTTCCGCCGCGACAACGCGTCCGCCAAGTTCGACGACTCAATGCGCAACTCCTCGGCCTGCTCGCGCGCGAAATACGTCGTTGTCCGTCCCCGCGCCACATCCCCGGCGAGAAGCGCGCCCTCACAAGCGATCGAATCGAGCGTCGCCGCATCGTTCGTCAACGCGTGCCGATCGACAGTACCGCCGTTGCAGCCAGCGAGCACGAGTGCGACGACGCAGATGAGCAGAAGGCGTATCAGGCGCGGCCTCGCCCGCAAGCGTATCCTCGAACGCCGGCCGCCAACCACGGGACATCGCGCGTGCGTAAGCGGCTACCTGCGGCGCTTCCGCATCTGCGCCGACCATCCCTTGATCACGAAGTGGACAGCGCGTGTCCCGTGCTTCCGGCCCTGATCACGCAGCTGACGCCGCCTCTTCGCAGGCAGATGCCTCCACAAGTCGTAGACGGTCAAGGCAACGCCAATCGGTCCCAGGCGACGAAGCAGAAATCTGGGAAGAACGGGCACCGATCCATCATGCCGGTTCAGGACTTAACGGGAGGGCTCACTGCGCCTCGTTGACGGTGCAGCTCGTTTGTTCAGTCGCCGCGTTCCCCCTCGTATCGAAAGCGTGAGGGTATTAGGTTGTCGGATGCGACTTGGGTTCCTTTGCCCCATAGCGGGAGGTGCAACATGGGTATCAGCGTAAGTCTGCTTCTGGCCGCTGCTGGCGCGGTGTTGATTTGGGCCGTTAACGCGTCGGTGTCTGGTCTGAACATTCACACGGTCGGTGTGATCCTCTTGATCGTCGGCGTTGTCGGCTTCGTGACTTCGTTGTTCTTCTGGTCGAGCTGGGGCGGTTTCGGCGGCCGGGGCGGCCGGGACACGACAGTCGTCCGCGACCGCCGCGTCGAGCGTTAGACGATGCGTCGATCCTGGGAGGTTGAGAAATGATCTGGTTGCTGGTGCTCGTGCTCCTACTGTTTGCAGTCGGGGGAGGCATCTTCCTTTCCAAGTTTCTGTTCATCGTGGTGGTCGTTGCGCTCGTCGTAGCCGTTCTCGGTAGGCGGTCGAGGGTCTGATCCTGGCGCGTCCTGGTGCCGAACTGAGCATCGTGGCACCGAGATAAGAACCAAGGCTCGCTATCGAGAGACGCCGCCCGGCCCGAGCGGGATGGGGTGATTCGGCTCGCTCTCACTCGCTCTCGGCGCCGGTGATCGCGCTCGGAAGAAGCGCGAAGAGAGAAGGCTTCTGTTGCTGAAGTTGCTGAAGCTGTGGAGGTCGCGGAAGCGGCTCGTAGCACTCGCCTACCTCGTGATCGGGTTGATCGTCGCAGAGACGCACCACTACTTTGCGCACATCCAGACGTTCAAGGCCGCGGTGTCGGCCGTCCTTGCGGTCGGGCTCTGGCCGCTGGTCTTGCTTGGAATGAACCTTCACGTCCACTGGCAACGCGGCGCGTTTCGGGCTCGACTCTTCGGTTGGGATCAGAGCCCTGTGGGGTTCAGAAACTCGATTCCCCTTGAAATCCGGGGGTTAGTTCGTAGCAGCCGCGGCGGATTCGCCGGAACCGTCGGTCACCGCCGATCGTGTGGGCAGACAGGATTCCCTTGACCGACGACCATCTGATCGACTCACCGCTCAGTTCGGCAGCGGCGGCATGGATCTCGCGCACCCGCATCGGCTCTCCGGCAAGCTCAAGCGCAGTCGTCACAATCTCCAGCACGGGAATCGGCCGGTCTCGCACACCTCGAGGCATAGCGGGAGCGGTCGCTGCCTTGGCGAGCAGTCTTCGGTGCAACTCCGACAGCCTCCCGAGACCGTCTTTATGGTTTGCAAGGGGGTTCGAGGGTGCCCCGTTTAGTTCCATCGAAGAAAGCCTCGCTCAGGCGGGGCTTTTCTTTACCTCGCGAGCGTCGAATGCCGAGAGCGCCTCTCGAGTCAGATCGAGTTCCTCGACGCCCACCCATCTGTGGCGGCGGTCGGGGGCGCTGCAATCACCATCGATCCTTCGGGTCGGCAGATATCCGTCCTGCGGTCCCCGACGTCGAGCTCGGTGATCCGAGCCATGCTCCCGAGGCGCAATTGCTTGTGCATTCTTCTGTCAACCTGCGACGCGCCGCACTACGAGCGCGACCGTCGCGCCGATCGTAATCACGACACTGGCAACGCTCACGATCGCAAACTCGACCGGCACCTTGGCCATGCGGCTTACAGCCAGAGATAGCTCAAGCTCTGCCCGTTCGGAACCGATGCTACGAGGGGTGCCGACCCCCGCGCAAGCTCGTGCCTCCGACCGCAAGCGCCTGCTCTCCGTGTGGGAAGGCTCGCCGTTCGGTGTCAGCCTCCTGGACGTCGAGGGCCGCGTCGTGCACAGCAACGAGGCGATGCGGTCGATCACCGGCTACGACGCAGGCGAACTCGCGCAGCTGCCGGTCACGAGCTACACGCACCCGGACGACGTTCGCGCAGTGGTGTCGAGCTTCCGCCGCCTGCTCGCCGGCGAGACGGACTCGTACCGGCTCGAGACGCGGCTGATCGGCAAGGGCGGCGGCACGGTCTGGGTCGACTGCTACCTCACTACGATGCAGGAGACCCCGGGGGCGCCGTGGACCGCGCTCGGGATGGTGCAGGACATCACCTCGCGCAAGCTCGCCGAGCTGGCCCTTCGGGACCAGAACGCCCGCCTGTCGCGGGTGGTGGAGACCCAGGCCGAGATCGCCGCCGCCGACCTCGGGCTCGAGAGCGTGGCACAGCTGATCGCCGAACGCGCGCAAGAGCTGACCGGCGCGGACGGCGCGACGGTGAGCATCCTCGACGGCGAGAAGCTCGTGGTCCGCGCCGCGACCGGAAGATCCTGCGGGGCAGCCCATGTCAGCGTCCCGCTCCTCCACGGTGGCCGGAACGTCGGCTTGCTCGACGTGGCGAAAGGGTCCGGCGTCACGAACGAGGAGCGGCACACGCTGGAGCTGCTCGCGGTCCTCCTCTCCTCGGCGGTGAGCGAGGCGGCCGAGCGCGAGGCGCGACGCGAACAGGTGGAGGCGCTCGCCCGCTTCGAGACCATCTTCGAGCGCGCCCCGATCGGCATCGGCCTCCTCAGCCGGGACGGCCGGCTCCGGATCACGAACTCGGTCATGCGCGACATCACCGGCCGGAGCGCAGAGGAGCTCGCGAGACGGAACGTGCTCGCCTACACGGCGCCCGAGGACGTCGACCAGGTGGCCGAGCTCTTCACGGGAATGCTCGAGGGGAAGTACGACTCGTACCGCCAAGAGCTGCGTGTCATCGCCAAGAACGGGGAGGTCGTCTGGATCGACAGCGCCACGGCGCTCCTGCCCGACGTGGACGGGAAGCCGCAGGGCGCGGTCACGATGTCCCAGAACATCACGCTGCGGCGCGTGGCCGAGGAGCAGCTGCGCCAGTCTCAGAAGATCGACGCGATCGGCCAGCTCACCGCGGGCATCGCACACGACTTCAACAACCTTCTCCTCGGGATGCTCGGCTACACGGAGCTCGCGCGGGCGGAGGTCGGCGCCGACGGCCCGGTGGCCGAGTACCTGCGCCGGATCGAGTCATCCGCGCAGCGCGCCGCCACGCTGACCGGGCAGCTGCTCGCGTTCGGCCGGCGCCAGGCCCTGCACCCGCGGCCGCTCGAGTTGAACACGCTCGTCGCCGAGACCGTCGCGATGCTGCGCTCCGTCCTCGGCGAGCAGATCGAGCTCGTGACCGTGCTCGACCCCACGCTCGACGCGGTCCGGGCCGATGGTGGCCAGATGCAGCAAGTACTCCTCAACCTCGCCCTGAACGCGCGCGACGCGATGCCCGACGGCGGCACGCTGACGATCCGGACGAACAACGCGGACGTCGGCTTGGGCGAGCCCCGCAGCGGCGAGCTCGAATCCGGACGGTACGTCGTCCTCTCGGTCGAGGACGAGGGCTGCGGGATGACGCACGAGGTCCGCGACCGGATCTTCGATCCCTTCTTCACGACGAAGGGCGTCGGCCAGGGCACGGGCCTGGGGCTCTCGAGCGCCTTCGGGATCGTCAAGCAGAGCGGTGGCCACATCGAGGTCACGAGCGAGCCCGGCCGTGGCAGCGCCTTCCATAGCTACCTACCTGCGCTTCCCGCCGCGGTCACCGAAGAGGAGAGTGTGCCGGAGTCGCCGGGGGTGCTCAGCCCGGCGTCGCAGGGCGCGGGCCGGCGGATCCTCGTCGTCGAGGACGAGGACGTCGTCCGGTCGCTGCTCGCCCGGATGCTCGAGCGGCTCGGCTACGCAGTCGAGTCCGCGGCGGATCCCTCGTTCGCGCTGCCGACGCTCCGCGAGCGCGGCGACGAGTTCGCGCTCGTGATCTCCGACATGGTGATGCCGCACATGACCGGCGACGAGTTCGCGCGCCAGGTCGCGGAATGGAAGCCCGAGCTGCCGTTCGTCTTCATGTCCGGCTACACCGAAGACGTGGTCGCGCAGCGGGGCGCCGCCGCCGGGGGGTTGTTCCTGCAAAAGCCCTTCACCTCGGAGGCGCTCGCAGCCACCGTGCGCGATGCGCTCGAGCACGCCGCCTAGACCCACCCGTTCGACGCGGCGATCTCAACGAACGACGTCCGGAAGCTCGTCGTCGTCGCTCTCGATGCAGCCGTACCGGTCCCCGCCCCGGTGAGCCGACGCGTTGTCCTTGTGCGTGGAGGAACAAGTGCGTTCTGCACCGAATATCCACATGTTCCCCACCGGGGGATCGCCTTTTTCCACAGAGTGGTTCACAATCGATGGACCCGCCGCCATGTTCGCAATCGGTGACAGCCTTCGTGAAGCGCGCACCCGCCGCGGCCTCTCGGCTGCCGACGTGCACAAGGGCATCCGCATCCGCGAGCGGTACCTGACCGCGCTCGAAGAGGAGCACTGGGAGCTCCTCCCGGGCGAGGCGTACACGAAGGGCTTCCTGCGCACCTACGCGGAGTTCCTCGGCCTGAACGGGAACCTCTACGTCGACGAGTACAACACACGGTTCGCGCACCACGACGAGGAGCCGCTGCTCGTCCCGGAATCGCTCGCCGTCTCGCACCGCACCCGTCGCGGCGTGCTGCGGACGCTGATCGTCGTCTTCGTGCTCGGCGCGACCGTGGCCGGGCTCGCCGCCTGGCGCATGGGCGGCTCGGCCGCGCGGCCGGCCGCTTCCGCTGCGAAGTCGACATCGAAGCCCGCGGCCGCGAAGCCGGTCGTACAGGCGCCGCCGACGGCTGAGCCCGCTGCGGCGAAGCCCGCGGCCACGCCGGTCGCAGCGCCGGCCCCGGCGGCACGCGCGAAGACCACCGTGATCAGCGCCTCACGCGGCCGGTGCTGGCTCTTGGTGCGCACGGGCGGGCCAAACGGCACGATCCTCTTCCAGGGCGTGCTCGAGCAGGGCAAGACGCTGCGCTACCCGCTCGAGCACGACCTCTGGGTGCGCATGGGCCGGCCGGACAACCTCGACATCACGCTCGGCGGCCACCGCGTGAACGGCCTCCCGGTGCAGTCCGGCAACGTGCTGCTCACCCGCAGCGGCCCCCAGGCCGCGTAGCGCGCCGGGTACTTCTAGCCCGCCGCGGCTTCGGCGAGCTCGACCGCGGGCACGTCGTTCCAGAGGTCCTCGAGCTTGTAGTAGTCGCGCGCCTCGGGCGTGAACACGTGCAGGACGACGTCGAGATAGTCGGCGAGCACCCAGGTCCCCTCCGTCGTGCCGTCGGCGGCGCGCGGGACCAAGCCGTTCTCCTGCTTGAGGCGGCCGTGCACCTCGTCCCAGATACCGGCGGTCTGCCGCGGGTTGCGGCCGGTGCAGATCACGAAGTAGTCGGTGAACGAGCACACGGGCCGCATGTCGAGGATGACGACGTCCTCGGCCAGCTTCTCCTGGGCGAGAGCGGCGATACGGCGGGCTTGTTCGAGCGAGTCCAGAGCTGGTTCAGCGTCCTTCGTGGGAGGTCGGTGCGCAGTGTAGCCACGGCCTGCGGATGTCAATCGGCCCGATAGAGGCCCCGCTCCTCGATCAGCCGGGCCACGGCCGCGGGGACGAGCCCGTCGAGTGAGTGTCCGGCCGCTGCGAGGGCCCTCACGTCACGGGATGCGGCCGGGCTCGGCTCGAGGTCGAAGAAGAGGACGCGCTCCGGATGGTCGAGCGCTCTCAGCACCGCCTCGATCCGAGCGCGCGGGAAGCCGGGCCGGGTCGCCACGGCGAGCCGCGCCAGCCCGAGCACGGCATCCGGCTCCTTCCAGGCGAGGAATTCGCAGAACTGGTCGGCGCCGATCACGAAGAGCGGGTCGTCGAACTCGCCGGTGCGAAGCAGGTCGATCGTGCGCGCGTACGGATCGAGACGGACGTCGTCGTCCGGGAACGCGGCCCGTGCCAGCTCGAGACGTGCCTGCGCCGGGAGGTGCGTGCCCTTGTGCCCGGGAGCCTCCGAGACGAGGACGACGAGCTGCGGCAAGCCGAAATGCGCCTTTGCCGCCTCGGCGACTGCCACGTGGCCGAGATGCGGCGGATCGAACGCGCCGCCGTAGAGCCCTACGTCTGCCACTCGAGGACCTCGTCGCCGAGCAGTACCTCGTCGCCCTCGCGCGCGCCCGCCGCCTTGAGGATCGCCTCGAGCTGCTCGGGCGCGGGCGGCTTGCCGGTGACGCGGAAGCCCGTCTCGGTGCGAAAGACGCGGAACGCACGGCGGGCCGGCTCCGGCCGGTAGACGAGGTAGTCGACGAGCTCGGTCTGCTCGGGCGCGGGCACGAGCTCCTCCTGCGGCACGAGCTCGAACAGGGCGCGGCGCAGCTCCTCGACGCCCGCTCCCGTCGCCGCCGAGACGCGGAAGACGCGGATGATCCGCTCGTCCTCGATCCCGAACGCCGGCGGGTCGGGGCTGAGGTCGGTCTTGTTCAGCACGACGATCTGCTGCCGCTCGTCGAGGCCTGCGCCGTACGCGGCGAGCTCGGCGTCGATCGTGCGCCAGCGCTCGTCGGCGTCGCCCTCGGAGGAATCGATCGCGTGCAGCAGCACGCGGGCTCGCTCGAGGTGCGCGAGAAACTCGTGCCCGAGCCCGACGCCCTCGCTCGCGCCCTCGATCAGCCCCGGGACGTCGGCAACGACGAGCTGGCGGCCCTCCGAGGACTCAACCGTGCCGAGCACCGGGGAGAGCGTCGTGAACGGATACTCCGCAACCTTCGGCCGCGCGTTCGAGATCCGCGTCAGCAACGACGACTTGCCGGCGTTCGGCAGGCCAACGAACGCGGCGTCGGCGAGCAGCTTCAGGCGCAGCTCGATCGCACTCTCGTCGCCCGGCATGCCCACCTCGGCGTAGCGCGGCGTCTGGCGCGTGGGCGACGCGAAGCGCTTGTTGCCGCGGCCGCCCGTTCCGCCCTTCGCGACGACAACGCGCGCGCCAGGGTGCGCGAGGTCGGCGATCAACCGGTCGTCCGCGTCGAGCACCTGCGTCCCGACGGGCACCTGGAGGACGACGTCGTCCCCACGCTCGCCGGTCGAGAGGCTGCCGCCTCCGCCGCCTCCGCGGCCCGCCTTCACCTTCTGCTTGGAGCGGAACCCGGAGAGATCGCGCCGCTGCGGATCCGCGACGAGCACGACGTCGCCGCCGTCGCCGCCGTCACCGCCGTCGGGCCCGCCCTTGGGCACGAACTTCTCCCGGCGGAAGTGGATGCTGCCGTCCCCGCCGCGGCCGGCGATCACCGTCAGGCTGGCGCGATCGTGGAACATACGCCCTCCTAGCCTGGGCCGAGGTGGTCCGGGACTAGGACGCGGCGGCGGCGGAGCCGTCGACCACCGAGATGAAGCGGCGCTCGCCGCTCGTCCGGAAGGCGACCACGCCGTCGCGCTTGGCGAAGATCGTGTCGTCCTTGCCGATGCCCGTGCCGGGGCCCGGGCGGAAGCGCGTGCCGCGCTGGCGGACGAGGATCATCCCCGAGCTGACGTCCTGCCCGGCGAAGAGCTTGACTCCGAGCATCTTCGGGTTCGAGTCGCGGCCGTTCCGCGAGGAGCCGAGGCCTTTCTTGTGCGCCATGGCTAGTGCTCCTTCCGTTGCTGCCGCCGAGTCTCTCGGTCGGGAGCACCAAGCGATGCAAGGACGCAGGGAGAATCCAGAGTGGTTTCTCTGGGTTCGACCGAGGACGCCGCAGCGCGCCGCGTGATCGCGGGCGAGAGGCCGGCATGTAGCGACGGGAGGGGCACTCACTCCTCTTTCGCTGCGAGTGCGGACTCGAGGGCCGCGATCGCGCCCTTGCGGTTCGCGTTCGCGCGCTCGTGCTCGAGCGCTGCCTCGAGGTTCGGGCGCCGCCAGCCGTGAGCGGCCTCTGCGATCTGCGCCACGGTCAGGTCGTCGTAGCCCTTCGGCGGATGCGCGGTGCGGGCGGGCGCCTCGGCGGCGACCTCTGCCTTCGGCGCGGGAGCCTTCGGAGCGGCCTCCGCGTTGAGGGCCTCGGTCTTCGGGGCCTCGGTCTTCGGGGCCTCAGTCTTCTTCGCGGCCGCCGGCCTCTTCGCGCCGCCGATCGACTCGATCTCGATCTGCGTCAGGCGGCTGCGATACCCGTTGTGCTTCCGGTAGCCGGTGCGCTTCTTGTACTTGCCGATCCGGATCTTCTCGCCGAGCTGGTGGCCGACGACCCGCGCGGTGACGGTCGTCGTGGGTGACAGGTCGGTGGTGCCGTCGCCGCCGACGAGCAGCACCCGCGGGTTGAAGGTCGTACCCTCATCCGTCGCGAGCTTGTCGACGAGCAGCCGCTCGCCCTCTCGGACGCGGTACTGCTTACCGCCGAGTGTGATGATCGCGTAGCTCATAGGCGTGGAAAACGCGGGCACAGGGGCCCGCGAATCGAGCAGAAGTGTAGCGAAACGCGCCTGATACCTGGACGAGGAGGGCTAGCGGTTGAGGTCATCGCCCCACTCCGACATGGGCACGTAGCCCCAGTCGCCGTTCTCGGAGTCGGCGTCGTCCGCCTCGGCGGTCACGGCCGCCGGCTCCGGGACAATCGTCTCCGGCTCGAGCTCGGGCTCTGGCACGGGCTCCGCGTCCGGCTCGGGGCCGAGCAGCGGCGTGGGCTCGAAGCTGGGTTCCTCGAAGCTGGGCTCGCCGTCCGGCGCGAGCTCGGGCTCGGCAAATGCCTGCGGCTCGTCGTCGAGCTGTGCGTCGGCCCTGGGCTCGGAGCCGTTCGTCGCGGCTGCGGCTGCGCCCGCGCCTGCCGGCCGCTTGCGGTTGCGGCCGCCGCGCGAGCCGCGCCGCGTCTTCTTCTTCGCGGGCGCAAGGCCGTTCTCCGTCGCTTGGGTGCCGTCCACGGCGGGCTGGCCGGTCTCGGCCTCGTCCTCGTGATCGGAATCGCGGCCGAACTCGTCGGAGGGAACGTGGATCGTGACGCTGCGGCCGCCGGTGCGCGGCGTGCGCGGCGTGGACGTTCGCACGGCGGGTGTCTTCGCCTCGGCAGGGGCGTCCCCGACCTCGACGCCCGCGTCGTCGGTGACGTCGCCGACGGCCTCGCCTTCGGCGGCAGCGCCGGCAGCGCCGGCCGGCTTCTTGCGGTTGCGTCCGCCCCGTGAGCCGCGGCGGGTCTTCTTCTTCGCAGGCGCGCCGGCAGCAGCGGCCGGCTCCTCGCCGGTCGGCTCTTCAGCGTCCGTCGCGTCCTCGGTCTCCGTGAGCAGTGCTTCCGCGACCGGGACCGCCGCGGCCGCGGGCTCGTCGGCAGCCTCCTCGGCTTCGCCGCCGGGCTCGAGCTCCTCGCCGTCCTCGGATGGCTCCGCGCCGGCGCCTGCGAGCTTGCGCGCGGGCGGCTTGCGGGTCGGCTTCTCGGCTTCCGCCTCCGCGGTCAGCGGCTCGGGCGCCTTCTTCGTCTGGCGCACGAGCGTTGCGTACGCGATGCCGTCGAGCACGCGCTCGACGCGAACCTTGATCTTCTTGCCGACGAGCTCCGCCGCTTCCCCGACGCAGACGTCGAGCCCGTCGAGCTTGCCGACGGCGGCGCCGGCGTCGTGCCGGTCGACCTCGACGAGCTCGATCGTCAGCTCTGTGCCCTCCGCGATGGGCGCCTGGGGCGCCAGGTCGGCGAGCTTGCCCTCGGCCAAGACCACGAAGTGGTCCGAGTGCGCAGCCGGCTTGCCCTCGAAGAAGAAGCGCCGCTTCGTCAGCGCCTCGAGCTCGACGAGCCTCCGCGCACCGGAGCCGACGAGCGCGCTCGCGATCGGCGCGGCGACCTCGATGCGGAACGCCTGCGACTTCGAGCCCGTCGCGAGCGCCCGGATCCGGCGCTCGACGTCGATCGCGGCCGACGCCTCGGAGTAGACGATGCCGTCGCCGCCGCACGTCGGGCACTTGCGCGTCATGATCTCGCGCGGGCCGTCGGTCACGTTCTGGCGCGTCATCTCGACGAGGCCGAGCGGTGAGATCTCGACGACGTAGGTCTTCGTGCGGTCGCGCTCGAGCTCCGTGCGGAGCGCCTCCTCGACGGCCGCCCGGTTCTTCGGGTTCGCCATGTCGATGAAGTCGATGACGATGATGCCGCCGATGTCGCGCAGCCGCAGCTGGCGCACGACCTCCTTCACCGCCTCGAGGTTGTTCTTCGTGATCGTGTCCTCGAGCCGTCCACCCGAGTTCTTGCCGCGGCCGCCGACGAAGCGGCCGGTGTTCACGTCGATGACGGTGAACGCCTCCGCGTAGTCGAAGATCAGGTAGCCGCCCGACGGAAGATCGACGCGGCGCGACAGCGTCGAGCGGATCTCCTGGTCGACGCCGAATGCCTCCATGAGCGTCGGCGTCTCCTTGTAGCGGATCACCCGCTCGACCATGTGCGGCGAGGTCTTCTTCAGATAGCCGGTGATGCGCTTGAACGCCTGGTCGTTGTCGACGTAGGCCTTCTCGAAGTCGCCGGTGAAGAGATCGCGCGTGACGCGGAGCGGCAGCTCGGCCTCCTGGTAGATCAACTCGGGCGCCTTCCCCGTCTTCGCCTTCGCCTCGATCGACTTCCAGAGGCGCTGGAGGAACACGAGGTCGCGCTCGATGTCTTCTTCGGACGCGCCCTCGGCGGCGGTGCGCACGATGATCCCGCCGTCCTTCACCTGCAGCTTCTTGAGGATGTCCTTCAAGCGCGTGCGTTCGTCGTCGTCGAGACGGCGCGAGACGCCGAGGCCCTCGCCCTGCGGGACGAACACGACGAAGCGGCCAGGCAGCGAGATCTGCGTCGTGAGCCGCGCGCCCTTCGTCTTCATCGGGTCCTTCACCGACTGGACGAGGATCGTCTGCCCCTTGCTGATCAGGTCCTGGATCTTGCGGCCGTGGCCGCGCTCGATCTCCGGGCCGACGATCTCGTCGACGTAGAGGAAGCCATTCTTCTCGAGGCCGATCTCGACGAATGCAGCCTCCATGCCGGGCAGCACGTTGTCGACCTGGCCGAGGTAGATGTTCCCCGCGATCGAGCGCTTGTCGGGCCGCTCGAGATAGACCTCCGCGACCTTGTCGTCCTCGAGCACCGCGACGCGCTGCTCGCCGACGTCGACCGACACGAGGAGCTCCCGCTTCGCGGCCGGTAGCGGTGCGCGGCGCGGCAGCTGGCGGCGGCGGCTCGAGCCCTCGGAGCGGCGGCGCTCCTGCCGCTGGGACAGCGTCTTACGCTCCGGCTGCTTGCGCTCGGGCTTCTTCTCGGCCTTCGCACCGTCGCTTCTGGCGCCGGAGCGTGTACCGCTCTGTGTCTTTTCGCTCTGGGCCCGGTCGCTCTGGGCCCGTTCGCGCTGGGCGGGCTTGTCTGCTCTCTCTCCCGCAGCGGCGGTGGAAGAGGCTCCGGCGGTGCCGGGCTTCTTGCGCCCGCGGCCTCCACGGCTACCGCGGCGGCGCTTGGGACGATTCGGATCGGTTGTGGCGTCCGGGGCCGCGCCAGAGGCGGCGGCCGGAGGGACTACGGGTGTTGCGGGGCGAGTCGCAGGGACTCGGGCAGCAGGCTGGGAAGCCGCTGCGACATCGGATTCGTTCTTCCGTCGACGAAACCAGGGCAAGCGAGAACTCCTTCGTGGGAGCGCGCGACGGCGACGCCGGCAGCGTGTAGCTGCACCCGGCGGCGCGCGCGCTCGTTGTCAGTGATGAAAAGCATGGGCATGAGCCTTCGGAGGCAGGGTAGCAGCGGCCACGGCGACCCCGGCCGGCCCGAGCCGACCCGGGGCCAGGCACCGTCCGACGGGGGACCTACGATCGGCGCATTCACGACGTTGGAGGTACAGCCGTGAGCGGAACGCACGAAGCCGAGGAGCTCCTGCTGATCGAGGAGGCCGACGCCTGGTTCGAGTACCTGGAGGCCACGCGTGGGCAGACGGCCGTCCGCTACCGAGAAGTCGAGCCCTGGGCCTGGGCCCGGCTTACCCAGCGGCTGCGCGCCACCAGGGCGCGCCGTGCGAAGCTCCGGCCTGCGGCCGCGTAGAAGGGCCTGCCTCATCGCCGCCTGGCATCCCGATTTCCAGCCTCTTGACGGTGGCCTCGCCGAGCGCGCGAGTGCCCGCATACGCAACGGCGCCCTTTACAGCCCACCCCGCTACCGGAACGACCGCGAGCAGCTCGCGCGCGAGCGCGCGCAGGCCGAGGCCGGCGGCGATCGTGGCGAGCACCTCGGGCGCCCGCTCGCGGGGATCGGCGTCGAGCCCGTAGGCCTGCTCGAGCCGCAGCACCATCCGGACCTGGTTGAGCGCGAGCACCGGCAGATCGGCGCCGGGCACGAACACCGCGACGGCGAGCACACCGCAGCGGCGGGCGAAGCTCGCGACGAGCACGTCGCAGACCGGGCCGCGTAGCACCGGCACGCGTGAGGCGAGCGGCGCACCGTCCTCGCCCAGACGCGAGGCGATCGCACGCGTGATCGCGTCGACCGGAAAGCCCTTCCCCGCCCCGACCCGCACGACGTCGGTGGCGAGCACGAACGGAATCGAGACGTCATCCGACACGTGACCTGCCGCCACCGCGACGATCGGCACCCGCGCGCGGCGCGCGCGCTTCAACGCCTGCTCGTCGTCCCCGGTCGACTCGTGCCCGAGCACGTACACGAAGACGGCGGCGCCCCTCGGGTCGTCGCCCTGGCGGATCGCGCCCGGCTTCGCGTCCTTCCCGAGCTCCCGGCGGAGCACGGCGGCGAGCTCGCGCGGGCCTCCGACGGCGAGCGGCTTCCCGTCGCTGGCCGAGACCTGGATCTCTTTCACGAGTCTGCGTAGCGCTCCGAGAGAGACCGGCAGTGACACTCGGCTGGGGGCCATCAGCGGCGGCGGGATCGGGCGGCGCGACCGCGCGCGTGCACGGCGAGCAGCACGCCCATCGCCGCGAGGTTTGCGATCATCGACGAGCCGCCGACACTGACGAAGGGCAGCGGGATGCCGGTGATCGGCGCGATCCCCATCGTCATGCCGACGTTGACGAAGATCTGGAAGAGCAGCGCGATGACGATTCCCCCGGCGACGATCGCCGAGTAGAGGTCTCGCGCGACGGTGACGACGCGCAAGCCTCGCCACAGCACCAGGAGATACAGCGCCAGCAGGAGCGACGCGCCGATGAACCCGCGCTGCTCGCTGAACGAGGCGAACACGAAGTCGGTGTGATGCTCGGGCAGGAAGTCGAGGCGCGTCTGCGTCGCATTGTCGACGCCGCGCCCCTTCACCTCGCCGGAGCCGACCGCGGCGATGGACTGCTCGACGTTGTAGCGGGCGTCGACCGGGCACGTGGCCGGGTGCGTGAAACAGGTGAGGCGCTGCTTCTGGTAGCTCTGGAGGAAGTCGACGCCCACCGCCGGGCCCGCCCAGAGCACGCCGACGGCGACGAGCACGCCGACCAGGCCGAGGATCGTCAGGTGCTTCCACGGCGTCCCGCAGACGAACAGCATCGCGCCGAGCGCGGCGAGGTAGACGAGCGCCGTTCCGAGGTCCGGCTGCACGAACACGAGCACGATGGGGATCGCGCCGAGCCCCAGCGTTTGCAGCGTCGTCCTCACCTCGCCTGCGCTGCGCGCGCGCTCGGCGAGGAAGCCGGCGAGCCCGAGGACGCAGAGGAGCTTCCCGAACTCCGACGGCTGGAACGTGAAGAAGCCGACGTTGATCCAGCGGGTCGAGCCGCGCGCGGCGCTGCCGAGCACGAAGACGACCGCGATCAGGCCGACGGTGCCGCCGAAGATGACACGCCAGTAGCGGCGGTAGATGTCAGGGTCGACGACCATCGCAACGATCAGGGCGAAGCCGCCGACGGCCGCATAGACGATCTGCCGGTCGAGGTAGTAGCTGGGATGCCCGGGGTTGTCGAAGCGCGTCACCCCGGCGACGGCCCAGAGCCCGACGCCCACGAGGGCGCCGACGCCCGCGAGCAGCAGCCAGTCGAGCGAGCGCAGGACGGCGACGAGCGCGAGCCCCTCGCCCCGGTGCGCCTCCAGTCCCGAGCGTTGCGATCCGGCGTATTCCAGCATCAGATGGTTGATCCCGCGGCGGGGTGCGTCTGGGGATGGCTCAGGCCAAGACGTGTGGTCGGGACAGCCGAAGGCAAGGCTGGTTGCCTTGCCAAGGCTGGCCCGGCCGCACGGCGCCGCGCCTGAGCCACCATCCAGGCGTGCGCTGTCGTGGGATTAATCATCGCGGTCAGTGTGCCCTTCATGCGCATCAGTCGGAATGGATAGGGGCGGCGAACGTCGCCTTGACCCCGAAGAACTTTGCGAACACCTGCATCGCAGCCGGCGCCGCCGCGGTGCCGCCGTGACCGCCGTTCTCGATCAGTGCGCAGACGACGATCTTCGCGTCGTCGGTCGGGCCGTACCCGCACCACCACGACTGGTTCTGTACCCCGGTGTATCCGGGCAGTGTGACGGTCTTCTCGGCCGTACCCGTCTTGCCCGCGATCGAGACGGGGAACGTGCCGAAGACGCCGTACGACGTCCCGAAGTTGAGGTGCGTGCCCTCCCAGAGGCCCTGCCGGACGACCTGCAGCGCCGCGGCGTCGACCCCGACCTTCCGCGGCCCCGGCGGCGCAGCGACCGGCACGGCCGTCCTGTTCGGGTCCTCGACGTCCATCAGCACGTGCGGCGTAACGAGGTACCCGCCGTTCGCGATCAGCGCGTAGAAACGGGCCATCTGCAGCGGCGTTACGAGCATGTCCTTCTGGCCGATGGCGAGCAGGATCGAGTCGCCCGGCTTCCAGAGGCTGTCGACCTGCCAGCCCAGGGGGTCCGTGACCTGCGTGTACATGCGTTGGCGCCAGCCGATCGTCGGCACGAGGCCTTTCGCCTCCGGGCCGACGTCGGCACCGGTGATCGAGCCGAAGCCGAACGCATCCGCCCACTTCTGCAGCGGCTGCCGCCGGTTGGAGGGCAGTCCGTAGAAGAGATCGCCCAGTTGGTAGAAGTACGTGTCGCACGAGTATGCGAGCGCGGTCGGCATGTCCATCTGCTGGTTGACGTTCGGGTCCCAGTTGTGGAACTGGTGCGGGTTCAGAGCCTTGTCGTACTTCGAGGCGTACGCCCCGGTGCAGGGGAGGTACGCGTACGGCGAGACCAGGTGCTCCTGCATCGCCGCGAGTGCCGTCACCGGCTTGAAGACGGAGCCGGGCGGATACTGGCCCATCATCGCGCGGTTCAGTGACGGGGTGTTCTTCAGCTCCGCGGTCTTCGTCGTGAGGCCCTGGTTCGCGAGCGCTTTCGGCGACACGCGGCCGGCGAAGACTGACGGCTCGTACGTCGGAGACGACGCGAGCGCGAGGATCGACCCGTCCTTCGGGTCGAGCGCAACGATCGCGCCGCCGCGTGCGGCCCACTGCCCGTTCGCCTGCGCGAGCGAGATGCCGTACTGGAGCGCCTTCTCGGCCGCCTGCTGGAGCTTCAGGTCGAGCGTGAGGCGGAGCGTATGGCCCGGCTTCGCGTACGCCGTCGTGATCACCGAGCCGTGCGGATGGCCGAGCGAGTCGACGTGCAGGCGCTGAGTGCCGGCGACGCCGCGGAGGTAGCGGTCGTAGGACGACTCCACCCCGCCCTGCCCGATCTCGTCGCCGGGCTGGTATCCCGCAGACGCCAGGCTCTTCAGCTGGCCGGTGGAGATCTCGCCGACGTAGCCCAGCAGCTGCGCCGCGAGCGAGTGGTACGGGTAATGACGCACGTAGGCTCGTCCGAGCGTCACGCCTGGGAACTCGGTGGCGTGCTCCGAGAGGTACGAGACCATCGGCTCGCTCGCCGCATCGCGGACGACCACCGGGGTGAGCGGGTCGCCGCGCCGCGCCTTGATGCCGCCCGCGATCTCGTACAGCGGGACCCGCGTGAGCCGCGCAAGCCGCTGGAGCTCCGCGTAGCGGTCCGTGTAGACCTTCGGCAGGTCCGCCGGCCACAGCTGCACCGCGGTCGCTGCGGCATTGATCACGAGCGGACGTCCGTTGCGGTCGACGATCGGGCCGCGCGGGGCCTGCACGCGCACCGTGAGGTACGAGTTCGCGCTCGCCTGGTCGACGTACTTCGTCCCGGCGAGCACCTGCAGCGCCCAGAGCCGCAGGAAGAGAGCGGCGAAGACGACGAGTATGAGCACGCCCAGGACGCCGACCCGCAGCGTGAGGCGCTGCGTGACGCGCCAGGGCTCGACGGCGGGCGGGCTGCCGGGCAGAACCGGCTTCGGCGCCGGCCGCTGTGTCGTCGTGCTAGCCAAGCAGCTGCACCTCTGTCGAGAGATCGGAGCGGTCGAGCGGCCGCAGGAGCCGGCGCACGAGCGCGTAGACGGGCGCCGTGAAGATGAGGTTCAGCACGATCGCCGGCAGGAGGCCGCGCAGCATCGCCCCCGCCGGCGCGCGCTCGCCGAGCACGAAATGCACGAGGAGCAACCCGAACGAGTAGAGGATCGTCACGACCGCGACCGACAGGAACGGCGCATGTGCGCGATCGCGCCCGGTCGTCTCGCCGTAGCGCCCGATCCAGTACCCGGCGATCGTCAGCACGAGCGACGTGAGACCCAGCCTGCCGAGCGACGCGGTGTCGACGAGCAGCCCGGCGAAGAAGCCTCCGCATGCGCCGACGATCGCCCCGCGGAGGAGCGCGACGGCGACGAGCATCACGAGCAGCACATCCGGCACGCCTCCGAGCACGTGCACCTGCGCGAAGATCGAAACCTGCATGATCGCCGCAAGGAAGAGGAGCGCGGCGGCCTTGACGCCGTCGACGACGTTCACGGGAGCTTCGGCGTGCGCTTCGTTGCGACGAGGGCCGCGACAGAGTCGAGCGAGCCGAGCGACGCGAACGGGGCCACCTGCACCGTGAGATAGCTCGCGATGTCGCTCGTCCCGACGGAGAGCACGCGCCCGATCGGAATGCCGTACGGATAGAGGTCCGGGTAGCGGCGGTCGCGCGTCCCCTGCGTGACGATCACGTCGTCCTTTTTCACCTTCTGCTCCTTCGGCACACGGTCGAGCATGAGCGTGCTCCCCTGCCCGTGCCGGATGAGGCCGCTCACGCCCTTCGTGAGATCGCGGGCGGCGACCGCGCTGTCGGGATCGGTGATGAGCGTCACGACCGCCGTCGACGGCGCGACGTTCGTCACACGTCCGACGAGTCCGTCGGCGCTGACGACGGGCGTGTTGATGCCGATGCCGGAGTCCGACCCGGCCGCGATCGCGACCTGCTGTACGAAGGGCCCGCTCGGGAACGAGATGATGGACGTGTTCACGGGCCGGTAGTCCTTCGGATACGTCGGCCCCTGCTCGTAGTGCAGGAGGCGCTCGAGCTCGGCCGCACGCCGCGAGCCGGCGAGGTTCGCCGTCGCCCGCGCGCGCCAGTCGCGCACCTCGCGCCGCAGCTTCGCGTTCTCCGACTTCGCCCCGGCGAGGCTGTCGAAGTAGCCGTACGCGTCACGGAATGGGCGCGCGACGCGCCCCGCGGCGATCTGGAACGGCCGCAGGGCACTCGCGCCTGCGCCCTGCATGTCGTGGAGCACGCCCGAGGTCGGCGAGCGGAAGGAGATCGTCAGGAGCGCGAGCGCGCCGAGCACGAGCAGCGCGAGCACGAGGCGCCGGAGCACGGCGCTTCGCGCCCTGCCGGCGGAGTGTTTCTTCGACCTGGAGCGCTGGACCGACGAGCCCAGCACCGCCACCCGCGCGGTGCGGTTCGGGGGTGCCACAGGTCTAGGTTACCCCCCCGCCCGGCCGTCTGAAGTCTTATTTGGGGTGCTGAGAGGGCCTGTGGTTTGACCGCTAGTAGCGGCGGCTGTTGCGGCGGCCGTTGCGGCGATGCCGGGCCTTGTTGGAGCGATGGATCGCCTCGAACTCCTCGAGGCTGCGCCCGGAGCCGACCGCGACGCAGGTGAGGGGGCTCTCCGCCAGGTGGACGGGCATCTGAGTCTCGTGGCGCAGCCGCTCGTCGAGGCCGCTCAGGAGTGCGCCGCCGCCGGCGAGCACGATGCCGCGGTCCATGATGTCCGCCGCGAGCTCGGGCGGGGTCTTGTCGAGCGTCGACTTGATCGCCTCGATGATCTGCGTGACGGGCTCGTCGAGCGCGCGGCGGATCTCCTCGGAGGTGAGGATGACGGTCTTCGGCAGGCCGGTGAGCATGTCGCGCCCGCGCACCTCTGCCTGCAGCTCCTCCTTCATGTCCCAGGCGGAGCCGATCTCGAGCTTGATCTCCTCCGACGTCTGCTGGCCGATGAGGAGCTTGTAGTCGCGCTTGATGTGCGTGATGATCGCCTCGTCCATCTCGTCGCCGCCGACGCGCAGCGACTGCGAGACGACGATGCCGCCGAGGCTGATCACCGCGACCTCGGTGGTGCCGCCGCCGATGTCGACGATCATGTTCCCCGTCGGCTCGGCGACAGGCAGCCCGGCGCCGATCGCGGCGGCCATCGGCTCCTCGATCAGGTACGCCTGGCGCGCGCCGGCGGAGAGGGTCGCCTCCTCCACGGCGCGCTTCTCGACGCCGGTGACGCCCGACGGGACGCAGACGACGACGCGCGGGTGCGCAAAGCGGTGCTGGTGGACCTTCTGGATGAAGTGCCGGAGCATCTGCTCGGTTACGTCGAAGTCGGCGATGACGCCGTCCTTCAGCGGCCGGATCGCCTGGATCGTGCCCGGCGTGCGGCCCAGCATCCGCTTGGCCTCGACGCCGACGGCGTGCACCTCGCCGGTGCGCTGGTCGATCGCGACGACCGACGGCTCCGAGAGGACGATCCCGCGCCCGCGGACGTAAACGAGCGTGTTTGCGGTGCCGAGGTCGACCGCCATGTCACGGCCGCCGAACCCTGTCAGCGAAGAGAAGATGCCCATGCGTCGCTCCCGAGTGTACGTCCAGGAACAAGAGATTCCGGAAACTCTCGACTCTTTCGTGACGCTTCCCGGTCTACCTTCGCCGCATGAACACCGTGAGCCTCATCGGCAACCTCGCCACGGAGGTTGAGCTGCGGGACGTGGGCGAGGACAAGAAGGTGGCGGGCTTCCTGCTCGCCGTAAACCGTGGGAACCGCGAGGCCGGGGCGGACTTCGTTTGGGTGAAGACCTGGGACCGCCAGGCGGAGCTCTGCGCGGAGTATCTGACCAAGGGACAGCGGGTCGGCGTCGCGGGCCGGCTGCACAGCCACTCCTGGGAGGAGGGCAAGCGGCGAACGCTCGTCGAGGTGGTGGGTCAGCGCATCGACTTCCTCTCCGGCCCACCTCGCGACGACGACGAGAGCGGCGCGGAGGTGATCCCGTTCGAGGCAGCGGCAGCCGGCTAAGCCGCCCAGCTACGTTCGCTCGGCCTCCCAGCCGTCGTAGGCGCCGCCGTGGGCGGTGGCGAGCGAGGCCAGCTGGGCCCGGATCTCACGCACGAGCGGCTCAGTGAGCACGCGCAGGCAGCGGGCGACGACGAGCCAGACGTCCTCGACCTCCTGCACGGCGATGTCCCACCCCTCGCGTTCGAGCACCTGCGCGACCGCGGTGGCGTCGTCGCTCGTCGGCAGGTAGATGAAGTGCCGGATCCCGCGGGCCTGCCGCGGGTCGCAGCCGAGGTTGCGGAGGTACTCGAGCACCTTCGAGTCGGCCGTGGCCGGGTCCTGCACGAGCTCCATCTGTTCCACGCGTGACCCCCTCTCCGACGAGTTCGACGAGTGGCTCCTGCCCGCCGAAGGCCGCCTTCTAAACCGCCGGGCGCGCAGTCGGCCCGTCCAGCGAGGCGAGGAAGTCCCGCACGGCGGCGAGCACCACGTCCGGCCGCTCGCCGATCAGCAGGTGGCCGCAGTCCGCGATCACACGCAGGGGCGCCCGCAGGCGCCGGGCGTACTCCATCCCGTCGGTCAGAGGCACCCAGTTGTCGGACGCGCCCCAAAGACAGAGGCACGGGCACCCGACCCCGCCGAGATCCTGCCGCGGATCGGAGCGGACGAGCGCGGCCCCGGCGGAGCGGGTGTCGGTGTGCCGCGCCGCGCCGGCGAGAAACGCCTCGGCCATGGCCGGGTCGAAGCCCGTCGGGTCGGCGACGCCCCACCAGCCGAAGGCCAGCGTCCGGCCCCGGCGGGAGCGCGCCACGCGGCGGCGGTGTGGCGTCACGAGCCGCTCCGGCTGGAGCCGCCCGATCCACGTGACGGTCAGCTCGCCGGCGCGCGCGGCCGAGGAGATCCCCGCCGCGGCCGCCAGGACGAGCCCGGTGACGGCGTCGGGGCGGCGCACGGCGGCGCGCAGGCCGACGAGGCCGCCGAGCGAATGGCCGACCCAGGGCGCGGGCAGCGCGTCCTCGTGCTCGAGCACCGCGAGCACTGCCTCGGCGAAGTGGTCGAGCGTGGCCACGGCGGGGAGCGATCCCGACCCGCCGTGGCCCGGCAGCTCGGGCACGATCACGCGCCGCCCTGTGGCGAGGGCGGGGGCGATGCGCAGCCAGTTCGAGGCCGCGCCGCCGAGGCCGTGGACGAGCACGAGCGGCGGCCCCGCGCCGCCGACGAGATAGCGGACGGGCCTCGCGCGGTGGCGGAGCTCCCGCGCCTCGAAGCCCGCGGGCTCGTGCTCGTTCAGTTTGAACTCCGTCGGCATCGGGGGATATTCTGTGCTTGATGAATGCTTCGGCAGGACGGGTCGCTTGACGCCCGTCGGATCGACAATCGAGGGTAGGGACCAGCCCGTCTGAGCGCTCGGCGCCGGCGGGTTTTTTCATACCCCCAGGAAGGGAGTCGCATGGCGAATCACCTCACGCCCGAAGAGCTTTCGAGAGAGCTGGGCATCGACCAGCAGGACGTGATCCGGGTGTGCATGCAAGAGGGGGTGCCGATCTATCACGGCAAGATCGACAAGTACCTCTTCCAGGTGCAACTCGAGGCGCTCGGCGCGCTGCCGCAGCACCACTAGAGCGAGGAGCCTCTAGGCGCTCTTGCGCGCCGGGGCGCGACGTGTACGAGAGCCACTCTCCGACGGGGCGGCTTTCGTCTTCTTGGGCGCCGTCGCCTTCGCGGCGCCGCTGCGACGGTCCTGCACCTCGGCGACGCTCCGGCGCAACGCGTCCATGAGGTCGATCACCGGCGTCTCGGCGACGGGCTCCGGCCGCGTCGGCTCCTCGCCGGCGAGCTTCGCGTCGAGCATCGCCTTGAGCTCGCGGCGGTACTCGTTCTCGAAGTCCTCGGGATTCCACTCGCCGACGAGGCTCTGAATGACCTGGCTCGCCAGCTCGAGCTCGGGGCCGCGCAACTCGGTGGCCTCGACGAGGCCCTCGATCTCCGCCTTCGAGCGGACGTCGTCTGCGAAGAAGAGCGTCTCGAGTGCGAGCGTGTCGCCCTGCGCGCGGATGAGGCAGAGGTTCTCCTTGCCCCAGAGCACGAACTTCCCGACCCCAGCCATCCCCGTCTCCTGCATCGCGCGCAGCAGCAGCACGTAGGGCCGCCGCGCCGCGTCGGCGCTCGACGGTGCGAGGTAGTACGTGCGGTCGAAGTACACCGGGTCGACGTCCTCGAGCGCGACGAAGCGCAGGATGTCGATCGACTGCGAGCGCTGGAGCGCAACCGACTCGAGGTCCGCCTCCTCGACGATCACGAACTCGCCCTTGGCGACCTCCCAGCCTTTGACGAGCTCCTCCGGCTCAACCTCGCGCTCGTGGTGCGGGCACCACCGCTTCTGCTTGATCGGCGTGCCGCACTCGCGGTGCAGGGTGCGAAACGCGACATCCGAGCGCTGGGTCGCGAGGGCGAGCCCGATCGGGATGTTGACGAGGCCGAAGCTGATCGATCCATTCCAGATTGTCCGCATGTGCACCAGGAATTGTAGAGGGACCAGGGAGGTTCGCCTCCTCCCGAAGGTTCCCTTCCCGGAATACGATGCGCCCGATGACGACCGTCTCCCCTTCGACGACGCCGCCGACGGAAGCACCTCTGCGGGCACGCACGGCTCCGGCGCTGTGGTGCTACGTCCTCGCTCAGCGATCCACGACGCCGGCGTACCTCGAGGAGCAGAGCGAGGGCTGGCGCGACGTCTCGTGGGAGGAGGCGGGTGAACGCGTCGAGGCGCTCGCGCACGCATTGCTCGCGCACGGGGTCGGCCGCGGCGACGCCGTCGCCGTCATCGCGCGCAGCCGGCTCGAATGGGTGCTGCTCGACTGGGCGGTGATGACGATCGGTGCGGTCGTCGTCGGCATCTATCCGACGAGCACCGCGACGGAGTGCGCGTACATCCTCGGGCACTCCGAGTCGGTGCTCGCATTCGCCGAGGACGAGGCGCAGCGCGAGAAGCTCGCCTCGGTGCACGAGGAGACGCCGGTGCTGCGCGAGCTCTTCCGCTTCGACGAGCTCCCTGCGCTCGAGGCGGAGGGTCGCACGTACGCGGCCGCGCACGCGGGTGTGCTCGACGAAGCGGCCCGCGAGATCCAGGAAGATGACCTCGGCACGCTCATCTACACCTCCGGGACGACCGGGCCGCCGAAGGCGTGCATGCTCACGCACCGAAATCTCGTCACCGCCGCGCTGGGCGTGCGCACGAATCTCGAGGACGGGAGCGACGTCATCCTGCTCTTCCTGCCGCTCGCGCACACGTTCGGAAGGCTCGCGCACCAGGCTGCGGCCTACTCCGGCTCCACGGTCGCGTTCGTGGCGGAGGCCACCCGGGTCGGCGAGGCGCTCGGCGCCGTGCACCCAACGATTCTGCCGGCGGTCCCGCGCATCTACGAGAAGATCCACTCCGGCGTGCTCGAGCAGATCGAGAGCGCCGGCGGTGCGAAGCGCTCGATCGGCTTCTGGGCCCTCGGGGTCGGCGCGCAGGCGAGCCGCCTGCGGCGCGCCGGGCGCCCGGTGCCGGCCCTGCTCGCGCTGCAGGAGCGACTGGCCGACCGGCTGGTCTTCGCGAAGGTCAAGCAGAAGCTCGGCGGCCGCCTGCGCGTCGGCGTCTCCGGCGCCGCGCCGCTCGGCACCGACGTGCTCGAGTTCTTCCACTCCCTCGGCATGCTCGTGATCGAGGGCTACGGGCTCACCGAGACCGCTAGCTCGCTGAGCGTCAACGACCCCGACGACTTCCGCTTTGGCACCGTCGGCCGCGCCGTCGAGGGGTGCGAGATCTCACTCGACGAGGACGGCGAGATCCTCGTGCGCAGCGACACGGTTTTCAGCGGCTACCTCAAGGATCCCGAGGGGACGGCGGCGGCGTTCACCGACGACGGCTGGTTCCGCACCGGCGACGTCGGCGAGATCGACGCGGACGGCTTCCTGAAGATCACAGACCGTAAGAAGGATCTGATCATCACCGCAGGCGGCAAGAACATCGCGCCGCAGAACCTCGAGAACGCGCTGAAGGCCTCGCGCTTCATCTCGCAGGCGATCGTCGTAGGCGACCGGCGCCCGTACGTTACCGCGCTCATCACGATCGACCACGCAGAGGTCGAGGCGAGCGGCCGAGACCCTCAGGAGCTCGTGCAGCAGATCGTCGACGACGTGAACCGCGACCGCGTGCGCGTCGAGCAGATCAAGCGGTTCGCGATCCTCTCCCGCGACTTCACGCAGGAGGACGGCGAGGTCACGCCGACGCTGAAGCTCCGCCGCAAGGTCGTGCACGAGCATTTCGCAAACGCGATCGAAGAGCTGTACCGCTGACCGCCGGCTTCCTGATCGCATCCGCGTTCCTCGCGAGCGCGGTCGAGTTCGTCGAGGCGCTCACGATCGTGCTCGCCGCCGGCGTCTCGCGAGGCTGGCGCTCGGCGCTCGCCGGGCTCGGGGCTGCAACGCTCGTGCTGGCGGCGATCGTCGCCGCGCTCGGGCCGGCCTTGACGCACATCCCCATCTCGGCGCTGCGGCTCCTCGTCGGCGCGCTGCTGCTCACCTTCGGCCTGCAGTGGCTGCGCAAGGCGATCCTGCGCGCGAGCGGCTTCAAGGCGCTGCACGACGAGGGGGCGATCTTTGCGCGCGAGCTCGAAGAGGCGCGCGCCGCGCGGGGCGAGAAACGCGCAGGGCTCGACTGGTACGGCTTCACGCTCGCGTTCAAGGGAGTGCTGCTTGAAGGGCTCGAGGTCGCGTTCATCGTGATCACGTTCGGCAGCACGCAGGGACGCATCGGACTCGCCGCACTCGGGGCCGGTGCGGCGCTCGTACTCGTCGTCGTCGTCGGCGTGCTCGTGCGCGCGCCGCTCGCGCGCGTACCGGAGAACACGATGAAGTTCGCCGTCGGCGCGATGCTGACGACGTTCGGGATCTTCTGGTCGACCGAGGGAGCAGGCGCGCACTGGCCCGGCAAGGACGCCGCGCTCCCGGGCGTCCTCGCATTCGTGCTCGTGCTCTCGTTCGCGGCCGTTGTCACGCTGAGACGACGCCGCTTCGCACTCGCATGAGACGCGTCCGCGCCTTCGGTTACTTCTGGTGGGACTTCGTCGTCGGCGACGACTGGCGCGCCGCCGCGGGCGTGCTGCTCGCACTCGGCGTCACCGCCGCGCTCTCAGCGGGCGGCGTCGACGCGTGGTGGCTGATGCCCGCCGCCGTCGCAGTCGTGCTGTGGCTCTCCCTGCTTCGCGCCGCGCGCGCGTAACTGCGCTAGCCCGCTGCCGTCCGTCGCGGAGCCGAACTTGTTCGGCGCAGCAGTGACGCGCCAGCCGCGAGCACGAACAAGAAGGGGGCCCACGGGGGAAACTGGTTTCCCCCGTGAAGGGGAGCGAGCGAAGCGAGCTATCCCGTAATCCGGCGCGCGCCGACGTACGTCGACGCGTACCAGCCGGAAAGGCTGGAGATCTGGACGACCGTGCCCGTGTGCGGCGCATGAATGAACTGGTCGCCGCCGATGTAAATTCCGACGTGGCCGAGCCCGTCGAAGAAGACGAGGTCGCCCGGTTGGAGGTCCCCGCGCGAGACGGGAACGCCGACGTTCCACTGCGCCCCGGTGTAGTGCGGCAGCGACACGCCGACCTGCGAGTAGACGTACGCGACGAGGCCGGAGCAGTCGAAGCCGCTCGGGCTCGAACCGCCCCAGACGTAGGGCACCCCGAGGTAGCGCAACGCGATACCGACCACGCCGCCGTACTGCGAGGGCGGTGCGACCGAGCCGTCGGCCGTCACGGCCGACGCGCCGACCACGGTGTCCTGCAGCGCGAGCGCCTGCTGCTCCTGCTGCGTGCTCAACCGTGTCTGCGCCGCACGGGCGTACGCAAGCTGTCGCGCGTGCTGCATCGCGATCAAGTGCGCGATCTCGCCCTTGATCGACGCGAGAAGCGCATTCGTCCGGTGGAGCTGTGAACTGATCCGAGCCTTTGCCGCAGCGCGCTGAGTGACGAGCCGCTTCTGGTCGTGACGCGCCTGCACGAGCGCGTGGCGGTGCGCGGTCACCTCATGCTTGAAGTCGATCACCTGGTTCATGACTGCAGCGTCCTGCGACGAGACCGACTGCACGGTCTCGATGCGGCTCACCAGGTCGTCGATGCTCTGCGCACCGAGCAGCACCGCGAGCGTCGACTGGTCGTCGCTCGTCGTGTAGATCGCGACGAGCCGACGCGCGAGCGTGACCTGCGCCTTGCCGAGGTTCGCGCGCGCGGTGCGCAGCGCAATCTTGTTGATCGTGAGGCTGTGCTCGATCGCACCGAGCTTCGCGGACGCCGAGTCGTAGGCGCTCTGCGCGCGGTGCAGGCTCGAATCGAGCTGCATGATCTGGTCCATGACCTGCTGCGCCTGAGCCTGCTTGGCGCTGACGGAGGGGTCGCCGGTTGCTGTGCCGGCCGCAGCGAACGCCGCAGCAACGACAAGGATGAGAATCGGCGCCTGTCGCTTCAGAAGCCTGATAACGGACTCCCGAGAATCGCTTGCGACAGGCGCACCGGAGGGGTCCGGTACGTCACAAGTGAGGCAGGCTAGCAGGGGTACCGGACACCTGCAACCTGGCAAAGGGCACAAAACTGCCGCAATTAGCCCCTGAACCTCTTGGAACCTGGGGTGCCGGGGACCGCACAAAGTGTGCGAATTCCTGCGCTTTCCTGCTACGGTCCGCGACCGTGAGCGGCCGAAGGGCACAGTTTGTGGCGACGCTTGCAGGTCTCGCTGCGGTGCTCGTCCTCGTCACCGTCTCGGCTGCCGTAGCGGCGGGACCAGGCCGGAAGGCCGCGTCCCCGCAGGGTCAGGCGAGCGTCCTCGACGCGCGGGCGCACCACGCGCTGCTCGACCTCTACGCCCTCGACTCAAGCCTCCAGCAGGCGCAGGCGCTGCTCTCGTCGCTCGAGGTGCAAGCGGCGAGACTGCGCGGCCAGCAGGCGCTGCTGTCACAGCAGCTGTCGGCAACACGTCGCACGCTCGCGACGTCGCAGCAGCGTCTCGGCGACAACCTGCGAACGCTCTACGAGCAAGGCGACACCGACGCGCTCGCAGTCGTGCTCGGCGCGCAGTCACTCGACGATGCAGTGACGGCACTCGACGACCTCACGCGCATCGCGGACCAGAGTAGGCAGGTCGTCGAAGTGACGAGCGCTGCGCAGATCCGCCTCGCACGCGTGCGTTCGACGCTCGCCACACGCCGCGCGCAGCTCGGCGCTGCGCTTGCATCTGCGCGTCAGACGGCGAACGACCTTGTCGCGGCTCGCGGCCGGCGGCTCGCCTTCATTGCGCGGCTACGCAGCGAGCAGCGGCTGAAAGCGCGCCAGATCAGCGCCCTCCAGCTGACGGCGCAACATGTGGAGGCGAAGTCGCAGAAGCTGCAGGCCGCCGCCGACGCTGCGTCGGCGACGGCACCGGCCGATCTCACGTCGACCGACACGTCGTCGGCCCCCGCCGTTCCCGCGCCTCCGGCAGCGGGCGGCCGTTCCATCACGGTGAGCTCGACCGGCTACGCCCTTCCGGGCCGCACGGCCACGGGAATCCCGGTCGGCTGGGGGGTCGTCGCGGTCGACCCCTCCGTGATCCCCCTAGGCACGCGCATGACGATCCCGGGCTACGGCGAAGGCGTCGCCGCGGACACGGGCAGTGCCGTCCGGGGAGCGACGATCGACCTCTGGTTCCCAACCCTGGCCCAGGCGCGCGCCTGGGGCCGCCAGGCCGTCACGATCACGCTTCATTCCTAACCGGCTAGGATCCCGGAACCTGAAAGGGGGTGCGCAGCTGACCGAGTTGCTGCAAACGACCGAAGGGCGGCAAGCAGAGTCGCTCCGCGTG
Organism: Gaiellaceae bacterium; assembly: GCA_036564885.1. Taxonomy (GTDB): domain Bacteria; phylum Actinomycetota; class Thermoleophilia; order Gaiellales; family Gaiellaceae; genus Palsa-739. The sequence continues at coordinate 11,566 of DATCOE010000052.1, read as the reverse complement.
CTCATCGTCGACGATCACGATCTGTTCCGCACGGGCCTCCGCAACCTGCTCGAGGAGCAGGGAGTGCAGATCGTCGGCGAGGCGTCCGGCGGAAACGAGGCGGTGCGCATCGTGCGCGAGATCGCGCCCGACGTCGTCGTCATGGACCTCAACATGCCGGGAATGGGCGGCGTCGAGGCGACGCGCCACATCACGGCGATCGCTCCCCTCACGCGCGTCTTGATGCTGACCATCTCGGATCAGGACAACGACGTGATGGACGCGATCCTTGCCGGCGCGTGCGGCTATCTGCTCAAGGACTCCTCGATCCACGACCTCATGGCCGGCATCCGCGCTGCCGCGCTCGGGGAGTCGCTCATCTCGCCGAACATCGCCGCGAAGGTGCTGCAGCGCGTGCGCGCGACGAGCACGCAGCCGGAGATCGCCGATCAGATTCGCGCGGAGCTGTCCGACCGCGAGATCGAGGTGCTGAAACTGATCGCGAACGGCAAGGACAACGCCGTGATCGCGGGCGAGCTGCACATCAGCCCCAAGACGGTGAAGAACCACATCTCGAACATCCTCATGAAGCTGCAAATCGACAACCGCATCCAGGCGGCCGTCTACGCCGTCCGCAGCGGCATCGTCTGAGCAAGCGGGCGCGAAGCGCCCATTCCGTTAGCTGCCTGGTCGGCAACCAGCGCCACATCGCCCGCCTTAGATGCTCAGCCCGCTCGCTGGTTGCTGAGCGACCAGGCTGCGGCCGTTGCTCTTAGCAAGCAGGCCCTGCAACGTCGCCGGTCAGCGGGCCACATAGGACCCAGCGGCCGCGCTAGTGGGCCGCAAGGGCCGCGCGCCGCATGCTCCGCGCGCGATCGCGCAGCGAGCCGAGCAGGGCCCGCAGGTTCGCCAGCTCGCCGTCGGCGCTCGTGAGGCGCTTTGCGAGCAGGACGAGCTCCTCGGCGAACCTCGAGACATCGGGGTCCGCGCCGCCTACGGTGCGCGCGACCTCGCCGAGCCGCCGCTCGAGGCGCCAGCGCTCCGCCTCGAGGGCGAGCGCCTGCGCATAGCCCACAGTGAGCGTGTCCTCCATGCGCGCCAGTGTCGGCGCGGAGGCGCCGCTCGCGGGTGCGCTGAGGAGCTCTTCGATTTGCTGCAGCATGGTGTCCGGGCCCGAGTTCACAGAAGCTGAAGTATCGAGCGCGTGTTGTCGGAACGGTATGGGCCGGGCGGCCCATTTTCGCGCCACCGGGACCCAGTGGTTTGACCACAAGCTTGACGGCCGAGGCACCTGCGGGAAGACTGGATAGCGCCGTGCCCGCCCGCGCCCGCACCGTTGTCGCGGTCCTCGCCGCAGCCGCACTGTCACTTTCCTTGCTGGCACTCTCATTGGCCGCAGCGGCGGGCGCCGCCCCGCGCGCACTCGAGCCTCGGCTCGACCGCGCGCTCCGCGTGCCGCACGTGAGCCCGGCGGCCTCGGCCGCGTTCGCGATCGACCTCGCCACCGGTCGCGCCGTCTACTCGCGCAACGCGTCGCTCTCCCTTCTCCCCGCCTCGAACGAGAAGCTTGCAGTGACCTACGCGGCGCTGACGGCGCTCGGCCCCTCGTTCCGGATCGAGACCGACGTGCTCGGCGCAGGACAGCAGGTCGACTCGACGTGGCGGGGCGATCTCGTGCTGAAGGGATACGGGGATCCGACGCTGACACCGTGGGATCTGACGATGCTCGCGCGGCAGGTGCGCGCAGCGGGAATCGCACGCGTGACGGGACGCGTACTCGCGGACGAGAGCTGGTTCGACACGCGCCGGACCGCCCCGGGGTGGAAGGCGTCTTTCTACATCGAAGAGTCGCCGCCGCTCTCCGCGCTGATCGTCGACCGCGGTCGCGTCGGGCGCTGGACGTCGCACGATCCCGCATTGGCGGCCGGCCAGTTGTTCCGTGCGGCGCTCCTGCACGCCGGCGTCCGCGTCGCAGGCGGCGCGGCGCACGGCGTGGCCGACGACACGGCGATGCCGCTCGCCGAGGTGGACTCGCCGCCGGTGAGCGCGATCGTGCACTGGATGGACCGCGTGAGCGACAACTTCGAGGCGGAGATGCTGCTGAAGCAACTCGGCGCGATCCAGGCCGACCGGGGAACGACGTCGGCCGGCGTCGGCGTCGTCGCCGGTCTGCTCGCGCAGGCCGGCGTGCCGATGGCGGGTGTGCGCATGGTCGACGGCTCGGGGCTCTCGCTGCTCGACCGGTTCACGGCGAACGCGCTCGTCTCGCTGCTGACCGTGATGTGGAACGACCCCGGTGTGCGCCCGGAGCTGCTCGCGTCGCTGCCGGTCGCAGGACGCAGCGGCACGCTCGTCCATCGCATGCGCGGGACCGCCGCGGCCGGCGTCGTGCTCGCGAAGACGGGGACGACGAGCAACGCGTCGGCGCTCTCCGGGTTCGTCGGCGACCGCTACGTCTTCTCGATTCTGCAGAACGGCTGGCCGATCTCATGGTCCTGGGCCCGCCTCGCACAGGACCGGTTCGCCGCCGTGCTAGCCGCGTCTCAGTGATCTAACCGGCAACGTTGCGGGGTCTCCGGCGCAACGTCACCGGTCAGACCACTAGTAACACGAGCAGGTCGGCCTCGCTCAGCAAGGGCACGCCCGCCTTCTCGGCCTTCGTGAGCTTCGACTTGCCGGGCTCCTCGCCGACGATCACACCGGTCGTCTTCGACGACACGGAGTCGGAGACCTTCGCACCGAGCTCCTCGAGGGCGGCCTGCGCCTCGTTGCGCGTGAGGCTCTCGAGCGTGCCAGTGATCACGTACGCGCGTCCGGTGAGCGGCCCCTCGACGGGCTTCTCGTCGTCGCCAACTTTGAACCGCAGGCCGAGCTCGCGCAGCTCGGCGACGAGCTTCCGGTTGTCGTCGTCACGAAACCACTCGGCAATCGCCTCCGCGCGCTCCGGCCCGATCCCCTCCGCCTCGACGAGCTCCTCCTGCGTCGCGTTCATCAACGCGTCGACGTCGCCGAAGTGAAGTGCGAGGTTGCGCCCGGTGATCCAGCCCACGTCGGGGATGTTCAGGCCGAAGAGCACGCGGGAGAACGAGATCTCCTTGGACGCCTCGATCGCCGCGATCGCATTGCCGGCGCTGATCTCGCCGAATCCCTCGAGCTCCAGCAGCTGTTCCGCGGTGAGCCGGTAGAGCTCGGGAATCGACCGCACGAGCTCCTGCTGCCAGAGGCGCCATACCGTCTGCTCGCCGACGCCGTCGATGTCGGCGGCGCCCATCACCCAGTTGTTCAGCGTCTCGAGGCCGCGGGATGGGCAGGCGCGGTTCGGGCACCGGTGCATCACCTCGCCCTCGGGCTTCACGACCTCCACACCGCAAAGTGGGCAGTGCGTCGGCATGTGGAACGGCTTCGTGCCCCTGCGGTGCTTGCCGGCGGGACCGACAACCTGCGGGATCACGTCGCCCGCGCGTTGGACGATCACGTCGTCGCCCTCGCGGATGTCCTTGCGGTTGATGTCCTCCTCGTTGTGCAGCGTCGCGCGCGAGATCGTCACGCCGCCCACCTCGACGGGCTCGAGCACCGCCCACGGGTTGAGGTTCCCGGTGCGGCCGACGCGAATGCGGATCTCGTTCAACCGCGTCGTCGCGGTCATGGGCGCCCACTTGAACGCGCGCGCCCAGCGCGGCCGCTCGTGGAGCGCACCGAGCCGCGCCTGCTGGTCGTAAGAGTCGACCTTGACCACGATCCCGTCGATCTCGTAGTCGAGCTCCGTGCGCCTGAGCTCCCACTCGCGCACGAGGTCGGCGACGTCGGCGATCGACTCGAGCCGGCGCGCAAACGGGTTCGTCGGGAAGCCGCGCTCGCGCAGCCACTGCAGCGTCTCCCAGTGGGTCTCGAGGTCGAGGCCTTCGCGAAAGCCGGTGCCGTAGACCCAGATGGCGAGCGGACGCGCCGCCGTGATCGTCGAGTCTTTCTGCCGGAGCGAGCCCGCGGCGGCGTTCCGCGGGTTCGGCCACGTCGCCTTCTCCTCCGCCGCGAGCGCCTCGTTGGCCGCGCGAAAACCGTCGAGCGGCATGTAGACCTCACCGCGCACCTCAAGTATGGGCGGGGCGTCGTTTCCGCGCATTTGCAGGGGAATCATCTTGATCGTCCGGAGGTTCGGGGTCACCTCCTCGCCCTGCACGCCGTCGCCGCGCGTCAGCCCGCGCACGAAGCGGCCGTTCTCGTAGGTGAGGTTGATCGCCGAGCCGTCGACCTTCGGCTCGACGACGAAGGCAATCTGCTCTTCAGCGCTCTCGAGCCGCTTCCGCATGTCGTCCTCCCACTTCTGCAGCGCCTCGTCGGTGGTCACCTTCTCGAGCGAGCCCATCGGTGTGAGGTGGCGCGCCTTCTGGAACTTTTCGGAGAGCGGCGCCCCGACGCGCTGCGTCGGCGAGTCGGGCGTGATGAGCGACGGATCAGCGGCCTCGAGCGCCTTCAGCTCGTCGTAGAGCGTGTCGTACGCCACGTCGTCCATCACCGGGACGTCGTCTACGTAGTAGGCGATCGACGCGCCGTTCAGGAGCTCACGCAGCTCGGCCGCGCGGTCAGAGGAGCTCAAGCAGTTCCTCCGCGGAGTCGGCCATCGCGTTGGGCTCCTCTCGCTCGAGCCGCTCGCGGTCGTGGATGCGTCCCCACGTGACGGCGACCGCGTACATGCCGGCCGCCTTCGCGGCGCGCATGTCGAAGGGCGAGTCTCCGACGTACGCAGCGGTGGTCGGGTCGACGCCCATGCGTTCGGCGGCGAGCAGGAGCGGCTCGGGGTTCGGCTTGTGCTTCTCCGTCTCGTCGCCGCCGACGACGGTCTCGAACAGGTGCGCAAGGGGCACGCGCGCGAACGCGAGCTCGACGGTCGAGCGGCGCTTCGCGGTGACGACGCCGAGCCGCCGGCCTTCCTCGTGCAGCCGGACGAGTACGTCCTCCATCCCGGCGCAGGCCTCGAGTGTGTCGTGCAGCGGTTCGTTGTGCTCACGATAGGCGCGCACGAGCTCGTCGACCCGGCCCGGGCCGAACGTCCCGAGCTGCGCCTCGAGCCCCGGCCCACCCACCGCCCGCATCAGCTCCTCGTCGGTGTGCTCGGTGCCGAGCACCTCGCGCGTGGCGTAGCGCATCGACGCGAGGATGATCGCGCCCGAATCGATGACCGTGCCATCGAGATCGAAGAGGACGACGGGGTACCTGATCACGCGATCCATCGTAGGCAACCAGACCGGCACCCACGTGGCCTGACCGCCAGCTCAGTAGGCCACGGAGACGAGGTACAGGCCCGAAGGCGGCGCGGTCAGGCCCGCCTCGCTGCGCGGACGGCCTTCGAGACAGCGCGCGATCTCGGCAGGCTCGAGCTCGAGCATCGTTCCGACGAGTGCCCGCACCATGTGACGGAGATAGCTCTGGGCAGTGATCTCGAAGTCGAGATGGTCGCCGCGGCGGGTCCACGCCGCGCGCTCGACGGTGCGCGTGAAAATCGTGTGGTGCGTCTCCGTCGGAGTGAAGGCGCGGAAGTCGTGCGTGCCGGGCAGGAGCGCAGCGGCTTCGGTGAGGCGCTGCTCGTCGAGCGCGCGCGGGATCCACCAGCTGCGCTTCGTCTCGAAGGGCGACGGCGCACGACGGTTGTAGATGCGGTACCGATACGTGCGCGCACGGGCCGAGTAGCGTGCGTGGAAATCGGGTGCAGCCTCCTCGAGCGACACGACCGAGATCTCGTCCGGGAGCCGCGTGTTCAACGCCTCTGCAGCCCGCGCGGCCGGCGGGCCGCCCTCGACGTCGGCCGAGGCGACCTGGCCGAGCGCGTGCACGCCGGAGTCGGTGCGGCCGGCGACCGCGAGCGTGTCGTACGACGCGAACGTCGTCTCGAGCGCCTCCCTGAGCGCGCCCTCCACCGTGGGGCGTCCCGGCTGCACCGCCCAGCCCTGGAACGGCGTGCCGTCGTACTCGATCGTCATCCTGACGCGCACGTCAGGCTCCCCTGACGGCACTTGTCAGGCGTGCCTTATGCTTTAGACGATTGCATAAGACTTGGTACACTATACCCGCGTGAGCGACAGGCACAGGCACACCTTTCTCCTCCAGCGCGTCCAGCCGGCCATGGTCGGCCTCATCGACGGCTCGCTCTCGACGCTCGCCCCGATCTTCTCGATCGCGATCGCCACGCACAACCCGCGCTACGCGTTCATCGCGGGCCTCGCGACCTCGCTCGGCGCCGGGGTGAGCATGGGCTTCTCCGAAGGGCTCTCGGACACCGGAGAGCTCACCGGACGCGGCAGTCCGATCGTGCGCGGCTCGATCACCGGCGGGGGAACGTTCCTCGGCGGCATCCTCCATTCGCTGCCGTTCCTCCTCCCGCACTATCACGCTGCGCTGCTCTTCGCGATCGGGGTGGTCGCGTTCGAGCTCGTCATCCTGGCCTACTTCCGCTGGAAGTTCTTCGAGGACACCTTCATCCGCGCGCTCGGCATCGTCACGTTCGCCGGCATCATCATCGCCGCGATCAGCGCAGGCCTCGGCAGCCTCCTCGGCACCGCGAGCTAGCTTCGCTTCGCCGCTTCACGGGGGAAACCATGTTTCCCCCGTGGGCCCCCTTCTTCCTGTGCTCGCGTCCGGACGCGTCGCTGCTGCGCGGAAACAAGTTCCGCTCCGCGACGGCCTCGGCGAGCGACGCAGACGGTCAGCGAACGCCGCGTCTTATGGACGGGCGCTTGGAGCGGCCGGGTCGTAGTCGACGAGCTCGAGATAGACCATCTCGGCGGCGTCGCCCAGCCGGTGCCCGATCTTGATGATGCGCGTGTAGCCGCCGGGGCGGTCGGCCATGCGCGGCGCGATCTCGGCGAACAGCTTGTGGACGATCTCCTGCGTGCGAAGCTCGGCGAGCGCCTGCCGGCGCGCATGCAGGTCACCGCGGCGACCGAGCGTGATCATCTTCTCCGCGTACGGCTTGACCGCCTTGGCCTTCGCCTGGGTCGTCTTGATCCGCCCGTGCTCGATCAGCGAGCACGCGAGGTTCGCGTACAACGCCCTCCGGTGGGCGGAGTCCCGCCCGAGCTTCTTGCCTGTCCGCGCGTGCCGCATGGCGCTATTCGAGGCCCCCGCCGCCGCCGTTGTCGCCGCGGAGATTGAGCCCGTGCTGCTGGAGCGTCTCCTTGACCTCTTCGATCGACTTCTTGCCGAAGTTCGGGATCGCGGCGAGCTCGTTCTCCGTCTTCATGACGAGGTCGCCGATCGTCTCGATGCCGACGCGCTTCAGGCAGTTGTACGAGCGGACGCCGAGCTCGAGCTCCTCGATCGGGAAGTTCTCCATCCCGTGGGCGAGCGCGGCCTCGGGGCCGGCGCCCTCGCCGGCGACCGCCGCCGACTCGCCGAAGCCCTCCATCTTCTCGATGTCCGTGAAGATCGCGAGCTGGCGGATCAGGACCTCGGCAGCCTCGCCGAGCGCGTCCTTCGGGTCGACCGAGCCGTCGGTCGTGATGTCGAGCGTGAGCTTGTCGTAGTCGGTGCGCTGACCGACGCGGGCGGACTCGACCTGGTAGGCGACGCGGCGCACGGGCGTGAAGATCGAGTCGATCGGGATCACGCCGATGGTGTGCTGGGGGCCGCGGTTGAGCTCGGCGGGCATGTAGCCCCGGCCGCGCCCGATCGTCAGCGTCATCTCCAGCCGGCCGCGGTCGGCCAGGTTGGCGATCTCGAGCTCCGGGTTGAGGATCTCGAGCTCGGCAGGAGCCTCGATGTCCTTCGCCGTGACGACGCCGGGGCCCTTCGCAGCGATGTGCACCTCGACCTCCGGGGAGTCGCCGTGCAGGCGCGAGACGAGGTTCTTCAGGTTGAGAACGATGTCGGTCACGTCCTCACGCACGCCCGGGAGCGTGGTGAACTCGTGCGCGGTCCCCTCGACCTTCACCGAGGTGACAGCGGCGCCCTCCAGCGAGGAGAGCAGCACGCGGCGCAGCGAGTTGCCGAACGTGTGGCCGAAGCCGCGGTCGAGCGGTTCGATGACGAAGACTCCGCGGTGGTCGTCGGCGTCCTCATGAATGATCTTGGGGATCTGAAAGTCGATTGCGCGAGTTGCCAAAGAAATCCCTTCCCTTACTTCGAATAGAGCTCGACGATGAGCTGTTCCTGGACCGGCGTATCGATCTCGCCGCGCTCGGGCTGCTTCAGCACCTTGCCGGTGAGGCCGTCGTGGTCGGCCTGCAACCACGGAGCCACGGTCGACACGAGGTCGGTGGCGTCCCGGATCACCTGCTGTGCAGCCGAGCTGGGCGGCACGGTGATCACGTCGTTGGGGCGAACCTGGAAGCTCGGAATGTTGACGCGGCGCCCGTTCACCTGGAAGTGGCCGTGGCGGACGAGCTGGCGTGCCTGCGCACGCGACGCGGCGAAGCCGAGGCGGTAGACGACGTTGTCGAGCCGCGTCTCCAGCATGCGGAGCAGCTCCTCGCCCGTGACGCCTGAGCGGCGCGACGCCTTCTCGTAGTAGCCGCGGAACTGCTTCTCGAGCAGCCCGTAGTAGCGGCGCGCCTTCTGCTTCTCGCGCAGCTGCAGCAGGTACTCGCTCTGCTTGATGCGGCCGCGGCCGTGCTCACCCGGCGGATACGAGCGACGCTCGATCGCGCACTTCTCGGTGAGGCAGCGCTCGCCCTTGAGGAACAGCTTCATTCCCTCGCGACGGCAGATGCGGCACTTCGGCCCCAAGTCTCTAGCCAAAACACACCTCGCGAACCATTAGACCCTCCGCCTTTTCCGCTGCCGGACGCCGTTGTGCGCCTGCGGGGTGACGTCCTTGACGGACAGAATCTCGAGGCCGGCCGCCTGGAGCGAGCGAATCGCAGTCTCGCGCCCCGAGCCCGGGCCCTTCACGAAGACCTCGACCTTCTGGAGGCCGTGATCCATGCCCTTGCGCGCACAGGCGTCGGCCGTGACCTGCGCGGCGAACGGCGTCGACTTGCGCGAGCCCTTGAACCCGGCCGAGCCGGCGGACTCCCAGGCGATCACGTTGCCCTCCTTGTCGGTCAGGGCGACGATCGTGTTGTTGAAGCTCGTCTTGATGTGCGCCTGGCCGATGGCGATGTTCTTCTTGACCTTGCGCCGCGTGCGACCGCGCGTGGCGGGAGACTTCCTCGGAGGCGCCATTACTTCGCCTTCTTCCCGCGGCCGACGGTCTTCTTCGGGCCCTTGCGTGTGCGCGCGTTGGTCTTCGTGCGCTGCCCGTTCGTCGGGAGGCCGCGCCGGTGGCGCAGGCCGCGGTACGCGCCGATCTCCGAGAGCCGCTTGATCGCCTGCTGGCGCTCGCGGCGGAGGTCACCCTCGACCTCGACCTCGGAGTCGATGTAGTTACGGAGCTTCGTGACCTCGTCGTCCGTGAGGTCGCGGATCTTCGTGTCCGGCGAGAGGCCGATCGCGGCTGCGATCTTGCGCGCCGTCGGCTGGCCGATGCCGTAGATGTACGTCAGCCCGATCTCGAGCCGCTTCTGATTTGGAAGATTGACTCCCGCGATACGGGCCATCAGTGGTTCTCCTCGTAGTCATGGTGGATGCTCGGGTCGTCCACACCAAGCGATGCAAGGACGCAGGGAGAACACGGAATGGTTTTTCCGGGTTCGACCGAGGACGCGGCAGCGCGCCGCGTGTGGGCGGGCCGGGCGCCGCCGATGGCTGCGAGGGGGGCCACTCGTTAACCCTGCCTTTGCTTGTGCCGGGGATTGCTGCAGATGACCATGGTCGTGCCGTGCCGCTTGATGACGCGGCAGCGCTCGCACATGGGCTTGACGGAGGGGCGTACTTTCATTCTCAGCGATGCCTGAAGGTGATCCGACCGCGGTTCAGGTCGTACGGGCTGAGCTCCACCTTGACCTTGTCCCCGGGGAGGATGCGGATGTAGTGCTTCCTCATCTTTCCGGAGATAGTTGCCAGCACGGAGTGGCCGCCGTCTACCTCGACCTTGAACATGGTGCTCGGTAGGGCTTCGACGACCTCGCCTTCGACCTCGATCTTCTCTTCCTTGTCGGGCATTTCCTTTCGAGTGGTCAGAACGTCAGAGTGGTGCGCGCGCACGGCAAAGCCGGTGCGCGGCGGGCCGTCATCGTAGCAAAGCGGCTCCAGCTTTCGTCAGAATCCGGGGCCCTTCGGCGGTCACCGCCACGGTGTGCTCGAAATGCGCCGCGAGCGAGTCGTCGACCGACGAGATCGACCAGTCGTCCTCGTGGACGTAGACGTCCGGAGAGCCCGCCGTGATCATCGGCTCGATCGCCAGGGTCATCCCCTCCTGGAGCACCGGCCCACGACCCGGAGGGCCGAAATTCGGGATCTGGGGGTCCTCGTGGTAGGAGCGGCCGACGCCGTGGCCGACGAGGCTCCGGACGACCGAGAACCCGGCCTCCTCCACGACCGTCTGGACGGCGTGGGAGATGTCGGAGAGGTGGTTGCCGACCTGGGCCTCCGTGATGCCCGCTGCCAGAGCCTCCTGGCAGACGTCGAGGAGCCGCTGGGCCTCCGCGGCGATCTCCCCCACCGGCAGCGTGACGGCGCTGTCGGCGACCAGGCCGTTCAGGGTCACGCCGAGGTCGACGGAGATCAGGTCGCCCACCTGCGCGCGATAGTCGGTCGGGATCCCGTGGACGACCATCGAGTTCGGCGAGATGCAGAGCGCCGCCGGGAAGCCCTTGTACCCCTTCGAGGTGGGCACGCCGCCCTTGGAGCGGATGTGCTCCTCGGCGACGCGGTCGAGCTCGAGCATCGTCATGCCGGGCTCGAGCACCTCGGCGCAGAGCGCGAGCGTCTCGTGGACGAGCTCGCCGGCGCGCGCCATGCCCTCGATCTCCGCGGCGGACTTGCGGATGATCACGTCCGCGCCTGCACTTGCTCGAGGGCGTCGGCGATCTCCGCCCACACCTCGTCGATCGAGCGCTCGGCGTGCATCTTCACGAGGTTCCCCGTCGCGCGGTAGTGCTCGACGACCGGCTCGGTCTGCTCGTGGTAGTCGCGCAGGCGACGGTCGATCGCGTCGGGTTGGTCGTCCGCGCGGCTCTCGATCTGCGCGCGCTGCGCCAGCCGCTCGCGTGCCGACTCGTCGGGGAGCTCGAGCAGGAGCACGACCGACAGCGGCCGGTCGATCTCCTCGAGCATCGTGTCGAGCGTCTCGGCCTGCGCGATGTTGCGCGGGAATCCGTCGAGCACGAAGCCCGCCTGGGCGTCGTCGTGCGCGAGCCGCTCGCGGATGATCGCGATCGTGGCCTCGTCGGGCACGAGCTGTCCCGACGCGAGCAAGGGCTCGACGCGCCGTCCGAGCTCGGTGCCCTCTGCGATCGCTGCGCGGAACATGTCGCCTGTCGCGACGTGCGGGATCTCGTATGCCTCCGAGATCTTCTTCGCCTGCGTGCCCTTGCCGGCGCCCTGCGGTCCGAGAATGAGGATGTTCAGCGGAGGAAGCCCTCGTAGTGGCGCATCATCATCTGCGACTCCATCTGGCGCATCGTGTCGAGCGCGACGCCGACGACGATCAGCACCGAGGTGCCGCCGAGCGCGCGCCCGGTCGCCTGCGAGAAGCCGAAGTAGCGGATGAAGA
>DATCOE010000051.1:0-46768 GCA_036564885.1 Gaiellaceae bacterium | reverse complement strand
TTCCGCCGCCTGTTCGACTCGGGCTTCGTCGGCCGTCAGGCGCTGAACGCATCATTCATTTCGGCGACGCCACTCATCTTCACCGGGCTCTGCGCGGCGGTCGCGTTCCGCATGCAGCTCTTCAACATCGGCGGCGAAGGCCAGCTGTATGTCGGCGCGATCACCGGTGCGGCAGCCGGCATCGCATTCGGCCAGCACTCGGGCTGGCTGTCCATCCCCGCGATGATCGCCGCGGGCGCGGCGGGTGGTGCGGCATTCGCGCTCGTTCCTGCGCTGCTCCGAGCCTTCCTCTCGACCAACGAGATCATCACGTCGTTGATGCTCAACTACGTCGCTGCGCTCGTCATCAACTACTTGATCTTCGATTCGCAGTCGTATTGGCGGGACACGTCGAGTGCAACGGCGAAGGTGTTCCCGCAGGGGAAGCCGCTGCCCGACGCCGCGAGCTGGCCGGCCGCTCACGCCGGCGGGCTCGTGCTGCCATTCGGCCTGCTGCTCGGCGGGGTGATCGCGGCGATCGTCTGGCTGCTCTACACACGCACGCGCTTCGGGTTCGAAGTCCAGGTGATCGGCGACTCCCCGCGTGCGGCGACATATGCGGGCATGCGCACACGGCGAAAGATCCTCGCGGTGATGGCACTCTCGGGTGCGATCGCCGGCATCGGCGGGGCGAGCCAGGACGGCGACATCCGCCACACGCTCGACCCGCGCGGGCTCACCGCAGCGGGCTATGGCTACGCGGGCATCGTGATCGCGGCGCTCGCGCGCTACAACCCGTTCGCGGTCTGCCTCGTCGCGTTCCTGCTCGGCGGGCTGCAGAACGCCGGCTACACGCTGCAGGGCGCCGACTTCCCGTCAGGCCTCGTCGGCGTCATGCAGGGGCTGATCCTCTTCAGCGCGCTCGGCGGCGAGCTGCTGATCCGCTACCGCGTGCGATTCGTGCGCGGCACGCGCGCGGCGGAGGCGCCGGCGTGATCCTCGCGTTCGGCGGCGTGAACAACTCGATCGTCGTGGTCGTGCTCGCGTCGGCGGTCGTCTACGGGACGCCCCTTCTCTACGCGGCGCTCGGCGAGCTGCTCGCGGAGCGCTCGGGCGTGCTCAACCTCGGCGTCGAGGGGATGATGCTCGTCGGCGCGGTGATGGGCTTCTGGGCGGTGCAGCGCACCGGCTCGCTGACAGTCGCGATCGTCGTCGCCGCGATCGCCGGCGCAGCGATGGCGCTGATCCACGCGTTCCTCGTCGTGACGCTGCGCGCGAACCAGATCGTGTCGGGGCTCGCGCTGACGATCTTCGCTGGGGCGGCGGGACTGTCGTCGTATCTCGGCAACGATCTGCAACTCGCTGACCAGCCGGCAAGGCGGTCGTTCACGCCGTTCCTGCCGAGCTCCTGGCGGACGTCGGACGTCGTCGGCCCGATCGTCTTCGACCAGTCGGTGCTCGTGTACGCGTCGTGGGCGTGTGTGATCGTCGTTGCGCTGTATCTCAACCGGACGCGTCCGGGCCTGAACCTGCGGGCCGTCGGGGAGTCGCCTGCCGCCGCCGACGCGATGGGGATCAACGTGGTCAAGTATCGCTACGCGCACACCGTCGCCGGTGGGGCGTTCGCCGGTGTCGGCGGCGCGTGCTTCTCGCTCGCGATCACGCCGCAGTGGGTCGACGGGTTGACAGCGGGCGCCGGCTGGATCGCGATCGCACTTGTCATCTTCGCGTTCTGGCGGCCGACGTTGTGCCTCGTCGGCGCCTACTTCTTCGGCGCGTTCTCGAGCATCCCGTTCGCGTTCCAGGCCCGCGGCATTCTCTCGGGCGTGCCGCCGGAGCTCTTTCAGGCGCTGCCGTACCTGATGACGGTGATCGTGCTGGTGCTCGTCTCGAGCGCGGGTGCCCGCCGCCGCCTTGGCGCCCCGGCCGCGCTCGGCACGCCGTACGTCCGCGAAGAGCGCTAGATCTCGCGGAACGAGATCTGCTGCGCGCCTTCCCAGAGGGTGAGGCGGCCGAGCTCCTTCAGCTGTTCCTGCCCTTCGACGACGGTGGCGAAGTGGTTCGCCCAGAGGTGTCCCGCCTTCGAGGCGAACGAGCAGTAGCCGTACGGGAGGAGCAGCTCCGTCTCGCTCTGCCCGCCCGGGTAGAGGGCGAGCTCGCCCGGGTGCGGGTACGACGTCGCGTTCTCCGGGCCGATCCCGAAGTCGCGGTCGCCCCACGGAATCCAATTCGACTCGCCGCTCCAGCGGCAGTGGATGATCCGGTCGTCGAGCGGGAGGCTTGCCTTGAACGCTGCGACGGTCTGCGGCGCGAGCTCCTCCTCCCACCGCGCGACGAAGCGCATCCCGGCTGCCACGATCTCGAGCACGCGCGAGACACTACCGATCAGCGGATCAGCAACGCGAGCGCGACGATCCCCGCGGCGGCGAGGCCGAGGATCGGCCAGACATTCAGACCGCGGTGGCGCAGGTTGAAGTAGTGGCGCGTCAGCGCGCCGATCGCCATCAGCGCAACCAGGATCAGCCACCCGTTCTTGTGGCCGTACGTGAACGCGGAGTGGCCCGAGAGCATCGCGAAGACGACCGGGAGCGTGAAGTAGTTGTTGTGCACCGACCGCGTCTTGCCGGCTTTGTTCCAGCGCGCGTCGGGATCGCGGCCTGCTTCCTTCGCCCGAATCAACTTCCAGTGCGCCGGGATGATCACGAAGAAGACGTTGCCCACCATCATTGTCCCGATCATCGCGCCGACCTGGAGGTACGCCGCCCGGGGCGCAAAGAGGTTCCACGCGCCCCACGCCGACGCGCAGATGAATGCGAAGACGAGCAGCGCGAGCACCCCTTCGTTGTCGGCGAATGCCCGGCAGAGCCCGTCGTAGACGAGCCAGGCGAGGACAATGCCACCGACCGAGATCGCGATCGCCTCCCAGGCACTGAGATCTGCCACCGAGCGGTCGATCAGGTACGACGACGCGTGCGAGTAGTAGACGATGATGAACAGCGCGAACCCGGAGAGCCAGGTCGTGTACGCCTCCCACTTGAACCAGTGCAGCGGCTCGGGCAGCCGGTGGGGTGCGACCCGAAACTTCTCGACGCGGTAGAAGCCGCCGCCGTGCACCTCCCACGCCTCCCCGGCGACGTCGCGTTTCGCGTCCTCGGGATCCTTCGGCGGCTCGAGGTGGTTGTCGAGCGCGATGAAGTAGAACGACGCGCCGATCCACGCGATTGCTGCGATCACGTGCAGCCAGCGGAAGAGCAGGTTCCCCCAGCCCCACCAGTAGTCCGAAAGCGCGAGCAGCTGCGTCATCGAGCTGTCCTCCAACGATCGATGGCGATCTGCACGAGCTCGTCGACTCCGGTGGCGAGCTCCTCTCCGCGGGTGCGCTCGAGCCGCTCGCGCAGGACCGGCACGATCTCCCGGCGCGGGCGGCGGTTGACGAAGACGACGAACCGGAAGCCGAACCTGTCCTCGTAGGCGCGATTCAAAGCGGCGAGCTCCGCGAGCACGACGGGGTCGTCATCGGTTCCCTGCTCGATGGCTGAGCGAGCCGATGTGGGCTTGGCTCCGATCGCCGGGTGCGCGTCGAGCACCTCCTTCTGCTCGTGCTCCGAGAGCCCGCGCGCAACGTCGCGCGCGCGGCCGAGCGGATCTTCGAGCTGCACGAGCCGCTCGACGAGTGCGGTGCGCCCTTCGAACAGCTCCGCCAGCTCCTCGACCGTCAACTGCCGCGGTAACTCGCGCATGCGTATGAGGAGATCAGGAGCGGAACGTGGTGATGGCCGTCGCCGAGCTCGACTGTCAGCTCGACGCGCTTGAAGAACGGCGACGGCGGATGGAAGACGATGCGGTATGTCCCGGGCGCGCCGTCGGCCAGTTCGCCGATGCGGCCGTCGTTGTCGGTGACGCCCTCGCCGGCGAGCGAGCCGTCGGCCGCGTAGAGCTCCACGCAGACGCCCACGGCCGGGAGGCCGCGTTCGGTGTCGAGCACATGGGTCGAGACAGTCATCGCAGCCAGATCCTCGCTGCCTGTTTGCGGTGCTCGCGCGCGATCTCCTGCTCGTCGGCGCGAACCAGCGAGCCTCCCCGCACGACGTCCTCGCCGCCGACGATCAGCCGGTCGACCCGGTGGGGCCCGGAAAGGACGAGGTTCGCGACCAGGTCGTCGGCGCCGCCGAACTCCAGCCCGTCCGTCCGCCAGACGGCCAAGTCGGCACGCTTGCCGGGCTCGAGCGAGCCGATGTCGGCCCGCCGCAGCACCTCGGCGCCGCCGCGGGTGCCGAGCCGCAGCGCCTCGCGAGCCGTCAGCGCATCACCGCCGTCGCGGCCGCGCGCGACGAGCATCGCCTGCTTCACCTCCATGAAAAGATCGCTGCGCTCGTTCGACGCCGTCCCGTCGACGCCAAGCCCGACCCGCACCCGCGCGTCGAGCAGGTCGCGCACCGGTGCGACGCCGGCGCCGAGGCGCAGGTTTGACGTCGGGCAGTGCGCGACGCCGACGCCGTGCTCGCCGAACGCGCGCACCTCGTTGTCCGACAGGTGCACGCAGTGCGCACACCAAACGTCCGAGGCGATCCAACCGACGCGGTCGAGGTACTCGACCGGCGAGCAGTCGAAGAGCTCGCGGCAGTAAGCGTCCTCCTCGACGGTCTCGGCGAGGTGGGTGTGCAACTGGAGGCCGAGTCTCCGCGCGAGCTCTGCAGACTCTTCCATCAGCCGTGTCGTCACCGAGAACGGCGAGCAGGGTGCGACTGCGATCTGCGCTGTCACACCGTCGACGAGACCGGCCAGCCGCTCGGTGTCGGCGAGGATCGTGTCGAGGTCCTCGACGAGCGAGTCGGGCGGCAGGCCGCCCCCGGACTCGCCGAGGTCCATCGACCCGCGCGAGGCGACCATGCGCACGCCGAGCTCCTGCGCCGCGCGCAGCTCAGCCTCGACGAGCCCGGAGACACCGCGCGGGAACACGTAGTGATGGTCGAAGACCGTCGTGCAGCCGGACAGCGCGAGTTCCGCAAGGCCGCACCGCGCTGCCGCGTATTCCATCTCCTCGTCGAGCCGCGCCCAGGTGGGGTAAAGCGTGCGCAGCCAGCTGAACAGGTCGGCCTGCTGCGCCCGTGCGCGCGTCAGCGTCTGGTAGAGGTGGTGGTGCGTATTGATGAGGCCCGGCGTTACGACAGCGCCCCCCAAGTCCTCTGCTCCCGGCGGGGCTTCCCCGGGACCGACCTCGGCGACGAGGTCGCCGTCGATCCGGATCCAGCCGCGTTCGTGCTCCGTGCCGGCGTCGTCCATCGTCACGATCCACGCGTTCCCATAGCTCTTCGAAACGCCGCTCACGAGATCTCCAGCGGCACGAGCTCGAACCGGTCGACGTCGACGAGCCCGCGATCGGTCAGCTTCAGGCTCGGGATCACGGAGAGGGCGAGGAAGGCGAGGTGCTGGAACGGCGCCTCGAGCTCGCAGCCGAGCTCACGTGCGGCCTCGACGACCGCGCGCGACGCGGCGACGACTTCCTCGAGCGGCGCGTCAGAGAGCAGCCCCGCGACGGGCAGCGGCAGTTCGGCCAGGACGTCGGCGCCGTCGACGACGACGATTCCGCCGCCGCGGTTTGCGAGCCGACGCACGGCAGCCGCCATCGAGGCGTCGTTCATGCCGACAACGACGACGTTGTGCGCATCGTGCGCGACGGTCGATGCAATCGCGCCGCGCTCGAGGCCGAAGCCGCGGACGAACCCGAGGCCGACGCGCCCGGTGCCGAGATGCCGCTCGATCACGGCGATCTTCGCGAGGTCGCGCTTGGCGTCCGCGACAGCCTCGCCGGCGCGGTGGGCCGGCTCGTCGACGAGCGAGTCCGTGACGATCTGTCCCGGGATGATCCCGATCACCCGCGCGCTGCCTCCGCTCCACGGCACGCGGAACATCTCCGGGCCGAAGGCGCCGATCCGAACCGTGTGCCGCACCCAGTCCGGCACCTCGGCCTCGGGGATCTCCGCCACCGGCAACCCTCTCTTCAGCACGGTCTCCGGCACGAACGACTCGAGGTCCGGCAGCACGAGGAGGTCTGCGTGGTAGCCGGGCGCGACGGCGCCCAGATGCTCCAGGCCGTGCCAGGCCGCGGGGCTGTGCGTCGCGCAGACGAGAGCGTCCTCGGGTGGGATTCCGAACGCGACGGCGTCGCGCACCATCGAGTTGACGTGACCGTCGTCGGCGATGTGCTCCGGCTCGCGGTCGTCGGTGCAGAACGCGATGCGACCGGGCCCGTACTCGGCGAGCAGCGGCAGGAGCGCCTGGAGGTTCCGTGCGGCAGAGCCCTCGCGGATCAGGAGCCACATGCCTGCACGCAGGCGTTCTCGTCCTTCCTCGACCGTGTACGCCTCGTGGTCGGAGCGAATCCCGGCGGCCGCGTACGCCATCAGCGAGCGCCCCCGCACGCCCGGAGCGTGACCGTCGACATGCTCGGCGAGCGCGAGCTTCGCGAGTTCCGACGGCGCGCCGCTGATGACGCCGGGGAAGTTCATCATCTCGGCCAGGCCGATCACGCGCCGCCGCCGAAGGAGTGATGCGAGGTCACCCGGCGTCAGCTCGCGCCTGGGCGACTCGAATTGCGACGCGGGCACGCATGACGAGGCCATGAAGTAGACGTCGAGCGGGAGGTCTGCCGTCGCGTCGAGGAGCCAGTGCACGCCGTCCGTGCCGAGCACGTTCGCGATCTCGTGCGGGTCGGCGACGACGGCCGTCGTTCCGAACGGGAGCACGAGGCGCGCGAACTCGTCGACGAGCAGCTTCGACGACTCGAGGTGCATGTGGGCGTCGATGAACCCGGGCACCACCCACCGTCCGGACGCGTCGATCGTCTCGCGCCCCTCGTAGTTGCCGAGCCCCGCGATCCACCCGTCGACGATCGCAACGTCGACTTCCAGCCACTCGCGGGTGAAGACGGACAGCACCTTCCCGCCGCGGACGACAAGGTCGGCCACCTCGTCTCCACGCGCAACCGCGAGACGCCGCGAAAGGGGAGCGTCCATTGTCGGAGAACCGTACAGTCCCGTCTCGTGGAAGTCTTGACGCCCCGCACACTCGACGAGGCTCTGCGCCTCAAATCGGAGCACCCCGGCGCTTGGCCGATCCAGGGCGGAACCGACGTGATGGTCGCCATCAACTTCGATCGCGGGCGGCCCGAGACGATGCTGAACCTGAACGAGGTGCGCGAGTTGCGCGGCTGGTCGCGCGACGGAGCCGCTCTCCGGCTCGGCTCGGGACTGACGTACGCCGAGATCGAGCACGGTCCGCTGCGCGAGGTGCTGCCGGCGCTCGCGGAGGCGTCGCGCACCGTCGGGTCACCGCAGATTCGCAATCGCGGCACGATCGGCGGGAACCTCGGGACCTCGTCGCCTGCGGGCGACGCGCTGCCGCCCCTGCTGATCGAGCTCGCCGATGTCGAGTGCTCCTCCCTGCGGGGCGTGCGCACGGTGCCGCTGGCAGAGTTCGTGACCGGTGTGAAGCGGAACGTGCTCGAGCCCGACGAGCTAATCACGGCCGTGTGCCTCGCCCCCTCGGCCGCGCCACAGACCTTCATGAAGGTGGGCCCGCGCAACGCGATGGTGATCGCCGTCGTGTCCCTCGCAGTCTCCGCCGGCGATGAGCTGCGCGCATCGTTTGGCTCCGCGTCGCCGCGGCCGGTGCTCGTGACCGCACCGCGCGACGAGGCGGACTCATTCCCCGAGCGCGTCGCCGCCGCTGCATCGCCGATCGACGACGTGCGCGGCACTGAGCGCTACCGGCGCCATGCGCTCCGTGTGCTGACCGATCGCGCGCTGAAGCGGGTGCTCGCGTGAGGATCACGGTGCGGGTCAACGGGGAGGAGCACCAGGCCGACTGCTGGGAGGGCGAGTCGCTGCTCTTTGCCCTGCGCGAGAAGCTCGGGTTCCCCGGCTCGAAGAATGCATGCGAGCAGGGCGAGTGCGGCTCGTGTTCGGTGCTGCTCGACGGCACGCTTGTCTGCGCCTGCCTCGTGCTCGCCGCGCAGGCCGACGGTCACGAGGTGACGACCGTCGAGGGGCTCGCACAAGGCGACACGCTGCACGCCGTGCAGCAGGCATTCGTCGACGCGGGCGCCGTTCAGTGCGGCTTCTGCACCCCGGGCCTCGTCGTCGCCACCGCAGACCTGCTGAGGCGGACTCCGCGTCCGTCCGACGACGAGATTCGCGAGGCGCTCTCGGGCAACCTCTGCCGCTGTACGGGCTACGCCAAGATCTTCGACGCGGTACGCATGGCGGCCGGGGCATGACGCAGATCGCCGGGCGCACGCTCCAACTTGGCAAGGTCGGGGACCTCGTCCCGCGCGCGGATGCGCCGCCGAAGGTGAAGGGCGAGTTCGCCTACGCGAGCGATCTGATCGTTCCGGGAATGCTCTGGGGCCACACGCTGCGAAGCCCGCACTCGCACGCGCGCATCGTCTCGATCGACATCTCGCAGGCCGTCTCGCTGCCGGGGGTCCACGCCGTGCTCACGCACGACGATGTTCCCGGCCAGAAGACGTACGGGCTCGAGTTCTCGGACCAGCCGGTGCTTGCGATCGACCGCGTCCTCTACTTCGGCGAGGCGGTGGCCCTCGTCGCGGCCGAGCATCCGGAGCAGGCGCGCCGCGCCGCCGAGCGAATCGCCGTCGAGTACGAGCCGCTCGACCCGGTCGCCGACATGGAGCGCGCGACCGAGTCGGCGCCGCTGCACGCGGAGAGCCCGACCCGCGGTCACGGCTACTTCGACGACCCGCGCCCGAACGTCGTGCGGCACATGGTGATCAAGCACGGCGACCCGGAGATGGAGGGTGAGGTCTCGGTCAGCGGCGTCTATGACATCGGCAGCCAGGACCAGGCATTCCTCGGCCCCGAGTCGGGGCTCGCGGTCCCTGACGGCGAAGGCGGCGTCGACATCTATGTCGCAACGCAGTGGCTGCACGTCGACCGGGCGCAAGTCGCACCATGTCTCGACCTGCCGCTCGAGCAGGTGCGCATCCACCTCGCCGGCGTCGGGGGCGCGTTCGGCGGGCGCGAGGATCTCTCGATGCAGGTGCACGGCGCGATGCTCGCGCTGCACACGAACCGCCCGGTGAAGATCGTCTACAACCGCGAGGAGTCGTTCACGGGCCACGTGCACCGGCACCCGGCGCGCATCTGGTGCGAGCACCGGGCGTCGCGCGACGGGCGGCTTGTCAACGTGCGTATGCGGATCCTGCTGGACGGCGGCGCCTACGCGTCGAGCACCACCGCCGTGGTGTCGAATGCCGCCTCCTTTGCGGTCGGTCCCTACGAGGTGCCGAATGCCCTGATCGAGTCGACCGGCGTCTACACCAACAACCCGCCGTGCGGCGCGATGCGCGGCTTCGGCGCCGTGCAGACCTGCTTTGCCGCTGAGGCGCAGATGGACAAGCTCGCCGCGGCGCTCTCGATCGACCCGATCGAACTGCGCCTGCTCAACGCGCTCGCACCCGGCGACGTCCTCCCGACGGGCCAGAGGATCACCGGTTC
Source organism: Gaiellaceae bacterium (assembly GCA_036564885.1). Lineage (GTDB taxonomy): Bacteria > Actinomycetota > Thermoleophilia > Gaiellales > Gaiellaceae > Palsa-739. The sequence goes on along the minus strand of DATCOE010000051.1, from coordinate 37,271 downwards.
GCTGCCGATCGCCGAGACGATCCGAGCGGCGGCGGCGCTCGAGCCGCCGCCTGCCGAGGATCTACCGCGGAACGTTCTGCGGCTGCCCGGCGGCGCCGGAAACACGACCAACGGCGAGGGTGTCCGCCGCGGCGTCGGGTTCGCCGTCGGCTTCAAGAACATCGCCTACTCCGAGGGCTTCGACGACTACTGCGCCGCGCGCGTGCAGTTGCGCACCGACGGATCGGCCGAGGTGCACTGCGCCGCTGCGGAGGTCGGGCAGGGCGTGACCGGCGTCATCCTCCAGGTCGCGCGCACGGAGCTCGGGATCGACGATGTCGGGCTGGCGCCGGTCGTGACCTCGACCGTCGATTCCGCCGGGTCCGCATCGGCCTCGCGCATGACGTGGATGGCAGCGGGCGCCGTCCGCGATGCGTGCCGCGCTGCGCTCGAGGAGCAGGCGCGCCGGCCCGGGGAGGAGATCGACGTCGAGAAGATCTACCGCCACGCGCAAACGACGCCGCTCGACCCCGAGACAGGCCAGATCACCGGCGAACGCGCACACGTTGCCTTCGCCGCGTGCGCGATGAAGGTCGTCGCAGAGGTCGACGTCGACCTCGGCCTGACGCGCATCGTGTGGATCGGCTGCGCGCAGGACATCGGCAAGGCGGTCAACCCGCAGCAGGTCGAGGGGCAGATCGAGGGCGGCACCGCGCAGGGGCTCGGGCTCGCGCTGATGGAGGAGATCCAGACGCGCGACGGCCTGATCACGAACGCGAGCTTCACCGACTACCTGATCCCGACGACGCTCGACATGCCGCCCGTCGAGTCGGTGCTGATCGAGGACCCGGAGCCGGACGCGCCCTACGGCGTCAAGGGCGTCGGCGAGCCGCCGACCGTCGTTTCGACGGCAGCGATCGTTGCGGCGCTCCGTGCGGCGACGGGACGCGAGCTGACGCGTGTCCCCGTCAAGCCGGACGACATCGTCGGGCTCTAGCCGTTCTTCAGCGTCTTGATGTACTCGGTGAGCGCCTGCAGTTGGCTGTCGCTGAGGATGCCGCCCCAGTGCGGCATTGAGACGATCGGCGCACGGCCGAGCACACTGCCGCTGCGAATGAAGTCCTTGATCTTCTTGTCCGTATTGAACTCTTTGAAGAAGTCGGCGCCCGAGAGGGGCGGGATCGACTTATCCGGCGACTGCGGGTTCGGAACGCCGCCGAGGCCATTCGGGCCGTGGCAGTTGATGCAGCCGTAGCGAACGTAGAGCTGTCCTCCCTCGACGACCGGGCCCTGGTCGGTCTGCACCGCCTGCGGCGTGGCGCCGGAGACGACCGGCAGGCCCGCATGGACGTAGGCGACGAGGGCGGTGACCTGGCGATGCGAGATGACCTGGCCCCACACCGGCATGTACGGCTTGGTCGGGTCGGATGACACGCCAAGGCCGTGGTCGATGATCGTGCGCAGCTGCGTGATCGTCAGCGCTTTGCCGACGACTTTCAGCGCGGGCACCGCCGGTGAGATCCCGCCGCGGCCGTCTGGCCCGTGACACTGTGCGCACGCGAACTGGTTGAAGTCGTGCGCTCCCTCCGCGACGAGCGCGCTCACCTTTGTCCCCGGCGCGGGCTCCTGCGAGCCGACCGTGACGGTGACAGTTTTCGTGCTTCCGCACGCGGCGAGGAGCAGCGTCGAGGAGGCGAGGAGGAGGAGCCGACGGCCCATTTCGGGGATCCTACGACAGGTGCGGCCTTCGGTGCTTGCGGGAACCTACTGCTTTTGCGAACCGCTCGAAGGCTAACGGACACCCTCTTCGCGCACCGTCGCCGTCAGTGGCTCCCGCCGGACGACCGTGGCGACGGCGATGACGATGATCGTGGCGCCGATGAGCAGTCGCCACGTCAGATGTTCACCGCGGAAGAGAACGCCGAGCGTGATCGCGACGACGGGGTTCACGTAGGCGTACGTCGACACCATCCCGAGGGGCGCGTTCGCGAGCAGCCAGGTGTACGCCGTGTAGCCGACGATTGACCCGAAGGTGACGAGGTAGAGCCAGCCGACGATCGAAGCGGTCGACGGGTGGAGCCCGTGAAGCGTGAAGAGCGAGATCGGAAACATGATCAGGCCGCCCATGAACATCTCGTAGGAGGTCGCTGCAAACGCGTCGGCCGGCATCGTCAACCGCGACGAGAGGAACGATCCCGTCGACCACATCAGCGCCGAGACCACGCACAGGGCGATCCCCCAGCTCTTCGCGCCCCCGGACGGCTGCGCGAGGATCGCGACGCCGGCGAATCCGACGCCGACGCCGGCGAGGACGGGCCACGGCAGACGCTCGCGCCCGCTCAGCCGCAGCACGGCGAGCCACAGTGGCACCGACGCGATGATCAGCGACGCGAGTCCGGTCGGCACGTTCCGCTCGGCGAAGAACAGCACCGCGTTCGCACCCGGCAGCAGGATCCCGATCAGCACCACCGACCGCAGTGCCGCACGCGAGATGCGCAGCGAGCCGCCGCGGAGCAGCACCACCCCCGCCATCAGCGCGCCAGCGGTCATGAAGCGCGTCGACGCCGCGAAGAGCGGTGGGATCGTCGCCCCCGCGTAATAGATGCCGAGGTACGTCGAGCCCCAGATGACATAGACCGTGACGAGCGCGGTCCAGACTTTCGTGCGATGCGACACGGGCTATCGAACGAGCGACAGTGCCGCGCCGATTCCCAGCAGCACGATCCCCACGCCGCGCGGCAGCGAGATCCCGATCCGCTCGACGCCGAAGAGGCCGAACCGGTCGACCACCGCGCCCATCACCAGTTGGCCGGCGATCAGGATCCCGATCGTCGCCGTTGCGCCGATGCGCGGCTGGGCGAACGTGATGGAGAAGACGACCGTCAGCCCCATCAGCCCGCCCAGCCACATCCAGGCCGGCGCGCGAAACGCGCCGCCGATGCCACCGAACCCGACGCGCGCCACCAGGAGGATCGCGAGCGAAAGCGCCAGCTGCAGTGCGGTGGAGAACGTCAGCGCCTCGATCACGCCGATCCGCCCGCCGAAGCGGCCCATGACCGCGACCTGTATCGAGCCGGCGAGGCCGCCGATGATCGCGAGTGCGACTGCGGCTGACATTAGAGGCTTGATGTGGGTTGGGGTGCTGGCGTCATCCGGGAGTGCATGAAATCCACATCAGGCCTCTACTAGGCGGCCTTCTCGTCGTTCTGCCGCCATGGTTAGTCTCCTCTCTCCGACGAAGGGAGATCGATGATCAGGGCGTTCGTACTCTACGACGAAGAGCCGGAGCCGCAGCGGTATGCGGAGCACGTCGAGTTGTGCCTCGAGGTGCCGGGCGCGACCTTCCGTCACGGGCGTGTCTTCGGCGCGCCGATGGGCGAGCCTGCGCACTGCTACTACGCGGAGTTCGAGTGGCCGGACATGGACGCGTTCAAGACGGCGGCGAGCTCCCCGGAGTTCGCGGCGACCGCCAAGGACGCGATGGCGATGGGAAAGCGCTTCAGCGTCGAGTTCGCCGAGGTGAACTAGAACGCGGGCTTGCGCTTCTCGCGCACGGCGGCGACGCCCTCGTGCACGTCGGGGCCCGTCAGGTCGAGGAACTCGAGCGCGAGTGACGCGTCGAATGCTGGGCCCGCCGCGCGCAACCAGTTGTTGAGCGCGAGCTTCGTGTGCCGCAACGCCGCTTGCGAGCCCTCGGCAAGCCGCACTGCGATCGCGAGCGCTCGCTCCTCGAGCTCGTCCTCGGGCACGCAGAGCGACACGAGGCCGATCCGCTCCGCCTCGACCCCGTCGAGTGGCTCGCAGAGGAGCAGGTGGTACTTCGCCTTTGCGAGCCCGCAGAGGAGCGGCCACACGATCGCCGCGTGGTCGCCGGCAGCGACGCCGAGCTTCGTGTGGCCGTCGACGATCCGTGCGCTCGGTGTCACGATCGAGATGTCCGCCAGCAGTCCGACCGCGAGCCCGGCGCCGACAGCGGGGCCCGTCATCGCGGAGACGATTGGCTTCGGGCAGTTGATGACGTTGTAGACGAGGTCGCGCGCCTCGTGGAACACCCGCACCCGCGTCGCGTGATCCGACGCGATCTCGAGTACGAGGTCGAGGTCGCCGCCCGAGCTGAAGGCGCCGTCTGCCCCACGAACGATCACCGCGCGCGTGTCGTCGTCGGCACCGATCGCCTGCCAGATCGAGGCGAGCTCGTGATGCATGGTCGCGCTGACTGCGTTCAGCCGCCCGGCGGCACGAAGGGTCAGCCGCAGGACGTGCGGCGCGGGCCGGTCGAGCTCGAGGCTCGGGTAGGCGGCGTACGGGTCGCTCATCCCGCCGGACTCTATCCCGGTCTGGACCGGGTTATGGTTGTCCCATGGCCGACGTCGACGTCACGCGCGAAGGAAGCGTCCTCACGATCACCTTGAACCGCCCCGAGGTGCTGAACGCGCTCAACAGTTCGGTGCACCGGGGGATCTTCGACGCGCTCGAGCGCGCGAAGGATGCGAGCGTCCGCGCGGTCGTGATCACCGGCGCCGGTCGCGGCTTCTGCGTCGGGCAGGATCTCCAGGAGTTCTCGAGTGGCGCGGGCGACGTCGCCGACAACCTGCGCCGGAACTACCACCGCAACGTCCTCGCGATCCGCGCCCTTCAGAAGCCCGTGATTGCGGCGGTCAACGGCGCCGCCGCGGGCGCCGGCTTGTCGCTCGCCCTGGCGTGCGACGTGCGCATCGCGGCCGATTCCGCCAGCTTCGTCCCGGCCTTCATCAAGATCGGCCTCGTCCCCGACTCGGGTGGCACCTGGCTTGCCCGCCGCCTGCTCGGGTCGGCACGCGCGTTCGAGTGGCTGACGACCGGCCGCCGCCTGAGCGCCGAGGAGGCGCGCGACTGGGGCCTCGTCTCAGAGGTCGTCGCCGCTGATCACTTCGCCGAGCGCGCGCAGGAGGTGGCGCAGCTCTTCGCGGCGATGCCGACCCGTGCCGTCTGGCACACGAAGCGCCTGCTCGACGCGGCCGAGTCGACGACGTTCGCCGAGCAGCTCGAGCTCGAAGCCATGACGCAAGCCCAGCTGACGCAGACACCCGATTTTCGCGAGGGGGTCGCGGCGTTCTTCGAGAAGCGCGAGGCGGCGTTCACCGGCGACGGCGTCCCGTCGATTCACCCGATCCGCATGATCGTGAGCGACGACCTCCAGCGCTGGCGGCTGACGGTGGCGACGCGCTGGCTGCTCGCCCTGCCGCATCTGCTCGTGCTCAGCCTCTGGACGTACCTCGCCATGCCCGTCGGCATCGTCAACTGGGTGATCACCCTCGCGCGCGGGACCTCGCCACGCGGCGTCCACGAGTGGATGGCGCGGCTCGTCCGCTACCAGGCGCATGTCTACGCGTATCTGTACTTCGTCGCCGATCCGTACCCGTCGTTCCGCGGCTGGCACGGGACCTATCCCGTCGACCTCGACATCGCGCCGCCCGCACCGCAGGCGCGCTGGAAGACCCTGCTCCGGATCGTGCTCGTGCTGCCCGCGTACGTCCTCGCGACCGTGTTCACCTACGTGCTCTACGTCGTCGCGATCCTCGGCGCGTTCTACGCGCTCGTCACGGGGCGCTACCCGCGCGGCTTCCGCGATCTGAGCGCCTACTGCCTGCGCTACCAGGCGCAGATGTTCGGCTACCTGTTCTTGCTGACCGACCGCTACCCCACACTTGCGAGCGGGACAGGTTTCACCCACGAACGGAGGCAGGCATGACCGAATCGCTGGCCGCATCGCATCCGATCGGCCTGATCGTCGAAGATGACCTGAAGCGCACCCGGCTGACCGTGTTCTTCCGGCTGCTGCTTGCGATCCCACAGGCGCTCTGGCTTGCCATCTGGGGCATTGCCGTCTACGTCGTGATCCTGATCTCGTGGTTCGCGTCGATGATCCTCGGCCGCGTTCCCGACGGGCTGCACGAGTTCATGGCGCGCTACCTGCGCGCGTACGCGCACCTCTCGGCCTACCTGTTCCTGCTCGCCGATCCCTGGCCGCCGTTCGGCGGCGCGCAGGGCAGCTACCCGGTCGATCTCCGCGTCGATTCGGCCGCAGCGCAGAGCCGCATGTCCGTCTTTTTCCGCGTATTGCTCGCGATCCCGGCGCTGCTGCTCGTCTACGTCTTCCGTGCGGTCAACGAGGTCGTCGCGTTCGTCGGCTGGTTCTATTGTCTCGCGACGGGTCACATGCACCAGGGGATGCGCGACATCAGCGCGTGGATGCTGCGCTACGAGATGCAGGCCTACGGCTACGTCTTTCTGGTGACGAGCCGCTACCCGAGCTTCGACGGCGGGCCGAAAGCCTAGGGGCCAGAGCGATTAGGCCGGCCAGTTGGTCAGCAGCTGCTGGCAGAACGTGAGGCCGAGCTTCTTCGCCTGACGGTGGATCGCCGTATCGGTCTTCGTTGCCTTGAGCTGGGCGGCCTGCGCGACCTTGTAGTTCTCCTTCGCGAGCGCGTCGTGCACCTGCTGGATGCCGGCGGCGAGCTGCCTGCCGAGCGAGAGCATGTGCTGGAACCCGGCGTCGGACTGCACTGGCGCGTGCACGACGGACATCTCCGCGACGCCCGTGCGCGCGGCGACGGCGGTCGCGGCCCAGCCGCCCGGGAGAAGCGAGAGCCGGCCGAGCTGGAATATCCGCCGGTCGGACTTGATGCACACGGCGTTCGCTACCGACACGAACTGCTTCTGCGTCAGCCGAGCCGGTTGGGCCTGCTTGTGCGAGGCGGACCCGCACCCGGCCGCGAGCACGGGCACGAGCAGGACGAGCAGGAGAGCGCGGGAGGCCGGCACGGACGACGAGGCTATCGGGCGCACGTTCAGATCGTGTTAGGGCGAGAGCCTCTAAACGGCGGGCGGCAGCGCGGCCAGGACCTCTGCGAACTCGGGCCAGCGGCCGGCTTGCTGCTTCGAGAACGCGAGCCGGTCGTCCACGAGCACGTCGAACTGGCTCTTCTCGCCCTCCGCCATCTCGGCGCTGTGCCCTGTCCCGTTGATCTCGGCCACGAGACTCGCGGCCCGCTCGTCGTACCCGCTTCAGACGGGGCAATAGAGGATGCGCACATGCGCCATGAGCGGACCTTACCGGCCGGGGGGTGGTCGTTGGTCTGGTTCTCAGATCGTCTTGAACTGTTCGAACGGCTGGCGGCATCCTTCGCACCAGCGGATCGAGCGGCACGGCGTCGGGCCGAAGATGTTCTCGAGGCGTGTCTCAGTCGAGTTGCAGTAAGGACAGCGGAACGCCTTCGACTGGAGCTGCACGAGCGTCGTTGGCCCGGCCGCGCGGGGCGCCGGCGGAGCGAAGCCGGCCTCGCGCAGCTTCTCGCGCCCGGCGGGTGTGATCCGGTCGGTCGACCACGAGTCGTCCTGGATCACCGCCACCTCGGGCCGGCCTCCGAGCGAGGCCACCTTCTCCTCCATCGCCCGGCGCATCACCTCGAGGGCGGGGCAGCCGAGGAACGTCGGCGTGAACTCGATGCGCACGCGGTCTCCGTCGACGGTGACATCGCGAATGACGCCGAGGTCGACGAGCGAGATGACCGGGATTTCCGGGTCGGGGATCTCCTCGAGCGCTGCCCACACCTCGGCGGCCGTTACCGCGCTCTTGATCACCATTGCGCGCCGGGCTCCGACCGGCGCACCTCGGTCATCTCGGTCAGCAGCTCGGCCAGCTCAGGTCTGTGCGCGCCGCGCTCGTGTACCTCGACCGACACGGGCAGCCCGACGAGGCGGGCGAGTTCGGGACGCAGCGGCGGCTCGAGGACGCCGAGCGCATACGGCCAGAGCTCCTCGACCGCCGCCGTGAAGCGCGGCTCGTCGCGCAGGCGCGCCGCCCACATCTCGGCGTGCATGCGGTGGTAGACCTCCTCGCGGTCGATCTTCGCCGCGAGGCCCGCGAGCTCCGCGTCGTCGGACTGCATCAGCGCCGTCGTTCGCACGCGGTCGGCCTCTTCGTAGAGGTAGCGGCGCGCGATCGTGTGCGCCCACTCCATCAGGTGCAGCTCGACGAGCGGTGCGCAGCGGTAGTCCTCCGGCGCGCGGTCGAACGCGAGCGCGTCCGCGTCGCTTCCGAGCTCGACCGCAGCGAGCTCGTAGAGCGCGCGGGCGTGGCCGATCTCGTTCTGGGCGATCGACGAGAACGCGACGTCCTCCTCGAGCGTCGGTGCGATCCCCGTCCACTCCGAGTCCCGCCAGCCGACGATCAGCTCGTCGTCAGCCAGCGTCAGGAGTAGCTTGGATCGCGCGCTCACGCGCCTCCTTCAACCGTTCCTTGATCGAGTAGCCGTCGACGCGGCGGTACTTCAGGTCGAACTCGTCGGCCCACTCAGTCACCTGGTGCACCGCGTCGCGCGGCACGAGCCAGAGCGCCTCCGACTCGCCGCGCCGACCGTACTGTTCCCGCGCCCACGCGTCCGCGAAGGTGGCGTCGGGCGCGACGATCGAGCCGGCATGCGTGAACGGCTGGCCCTTGCGTTCCTGGCGGAAGACTTCGAAGACGCTCATGCGGCGAGCACGGCGTCGCGAACCCACTGTTCCTGGTCGAGGTAGCGGCGTCGGAAGTCGAGGCGCTCCTGCGAGCGCGGGCCGTGGCCCGTGACGACGGACTTCAGCTCGGCCCAGTCGGGCTCGCTGTACTCCCAGACGCCCTCGTCTGAACGGCGCAGGTTCGCGTCGGGCACCGTGAGCCCGAGCTCCCAGATCTGCGGCACGTAGCCCTCGAGGAACTGCTGGCGCGCCTCCTCGTTGCCCTGCGACTTGATCCGCCAGAACCACATCGGATCCTCGTCGCGCGGGATCGGGTTGCCGTGGAACTGCATCAGCGGGCCCCACCAGCGGTTGAGAGCCTCCTGAACGAGCTCGCGCTGACTGTCGGTGCCGGTCATCATCGCGAGGATCACGTCGCGGCCGTGGAGGATGTGGAACGACTCCTCCCAGCAGATCTTCTTCATGATCCGCGCGTACGGCGCGTACGAGCACTTGAGGAGCGCCTTCTGGCTGATGATCGCCGCTGCGTCGACGAGCCAGGCGATCACCCCGACATCGCCCCAGCTCTTCGTCGGGTAATGGAAGACGTTGTGGAACTTCGCCTTGCCCGAGAGGAGGTCGGCGAACATGGCGTCCCGCGGCTTGCCGAGGTCCTCGGCGATCCGGTAGATCAGCTGCGCGTGGCCGACCTCGTCCTGCACCTTCGCCGTCAGGGCGAGCTTCCGCTGAAGCGTCGGCGCCTTGAGGATCCACTCGCGCTCGGGGAGCACGCCCATCAGCTCGCTGTTGGCGTGCATCTCGATGAACTTGATCAGCTTCTGCCGGTACTCGTCCGGCAGCCAGTCGCCGGCCTCGACCTGCCCGCCCTCCTGGACGTAGGCGACGAATTCTTCCGTGCGGCTGTCCACCGTGGCCTCCCCACCGACCGATCGTTAGGGTGGCCATGATAGATGTCCGCCAGGCGTGAGGAGCTAACGCGCATCGCGGCCCGGCTCTTCGCCGAGCGGGGCTACCAGGGCACGTCCCTGGCTGACCTCGCCGAGGCGCTCGGCGTCCAGAAGGCCTCGCTCTACCACCACATCGCCTCCAAGGAAGACCTGCTCTGGGAGGTCGCCTGGGAAGGCGCCGAGGCGTTCCACGCCGGGCTCGACGGCGTCCCATCGGACGCGCCGGCGGCCGAGCGCATCCGGCTCGCTCTGCGGGCGCACCTGGCCGTCGTCGGGCAGCAACTCGACGTGGCGACCGTGTTTGTGCGCGAATGGCGGCACCTCGAGGGCGACCGGCGCGACCGCTTCGTGGCCGAGCGCCGCCGCTACGAGGTGCGCATCCGCGAGCTCTTCCGTGCGGGCGTCGAGGAGAGCCAGCTCCGCACCGACCTCGACGTCGCGACGGCAGCGCTCCTCTTCCTCTCGGCGGCCAACTGGGCCTACACGTGGCTACGCCCCGGCTCGGGCACGGACGAGCTCGCCGATCGGCTCTACGCAGCCCTGCTGGACGGCATGCGCGGATACGCAACCCCGTAACCAACGTCAGCCGAGCGGGAAGCGCCGCCGCGGCCGCCAGCGGCCGCCGGGCTCGTCCTGCTCGATCAGCACCACCTCACGTGCGCGGCACGCGATCGGGAGGGGCGCGTCGAGCTCGAGCATCGTCTCGCCGACGGTGAGGTGCGGAATCACCGTCTCGAACATCCCCGCGTACGGCGGGTACGTCGGCCATCGCTCGGCGACGGCGCGGGTCAGCGCCGCGAATGGCTCGGAGGGAACCGGTGCCAGGTACGTCACATCGTCGTCGAAGTGCTCGAGCGAGGCGAGCTCGAAGTCGAACGCGGGGTGCTCGGCGAGCAGGTCGGCGATCGTATCCTCGTCCAGTTCGTCGGACGGCGCGAACGGGAAGAGGATGGTGATGTGCGCAGGCACGCCGAGCGGTGCCGACGAGTCGTGGGCGAGCCGCAGTTCGGCGACGTAAGGCTCGGCCTCGGGGACGGCGACGATCAACGCGGTGCGGCGCCGTGGCATGCTCGGGAGCGTGAAGCGCGCGGTGCTGATCGTCAACCCCTACTCGACCCACGTGACCGGCGAGCGGATCACCGCGGTCGAGCGCGTCCTGCGCGAGCGTGTCGATCTGCGCACGGAGTTCACGAAGGGGCCGGGCCACGCCTCCGAGCTGGCCGCGGCGTGCGCGGCGGAGACCGACGCGATCCTCGTCTTCTCAGGGGACGGCACCTACAACGAGGCGCTGAACGGGGCGCACGGCGCGGTGCCGTTCGGGTTCCTGCCCGGCGGCGGGACGAGCGTCCTGCCGCGGGCGCTCGGCCTGCCGCGCGACGCGGTCGAGGCGGCGCGCGCGGTCGGCGCCGCGCTGGCCGAAGAGCGGGTGCGGCGCATCTCGCTCGGCGCGGTGAACGGGCGCCGATTCTGCTTCTCGGCGGGAATCGGCTTCGACGGCGAGGCGATCAGGCGGCTCGACGGGCTCGGGCGCGACGCCGGCGGTGCCCGCCCCGGCGACCTCGCGTTCCTGCGTCTGGTCGCGAAGATGGTGCTCGAGCACCGGGGCAGGTGGAAGCCGCAGATCGAGATCGAGGGCGTCGGCCGCGCGGCCTTCGTGCTCGTCTCGAACGGCGACCCGTACACCTTCGCGGGCCGGGTCCCGCTGCGCGTCTCACCCGGCGCCCGTTTCGAGGACGGCATCGACTTCGCCGCGCCGACGCGCGTCAACTCGCGCGACGTTCCGCGCATCGCGGCAGCCCTGGTCCGCGGCCGCGGCCACGACAGGCTGAAGCTCCTCACGGGGCACGACCTCGACCGGATCGTCGTGCACTGCGACCGCCCGCTGCCGCTGCAAGCCGACGGCGAGGACCTTGGCGACGTCGACGAGGCGATCTTCGAGGCAAAGCGCGATGCGGTCTCGGTGCTGGTTTAAGACCGCGCTGTGTAGCGCCGCGCTCGCGACAGCCCTCCTGACGGGGTGCGGCGGGCAGGCGGCGCATGATCCATTCGCGTACGACCGGACGAAGCCGCTCGCGGAGCGAAGCGGCGGCGTCGTCATGTCGAGCAGCAACCTCGTCGTGCGGCTCGTGTCCTACGCCGGGGCGGGCGGCGCGCGTGTGAACGGGTTCCTGCTCGTGCCGAAGGGCGGGGGCCGCCATCCGGCGGTGCTCTTCCTGCACGGCTCCGGGGGCAACCGCGAGGACCTGCTCCTGCCCGCGGCGGAGCTCGCGGCACACGGCGCCGTGACGATGACCATCTCGCAGCCGAATAACGCGCAGACGTTCCGCCCGCTCGTCGTCAACGCGCGGCGCGCTCTCGACCTGCTCGTCGCGCGGAAGGATGTGGACGCGCACCGGCTCGGACTCGTCGGCTTCTCACTCGGGGCGCAGACCGCTGCGATCCTTGCCGGCGACGATCGGCGGCTGAGCGCGATCGGGATCGTCGCCGGCCGTGGCTCCCGGACGCCGCTCACCTGGATCCGAAAAGCGCGTGCTCACCTCTTCTTCCAGGCCGGTGCTCACGACGATCACGTGCCCCACTCTCAGCTCGTCGCGCTGATCCGCGCGGCTCCCGGCCACCCCCGCGTGCGCTGGTACGACACGCGGCACGGCATGAGCCGCGCGTCGTTCGACGAGATGGTCGCCTGGCAGGCCGCCCGTCTGGGGCTCAGGTAGGTTTCGCCCGCGGATGGCCCAGGTTGCACCCGAGCTCCGCCGCGTCCTGGACGGCGACGCGCCGCCCGCAAGTCTCAGCGAGATCGACCTGCTCGAGCTTCACCGCCGGATGGTGCTCCTGCGCACCTACGACGAGCGCTCGGTTGTCTACCACCGCCAGGGCCGGATCGGCACCTACGCGATCTTCTGGAACCACGAGGCGATCCAGGTGGGCGCCTCGTATGCGCTCGGCGACGACGATTGGATCTTCCCGTCATACCGCGAGTCCGCGATCGGCCTCGTGCGCGGGATGCCGCCCGAGACGATTCTGCAGTGGTGGCGCGGCCACCCGTCCGGATGGTGGAGCCCGGCCGACTGGAACATCGCCTCGATCTGTGTGCCGATCGCGACGCACGTGCCGCATGCGGCAGGCCTTGCTTGGGGGAAGAAGCTGCGCGGCGAGGACGCTGTCGCGATGGCGTTCTTCGGCGACGGGGCGACGAGCGAAGGCGCGTTCCACGAGGGCGTCAACTTCGCGGCCGTGATGAACGCGCCGGCCGTCTTCGTCTGCAACAACAACGGCTGGGCGATCTCGACGCCGGTCGAGGCTCAGACACGCGCTGAGACGCTCGCTGACAAGGCTGTCGGCTACGGGATTCCCGGCGTCCGCGTCGACGGGCTCGACGTGCTCGCCGTGTATGAAGCGGCGCGCGAGGCGGTCGAGCGCGCACGTGCAGGCGGCGGGCCGACGCTGATCGAGGCAGTGCACTACCGCGTCGCACCGCACGCGACCGCGGATGATCCGCGCGCGTACATCGATCTGGTGCGGGTCGAGGAAGAACGTTCACGCGAGTGCCTCGGCCAGTACGAGGGGTTCCTGAAGCGGCTCGGCATCCTCACCGACGAGCACGCCGCCGCTGTGCGCAGCGACGCGGAGGATCTGATGCGCGCCGGGATTGCGGCCGCGGAAGCCGAGGCCCCCGCCGATCCGTCGCTGCTGTTCGAGAACGCCTACGTCGATCCCCCACCGAACATGCGCAATGGCTGAGCTGACTCTCGTCGAGGCGGTCAACGACGCGCTGCACACGGAGCTGGAACGCGACGGGAACGTGATGGTGCTGGGCGAGGACGTCGGCCGCTCCGGCGGCGTCTTCCGCGCCACGACCGGGCTGCTCGACCGGTTCGGCGCGAACCGCTGCGTCGACACGCCGCTTGCGGAGGCGGGGCTCCTCGGTGCGGCGATCGGGCTCTGCATGGCCGGCTGGCGACCGGTCTGCGAGATGCAGTACGACGCGTTCTCGTACCCGTGCCTCGACCAGTTGATCACGCACGTGGGCCGCTACCGCTGGCGGAGCGGCGGCCGCATGGAGTTCCCGCTGACGATCCGCATGCCGTACGGCGGTGGCGTCCGTGCGCCCGAGTTGCACGACGACTCGCCCGAGGCGTACTACGTCCACACGCCGGGAATCAAGGTCGCGATCCCGTCAACGCCGGCCGACGCGAAGGGCCTGCTCGCCGCGGCGATCCGCGATCCAGACCCGGTCGTGATCTTCGAGCCGAAGCTGGTCTACCGCACCGCGCGCGGCGACGTGCCCGAAGGCGACTACGTCGTCCCACTCGGGCAGGCGCGCATCGCGCGCGAGGGAAGCGACGTGACGCTGATCGCGTACGGCGCGATGGTGGGCGTGTGCGAGCGGGCCGCAGAGGCGCTGGCGGGCGAGGCGTCCTGTGAGGTCGTCGACATCCGCTCGCTGCGTCCGCTCGACGAGGTCGCGATTCTCGCGTCGGTCGCGAAGACCGGCCGCGTGGTGATCGTGCACGAGGCGCCGCGCACGGCCGGGTTCGGCGCCGAGCTCGCGGCGCTGATCGCCGAGAAGGCGATCTTCGACCTCCGTGGGCCCGTGCTGCGCGTCACCGGTTTCGACGTTCCGTATCCGTACTGGACGATCGAGGACGCCTACATGCCGTCGGTCGACCGCATTGCTGCAGCGGTGCGCACGCTCGTCGCGTAGCCTCCACCGCCGTGCCGTACGAGTTCAAGCTGCCGGACCTCGGCGAGGGCCTGACCGAGGGTGAGATCGCCCGTTGGCTCGTGGCCGAGGGGGACGAGATCGCGGAGGACCAGCCGCTCGTCGAGATTCAGACCGACAAGACGACGGTCGAGATCCCGTCGCCGGCGGCGGGCACCGTGACGCGGATCTTCGTCGCCGAGGGCGACGTCGTCCCGGTCGGGACGGTGCTCGTCGTGATCGGCGGCGACGACGAGCTCGAACAGTCGCGCGCCGCCGAGCCGCCCGCCGCGGCCGCGGTCCCGTCCGTCTCGGCCACGTCCCGGGGACAGTCCCCGGGACACGGCCAGAAGGTGCAGGCGACGCCGCTTGTCCGCCGGATCGCGGCCGAGCTCGGCGTTGACCTCGACACCGTTGCGCCGACGGGGCCGGGCGGCCGCCTGACCGAGGACGACGTCCGCGCAGCGGCAGGTGGCATGCCCGCGCCGCCCGCGCCCGTCGGCGAGGGCCGGCGCGAGAAGGTGCGTGGCGTTCGGCGTCAGATCGCCGAGCACCTGACGCGCGCCCACCACGAGGTGCCCGCGGTCACCTACGTCGAGGAGTGCGACTTCACGGACGTCGACCTGAAGCAGTTGCTGCCGCTCGTCCTCCAGGCGACCGCGCTCGGACTGAAGGAGTACCCGGAGCTGAACGCGCGCCTTGAGGGCGACGAGATCGTGTACCTCGATCGCTACGACCTCGGAGTCGCGATGCAGACCAAGCAGGGGCTCGTCGTACCGGTCGTGCGCGGGTGCGACAGCCGGTCGCTCGCCGAGCTGCGTGCAGACATCGACGCGCTTGCAGAGAAGGCGCACGCGGGCACGCTCACGCCGGAGAACCTGCGCGGATCGACGTTCACCGTCACGAGCGCCGGCAAGCTCGCCGGCTTGCTCGTCACACCGCTCGTCAACCATCCCGAGGTCGGAATCCTCGGCGTGCACCGCATCGGCCCGCGCGCAGTCGTGCGAGACGGCGAGATCGTCGTCCGCAAGATCGGGAACATCAGCGTCACGTTCGACCATCGCGTGGTCGACGGCGCGCGCGCAGCCGAGTTCACACTCGCCGTGATCCGGCGCCTTGGTGTCTGACACCAAGCGAACCAGGTTCCAGCCCGTCAGGCCGTAGCGGGAGCGAAGTGCTGCTCGAGCATCGCCTCGATGGTCGGGGCGCTTGCGCGACCATCGATCCGCGCGACCGCTTTCCGGCCGGCGACGAGCACGACGGTCGGTGCAGCCGTCACCGCGAGCTTCGCGACGAGATCGGCGCGTTCGTCGACGTCCACCTGCACGACACGAAGACGGTGGCGCTCCTTGCGCGCGATGTGCGCGACGAGGCTCTCCATCCGCCTCGACGGGCCTGAACGCGCGGACGAGAAGAAGACGAGCAAGGGCTTGACGTTGTCCGACAAGGTGTCTCCTGTTGCAGGGGGCTCAGCACATATGCCCATCCGGAGTGCCAAGGTAAACCGCGGAGCTACACTGGCCGCCGCGATGGGGGACTGGTACACGATCGGAATCCTGGTCGGGCTCGGCGCCGCAATCGGTGTCGCAGCGACCGGCACGCTGCGCCGCGCGCTCGCCGCGCTCGTCGTCGCAGCGGCGATTGTGGTGGCCATCGGCTTCGCGTTCGGGCAATGGGATGAAGCTGCAGGCGGGCTCGCCGGCGCGCTCTGCGGCTCGCTCGGTTCGGCGCCGCTGGTTGCAGGCACCCTCCGACGCGGCGGCACACGCGGCGGCACCGCGGCGATCCTTGCGCTCGCCGGGCTCGTCGGCGCAGCGCTTGCGTTCGTTCCGGTGCTCGGCTACCTCGAGGCGCTGGCCGTCCCGGTGCTCGGCGCGCGGCTTCGCCGCCGGTCGCCCGACACGCACGCGGGCCTGCGCACGCTCGCGCGCGACTGAAGAGGCGCGGGTTGGCGGCGAAGCCGGTTGTGCTCGTCGTGATCGATGGTCTGACGCCGTCCATGTTCGAGGCCGCGGACACGCCTGCGCTGCGCTTTCTCGCCGAGCACGGCGAGTATCGCCGAGCCACGTCGACGTTCCCGTCGCTGACGCCGGTCTGCCTCTCGTCGATCGCGACGGGAAGCCACCCGGACGTGCATGAGATCCCACACCTCGTGTGGTGGCACCGCGGCGAGCGGCGCATCGTCGAGTACGGCTCGTCGTTCGGCGCCGTGCGTGCCGCAGGGATCGCACGCTCGCTGCGCGACACGATCATCGACCTGAACGCGAAGCATCTCGGCCGCCGCGCCGAGACCGTCTACGAGGCGCTCGAGGATGCGGGGTTGACCACGGCCGCGATCAACATCACCTGCTACCGCGGCCGGCACCGCCACCTTCCGACGATTCCAGGTGTTCCCGCGGTCAACGGCCCGAAGCGGTTCTTCTTCTACTCCCTCTACGAGAGCGACCGAACCGGGGCGCCGCTCGCCGTTCGCAATCGCGCGCTCGGCTCGATCGACGCGTACGCGGCCGCCGTCGGCCGCTGGCTCGTCACACGCGACGGCTTCGACCTGCTCGTCTACTACCTGCCCGACTACGACTTCGCGTCGCACGCCGCCGGCCCTGACAGCGCGCACGAGGCGCTCGCGCGCAGCGACGCTGCAATCGCAGCACTGATGGATGCCGCCGGCGGCCCCGACGCGTTCCTCGAGCGCTACGCGGTCGTCGTCTGCTCCGACCACGGACAGTCCCGCGTCGAGCAGACCGCCAGGCTCGACGTCGGCGACGACCTCGTGACCGCCTCCAACCGCGCGGCGATGGTCTACACCGACGAGCCGCGGCGGATCGCGGAGCTGCTCGACAGGGAGCAATCCGCCGGCATCGTGCTCTTCTCCGAGGACGGCCACCTCGTCGCGCGCCGAAACGGCGACGAGGATCTCGCGCTGCTCGACGAGGTGCCCGACGGGCGCGTGCGCGCCGCAGCCGCACTCGCCAATCCAAACGCGGGTGAGGTGCTCGTTTCGGCCGCATCCGGCTGGGAGTTCGTCGACCTTGCAGGCCGGCACCACCTCGGCGGCGGGAGTCACGGCTCGCTCGAGC
The DNA here is from genome assembly GCA_036564885.1 of Gaiellaceae bacterium. Taxonomy (GTDB): domain Bacteria; phylum Actinomycetota; class Thermoleophilia; order Gaiellales; family Gaiellaceae; genus Palsa-739. Next base: position 20,070 of record DATCOE010000051.1, on the reverse strand, counting down.
CTGCCGACTCCGAGGTGCCGATGCTGACCGTCGGCCTCGGCGCACCGCCTTTCTCGATCACGGGTATCAAAGCGCTCGTCGCAGACCACTTCGGGGTCGCTGTCCGTCGTGCGGCGTAACTGGTCCGACCTCCAGCTTCGGCGGCGCGGCCTCACCGACGCGCGCGTCCTCGCGGCGATGGAGCGGGTGCCGCGCGAGCTCTTCGTGCCCGCGGGCAAGCGACGCCGCGCCTACGACGACGCTGCCCTCAAACTGTCGCACGGGCAGACGATCTCGCAGCCGTACATCGTCGGGCTCATCTGCGCGAGCCTCGGGCTCGTCGGCGGCGAGCGCGTGCTCGACGTCGGGACCGGCTCGGGCTACCAGGCAGCGGTGCTGGCGGAGCTCGCGGGCCACGTTGTCTCGATCGAGCGGATTCCCGCGCTCGCGGAGCAGGCGCGGCGGAACCTCGACGCCGCAGGGTATGCCGCGCGCGTCGAGGTGGTGGTGGGAGACGGCACGCTCGGCTTGCCCGAGCGAGCGCCCTTCGACGCGATCGCCGTGGCCGCTGCGGCCGCGGAGATCCCGGCGGCGCTGGAAGATCAGCTCGCACCCTGCGGGCGGCTCGTGATCCCGGTCGGGAGGAGCCTCGTCTTGGTCGAGCGCACGGCGGCCGGAGGGCGGCTCGTGCGGGCGATTGCGCCCGTGCGGTTCGTCCCGCTCGTCGCGGGGGTCTTCACATCGGAGGGCGAGCCGACCTGAGGCGCAGTGGAGCCGTGGTCAGCTAGCCTCGCCACGGTGTCGGAGCCCACTCTCGCCGGCCGCGCGGCGCACGCTCTGCGCCGAACGCACAACTGGGTCCAGCTCGCGAAGTTCGGCGCCGTCGGCGCGAGCGGGTATGTCGTGAACCTGGTCGTGTTCGCGTCTCTGCTCAACATGGGGGCGCACGTCGCCGCCGCGATCTCGTTCGTGGTCGCCGCGGCGAACAACTACTTGTGGAACCGGCTCTGGACGTTCTCCAACGAGAAGGGCCACATCGGTGCACAGGGCATGCGGTTCTTCGTCGTCGCGCTGCTCGCCTTCGCGGTCAACCAACTCTGGCTCGTCGTCTTCATCGACTGGCTCGATTGGCGAAAGGTCGTCTCGCAGGCAATTGCAATCGTGCTCGTGACTCCGCTGAACTTCCTCGGCAACAAGCTCTGGAGCTTCCGCACGTGAGGCTCGTCGCCGTCGTCTCGCTCGCGCTCGCGCTCGCCCCGGCAGCCGCGGCCGGGACGACCGTGACGAACCCGCTGACGGCGACGACGCCGCTCGCGCAGACGAGCCCGCACCTGCCGAAGCAGGAGGCGATCGCACGTCTGCTCGCCGACCGCAAGGTGCACGACTGGCTCGCGCGTTACCCGCCGAAGCCCACGACCGACGCGACGTTCAAGCAGGGCACCTGGACGGTGAACGTCTGGTCGGGCAAGGCGGGCGAGGTCGCGACCGGCCTCGTCGACGACCAGACAGGTGTCGTGACCGAGGCGTGGACCGGCCCGCAGGTCGCGTGGAAGATGGCTCGGGGATACACCGGCGCGTTCGGCGGCGAGAAGATCAACAGCTACCCAGTCTGGCTCGCCTTCTGCGCGGTCTTCCTGCTCGGTCTTGTCGACTGGAGGCGTCCCTTCTCGCTGCGGAACGCCGACCTCCTCGTGCTGCTCTCGCTCTCCGCCTCGTTGTGGTTCTTCAACCACGGCAACATCTTCACGGCGGTGCCGCTCGCCTATCCGCCCCTTCTCTGGCTGCTCGTACGCTGCGTCTGGGTGGCGAGACGCGACCGCCCGACGCGCGGCGCCCCTGTGTGGCCGATCTGGGTGCTCGCGGCCGCCACCGTGTTCCTCGCGGGCTTCCGCGTCGGCCTGAACGTGCGCGCATCGAACGTGATCGACGTCGGCTTCTCGGGAGTGATCGGCGCTGACCGGATCGTCCACGGCGACAGCCCGTACGGGCACTTCCCCGCCGAGGACGTTCGACCGCATTGCGGCCCGGCGGATGCCGACGGCGAGGTACGCGACCGCATCCAGACGAACGGGAAGTGCGAGACCGCGAACCCACTCGGCGACACCTACGGCCCCGTCTCCTACCTCGCGTACATCCCCGGCTACCTGCTCTTCGGCTGGAGTCACAAGTGGGACACGCTGCCCGCCGTGCACGCGACGTCGATTCTGTTCGACCTGCTCGCGTTGTTCGGGCTCGCGCTTGTGGGCCGGCGGTTCGGCGGCCCGCGACTTGGCGCGACCCTCGCGTTCGCGTGGGCGTCGTGGCCGTTCACCCAATACGCGTCGAGCTCGAACACGAACGACTCGATCATGCCGGTGCTCCTCGTCTTCGGTTTCCTCGCGCTGACGAGCGACGTCGCCCGTGGAGCTGCGGTCGCCGTGTCGGGCTGGACGAAGTTCGCGTCGCTGCTGTTGCTGCCGCTCTGGTCGGGCTACCCCGAGGCGCGGCGGCCGCGCAACGTCGCGCTCGCCCTGCTCGGGTTCGCGCTCGCGACGGTGCTCGTGTTCTTCGTCCTGTTCCTCGAGCCGTCGCCGGCGCATGCGGCCCGGGTGTTCTTCGACCGCACGGTTCGCTTCCAGGTGGGGCGTGACTCGCCCTTCTCCCTCTGGGACTGGGGGCAGTACCACGCGCGCGGCCTGCCCGACCTGCACCTCGTGCAGCGCGGCCTCCAGGCGCTCCTGGTCGTCGGAGCGGTCGCACTCGGCTGGTGGCCGCGGCGCCGCTCGCCCCTGCGCATGGCTGCGCTGACCGCGGTCGTGCTGGTCGGCTTCGAGCTCGTGCTCACGCACTGGTCCTACCTCTATCTCCCGTGGTTCTTCCCGTTCGTTGCGATGGCGCTCGTCGGGCAGTTGCCCGGAGCGAAGGAGCCCGCGCCCACCGTGGTCGAGGATGAGCAGCAGAACGCCCCGGTCCACGCCGTCTGACCGCGGCACGATCGCGGCAGCCGCGGCGGCCGGGATCTTCCTCGTCTGCTGGGGGCTCGTGCACCGCTTCTTCTGGGCGCACGGCCAACTCGTCGATTGGCCGACGTACCGCAACTACGGCGACGCCATGGTCCACCACGGGCTCGTGCCGTACCGTGACTTCGCGCTCGAGTACCCACCCGGCGCGCTGCCTGTCTTTGCGCTCCCGTCCTTCGTGGGCGATTACCCAGCGAGCTTCGCGTGGTTGATGGCGGCGTGCGGTGTCGCGTTGGTCGCCGTCGTCGCCTCGATGCGTCGCGAAGCAGCGTTCTACGTCGCACTCGCGCCTGTGCTTGCGGGGTCGCTGATCCTGTCGCGCTTCGACCTCTGGCCGGCGTTGCTCGCCGCCGCAGCGCTCGCAGCGCTGCTGCGCCAGCACCACCGGATCGGGTGGGCGCTGCTCGGCGCCGCCGTCGCCGCGAAGCTGTGGCCGCTCGTTCTCGTGCCGGTCGCGCTCGCATGGTCGGTGCGGCACGGCCGCGGCCGCGCACCGTTTGCCGGCCTTGCCGTGGTCGCCGCGGCGTTCGTCCCGTTCGCGCTGATGGCACCACACGGCCTTTGGTCGAGCCTCAGCGGCCAGGCGTCGCGGCCGCTCCAGATCGAGAGCCTCGGCGCCGCGATCCTCACGACCTTCGGGCACCCCCGAATGGTGACGACCCACGGCTCGCAGAACCTCGCGGGTCACGGCGCGGTGGCCGCGGCCTTCGCGTTGCTGCAAGTCGCGGCGCTCGCTGCACTCTGGATCGCCTTCGCGCGCGGACCGGCGACGCGTGAACGGTTTCTTCGCTACGCCGCCGCCTGCGTCTGCGCCTTCGTCGCCTTCGGAAAGGTGCTCTCGCCGCAGTTCCTCCTCTGGCTGATCCCGCTCGTGCCGCTCGTGCGCGGCCGCCGCGGCATTGCAGCCGCCGCGCTGCTGACGGCGTCGCTTCTCCTGACGCAGGTCTGGTTCCCCGAGCGCTACTGGGATTACGCGGGCCCCTTCCACCTCGCGTGGGTCGTGCTGCTGCGCGATCTCGTGCTCGTCGCCCTGCTTGGTGTGCTCGCGTGGCCGGTCAGGCTTGCGCGCGCGGCCTGAATGCATCACATTCAGTCAATCACTTTCGACAATCGAACCCTGGGGAGGGACTGAATGGCGCGCACGCCGCTTGCAAACGCGGTCGAAGAAGCAGTTGCGAAGATCGCGGAGGAAGAGACTCGCACCACGCGGCGCGGGCTCTTGCAGGGCGCGGGCGCGGCGGTTGCCGGAGCGACGATCCTCGGCAACTTTGCCCGTCCCGCCTGGGCGCGCAGTGCGAGGCCGCTCGCATCGACGCGGATCGTCGTCGTCGGCGCGGGCCTCGCCGGACTGACCGCCGCTTATCGGCTGCAGCAGGCCGGCTACGCCGCGCAGGTCTACGAGGCATCGAGCCGCATTGGCGGCCGCTGCTGGACCGGCCGCGGAGATTTCGCCGAGGGTCAGATCTACGAGCACGGCGGCGAGCTGATCGACTCGAACCACCTCCAGATCAAGCAACTCGCACAGGAGCTCGGGTTGAACCTCGACAACCTCTATACGTCCGAGACCAAGGGCACAGAGCAGCTCGGCTACTTCTTCGGTAAGCCGTACACGTATGCACAGATGACCGACGACCTGAAGACGATCTGGCAGCAGATCCACTCGGACATCTCTGCAGCGAGCTACCCGACGCACTACGACAGCTACACAGCGCGCGGCCAGCAGCTCGACCAGATGACGCTCTACCACTGGATCCAGAACTACGTGCCCGGCGGGCACGGCTCGGCGCTCGGACGGATGCTCGACGTCGCCTACAACATCGAGTACGGCGCGGAGACGACCGTGCAGAGCTCGCTGAACATGCTTTACCTCCTCGGCTACGCCGGGCCGGGGCAGTTCCGCACCTTCGGAAAATCGAACGAGAAGTTCCATGTGCGCGGCGGGAACGACCAGATCCCGACGATCCTCGCGCAGAAGCTCGGCTCGCAGATCACGACGAACGCGCCGCTGACTGCAATCAAGCTCGGTAGCGACGGGACATACACGCTTACCTTCGGCAACGGCTCGGGCTCGTTCACACGTGTCGCCGACCAGGTCGTGCTCGCGCTGCCCTTCTCGATCCTGCGCTCCGCCGTCAATTGGTCGAAGGCCGGGTTCAACAACGTCAAGACGATCGCGATCAATGAGCTCGGCATGGGCACGAACGCGAAGGTGCACGTGCAGTTCAACTCGCGCTTCTGGCGCGACCAGGGCTGCACCGGCGAGACCTACGCCGACACCGGCTACCAGAACACCTGGGAGTCTTCGCGCTCCCAGCCCGGGACGAGCGGCATGCTCGTCTGGTACACGGGCGGCAACGCCGGAGTCGCCGTCGGGAGCGACACGCCGCAGTCGCAGGTGAAGGCCAACTTCCTGCCGAAGATCGAGCCCGTGCTTCCGGGTGCGACCGCGCAGTGGAACGGCAAGGTCGTGCGGGACTACTGGACCGGCTACCAGTGGACGAAGGGCTCGTACTCGTACTGGAAAGCGGGGCAGTACACGCGCTTCTCCGGCGCCGAGAGCGAGCGGAGTGGCAACTGCCACTTCTGCGGCGAGCACACGTCACAGGACTTCCAGGGCTACCTCCAGGGCGGCGTCGAAACGGGCGAGCGCGCCGCGAGCGAGATCCTCGCCGACCTGAAGTAGCTAGTCGATTTCGACGCGGACGGCCGTGCACGAGGTTGCACGGCCGTCCGCGTCGCACTCCACGAGCACGCCTTCGATCCGGACGTCGCCGGTCGCCGGCTCGAGGCGCGTCGGCATACCGGTGACGAAGCGCTTGATCGCGTTGTGCTCGTCGCTGCCGATCACCGAGTCGTGCGGGCCGGTCATGCCCGCGTCGGTGATCGCGGCGGTGCCGCCGGCAAGCACGCGCGCGTCGCTCGTCTGCACATGCGTGTGCGTCCCGAGCACCGCGGTGACCCTGCCGTCGAGATAGCGCGCGAGCGCGACCTTCTCGCTCGTCGCCTCCGCGTGGAAGTCGACGATGACGACCGGCGTCGAGAGTCGCGCCTCCTCGACGAGCCGGTCGGCGGCAAGGAACGGGCTCTCGAACGGTGTGAGCGAGAAGATCCCGAGCAGGTTGATGACGGCGACGCCGTCGTGCACGCAGAGCCCCACGCCGGGCGTCTTGGGCGAGAGGTTCGCGGGCCGAATCACGCGGTCGGTCCCCGAGAGGTACGGCGCGAAGTCCGGCTGCCCCCACGTCCAGTTTCCCAGCGTGACCACGTCGGCGCCGCTCGCGAGCAGCTTGTCGGCGAGCTTGGCGGTTATGCCGCGGCCCGAGGCGGCGTTCTCGCCGTTGACGATGCAGAAGTCCACGCCGAGCTCCGCGCGCAGTGCAGGCAGCCGCATTTCGACTGCCCGGCGGCCCGGTGCGCCGAACACGTCGGCGACGAAGAGGATGCGCAAAGGGCTGCTTCTCAGCCCAGGAGCGTCGCGGAGGGGCGAACCTCGACGACGACGTGGTTCCCGGAGTCGTTCGTGTAACGCGCAAGCGCCTGCCGCTCGGCATGCGAGAAGTCGACGACGGCGCCGAGCTTCGAGCCGGCGGCGGTCAGCGGCGAGCCGACGACGAGCGATGGGTCGACGCGGACGTGCGACACGGAGACGACGAGTGACGGTGCGCCGCTCGGCTGGATGTCGATGCGCGAGCCGTAGGTACGTCCGTTCAGGATGACGTCGTCGATCGCGACGATCGTGCCGTCGACCGGCGAGTACACGTCGGTGCCGGGAGCCGCGCCGATGTCGATCGCGGACGAGCCGGGACCGACGCCGCCCGGCAGTTGGTACCAGTGGGGCCGGCCCGACGAGCCGCCGATCACCTTGTGCACGAGCCGGCGCAAAAGGCCCTGGTTGGCCTGGGTGCCGAGCGGGGCGAGCCCGAGCGCGCCTTCCGAGCCGCCCTGGTAGCCGATCGCGGTGACACGGCTCTGACTGACCGGCAGCTGAAGGTGGAGCGAGCCGAGCCGGGCAACGATCTCGGGCCGCGGCGGGCCGGCCGGCAGGAGGCGCGAGGCGCTCGCGGGGGCCGGCGCGGAGGCCGGGCGGCCGGAGCCGCCGAAGGCGGACAGGAGCAGCGTCACGAGCGCCACGAGGGCGATCGCAACCAGAAGGGCGAGGCGGCGCAGGCGCCGCTCGCGCTCCAGGTGCCGGCGACGCGTCGTCGAGGCGCGCCGGTTGGTCACCGGAGGCGGCATGCCGGGCACCGTAGCGAACGATCCCCGGGGGATCAAACGGGGCCCGTGCCGCGGCTCCCGGCCGCGCGGCGGCGGCCCCTCCTCCCAGTGGTGGCCCCGGTCGAGCGCCAGAGCTCCGTCGGCCGCGAAGGACCAGTCCCAATCCGGGGGCCTGAGGCTGACCACGCGGGCTGTAGCATCGGCTCCGTGAGTGCCCCGGCCCGTCCGCCGCGGATCGAGGTTCCGCGCTGGATCCAGCTCGTCTTCCTGCCACTTCTGCTCGTCCTCGCGTGGGTCGTGGCGAACGCGGCGGCTCACGTCGTCTTCCTCTTCGTCGTGGCAGCGCTCGTCGCCCTGTTGCTCGACCCGCTCGTGCTGGCGCTCCAGCGGGTCCGCCTTCCCCGCGGTCTCTCGGTCGCGTTGGTGTACCTGAGCTTTGCGGCGGCGCTTGGGCTGGTCATCCTTGCGGTCACGACCGCCGTTGTCGGTCAGACGAAGACGGCGGCGACGAGGTTCAATGACTACTTCACGAATCGTCACGGAAGCGCCGGACAGACAGCGGCGGATCGCGACGTCGATCGGCTGCAGAGGTGGCTGGACACGCACCACTTGAAGTCGGTGCAGATCCAGGCGCGCGGGCACAAGGCCGTGAAGCAGATTCGGCGTCGAGATGTCGGCCACTACACGAGCCGCATCGTCAAGTTCGTCGAGGGCGCCGCGCTCTCGATCGGCAAGACGCTCTTCTCGGTCGTCCTGCTGCTGGTCGTCTCCATCTACATGCTGCTCGACATGCAGCGGCTCGGGCGCGCCGTCGACCGCCGCTTCGCGCCCCGACCGGGTGAGCAGCCGCTCTTGCGCAGCATCGAGCAGGCGCTCGCCTCGTACGTCCGCGGGCAGGCGGCGCTCAGCCTGATCATCGGCACGAGCGCCGGCGTGGGGCTGTGGGCGCTCGCCGCGCTCGGCCTGCTTCCGCATGGGCAGCAGTACGCACTGCTCTTCGGCGCGTGGGTCGCGGTCACGGAGATCATCCCGTATCTGGGGCCGTGGCTCGGCTCGATCCCCCCGACGATCTACGGGCTCGTCGTGCATCCGGTCTCCGCGCTCTGGGTGATCCTCCTCTTCCTCGCCATCCACCAGATCGAGGGGCACGTCGTCGTGCCGAACGTGATGGGGAACGCGCTGCGGCTGCATCCCTTGCTCGTGATCTTCGGCCTTCTGACCGGCGCCGAGGTGTACGGCCTTCCCGGCGCGTTGATCGCCCTGCCGCTGCTCGCCGTCGGCCGCGCGATCTGGGAGTTCTTTGCCGACCGCGTGCGGCTGGAACCGTGGTCGGGCGGCGGGCCCGTCCCGGTCGAGGTCGAGCTTGCCGAGCCGCCTTCCGCGCGTACCCTTCGGCCGTGAGCTCGTTCCCCCTCACCCGCCTGCGCCGGCTGCGTCGCACCGGCGCGCTGCGCGACCTCGTGCGCGAGACGTCGCTCTCGCTGGACGACCTCGTCATGCCGCTTTTCGTGGCGCCCGCTGTTTTGCCGAACGTGCGGCTGCCCGGCCTCGCGCGGCACTCCTTGGAGACGATCGAGCGAGAAGTCGAAGAGCTCGTGCGCCTCGGGGTGAAGTCGGTGCTCCTGTTCGGGGTCCCCGAGGAGAAGGACGAGGAGGGGTCGGGCGCATGGGCCCGGGACGGCGTCGTCCAGCAGGCGCTGCGCGCGCTGCGGCCACGGTTCCCCGAGCTTGTGCTCCTCACCGACGTGTGTCTCTGCGAGTACACCTCGCACGGGCATTGCGGAGTTCTCAATGACGGAGAGGTCGACAACGACGCGACGCTCGAGCTGATCGCGCGTACCGCCGTGTCGCACGTCGAGGCCGGCGCCGACGCCGTTTGTCCGAGCGACATGATGGACGGCCGCGTCGGCGCGATCCGCGAGCAGTTGCCGCAGACGCCGATCGTCGCCTACTCCGCGAAGTACGCGTCTGCTTTCTATGGGCCGTTTCGCGACGTCGCGGACAGCGCGCCGGCGTTCGGCGACCGGCGCGGCTACCAGATGGACCCCGGCAACGTGCGCGAGGCGCTGCGCGAGTGCGAGCAGGACATCGCCGAGGGTGCCGACATGCTGATGATCAAGCCTGCGCTCCCGTACCTCGACGTGATCCGGGCGGCGCACGACCGCTTCGACCATCCGCTCGCGGCGTACAACGTCAGCGGCGAATACGCGATGATCAAGGCCGCGGCCGCCGCCGGTGATCTGGACGAGCGGGCCGCGGTGATCGAGTCGCTGACCGCGATCCGCCGCGCGGGCGCCGACGTCGTGATCACGTACTGGGCGAAAGAGTTCGCCAGTTGGCTCTGAGTTGGCTCTAGTCCGGTCTGAGCTCTGGCACCGCGCGCAGAAGCTGATCCCCGGCGGCGTCAACTCGCCGGTACGCGCGATGCGCGCCGTCGGCCTCGAGGAGCCGTTCTTCGTCACACGCGGCGAGGGCGCCCACCTCGAGACGACCGACGGGCGGCGCCTGCTCGACTGGGTGCAGTCCTGGGGGCCGCTGATCTTCGGCCACGCCGATCCCGAGACCGTCGAGGCGGTCCGCGACGCGGCCGGCGACGGGACGACCTTCGGCGCACCGACCGAGCGCGAGGTCGACCTCGCCGCGGAGATCGTCGACGCCGTGCAGTCGGTCGAGCTGGTGCGCCTCGTCTCCTCGGGGACCGAGGCGGCGATGTCGGCCGTCCGCCTCGCGCGTGGGTTCACGCGGCGCGACCGCGTGCTCAAGTTCGCCGGCTGCTACCACGGCCACGCCGATCAGTTCCTCGCGAGCGCGGGCTCGGGGCTCGCGACGCTCGGCATCCCGTCGTCGCCGGGCGTGCCGTCGGGCGTCACCGCCGACACGATCGTCGTCGACTACAACGACATCGAGGCCGCCGCCGCCGCCGTCGAGCAGTACGGCGAGGGACTCGCGGCGATCCTCGTCGAGCCGATCGCCGGGAACATGGGCTGCGTCCCGCCGCTGCCCGGCTTCCTCGAGGCGCTGCGGCTGCTCTGCGACGCCTCGGGCGCGCTCCTCGTCTTCGACGAGGTGATCAGCGGCTTCCGCGTCGCGCGCGGCGGGGCGCAGCAGCTCTTCGGCGTTTCGCCCGACCTGACCATTCTCGGCAAGATCGTCGGCGGCGGCCTGCCGCTTGCCGCCTTCGGCGGCCGCGCCGAGGTGATGCAGCACCTCGCGCCGTCGGGGGCCGTCTACCAGGCCGGCACCTTGAGCGGGAACCCGCTCGCGACGGCCGCGGGCGTCTCCGTGCTGCGCCGTCTCCGCGCTCCCGAGGTCTACGACGAGCTCGAGCGCCGCTCGGCGCGCCTCGCCGACGGCCTCCAGCCATTCGGCCGCGTGCAGCGGGTCGGAGCGATGCTGACGCTGTTTCCGGGCCGCGAGGCCCCGGTCACCCGGTTCGAGGAGCTCGAGACCGAGCGGTATGGAGAGCTCTTCCGCGGACTGCTCGATCGCGGCGTCTACGTCGCGCCGAGCCAGTACGAGTGCCTCTTCCCCTCACTCGCCCACGACGACGACGTGATCGACGAGACGATCGAGGCGGTGGCGGATGTCCTCCGTGATTGAAGCGATCGCCGCGGGCGCCCAGGCGGAGAGCGAGGTCTGGGCGCGCGCGCTCCGCGCCGCTCCCGAGTGGGAGCCGGTGTTCTCGCCGCTCGTGCCGGACGAGTTCGCGCTCGGCGTCGAGACGGTCTACGAGGCCTACCTCGTCCACTACGGCACACCCCGCCTGTTCGACCCGCCGGATGCCGACGAGGCTGTGCTGCTCGGCGACTATCTCTACGCCCACGGGCTCGTGCGGATCGCAGAGGCGGGCGGCGTCGAGGCGGTCGCGACAATGGCCGAGCTGATTTCGCGCTGTGCGGCGCTGCGCGCCGACGGCCTGGCCGGCGACGGTGACGCGTGGGTGGACGCGGTCCACGCTCTCGGCGGCGACCCGAACGCAGACGCCGTTGCAGGCGCGCTCGCACGGCACTGCGCTAGAGTCGCCGCATGATCTTCGACGCCGCCAGCGAGGGCCTGCACGTGATCCTCGGCATGCTCGCCGTCGGGCTGATCTTCCTCGTCGTGATCGCACTCGGCGAGCTCTCGCACTGGGCCGGCCATCGCCGCGCCGAGCGCCGGCACTCGCAGACGTCCTAGCCGGACCGCGGCAGCGCCGCCCGAAGGCGGCGCCGCTGCCCATCCCCCGTCAGGGTTGGGGGGTCGTTAGAACTGTCCGCGGTACGCGTGGCGGGCGACATGCCAGCTGCGGTGGGAAGCCTTCACGCCGGGCGCCTTGGCCGAGCGGCAGGAAGCCTTCGCGCTCGACGCCTTGGCGTTTGCGTGGGAAGCGGCGCGCTGTGCGGACGCGCTCGAGGCGGCGATCACGGCGGCGAGGATGACGAGAACGAGGATGAATGAGCGGCGCTTCATGGGATTGCTCCTTCTGTTTCGGTTTGACACCCACAGGACGGGCCACCCCGCGCGGGCCTTCCGCCTGTGTCGCGCGTGCGACACTCGGGCGCGTGGAGTGGCGACTGCTCGCAGGGGTCTCGGCGGAGGACGTTCGGCGACTCGAGGCCGTCGCGCAGCGCCGGGCCTACCGCCGCGGCCAGGTCGTCTTCCACGACGACGACGCAGCCGATGCGCTCCATCTGGTCATGCGCGGCCGCTTTGCCGTGCGGGTGGCAGCGCCGGGCGGGGCGAGCGTCCTGCTTGCGGTGGTCGGGCCCGGGGATGCGTTCGGCGAGCTGGCGCTCCTCTCGGGCGGCCGGCGAGGCGCCACCGTCCAGGCTTTCGCCGACGGCGAGACGCTCGCGCTTCATCGCGACGCGTTCGAGGCCCTGCGCCGTGCGCGCCCTGCGGTCGACCGCGCGCTCGCGACGATGCTGGCTGAGCGCTTGCGACGTCTGAACGACCTCCTGGTCGAGGCGCATTACGTCGACGCGGACGTGCGCGTGCGCCGCCGCCTTCTGGAGCTCGGTGAGGTGTTCGACGGGACGATCACGTTGACCCAGGAGGAGATCGCGCAGACGGCCGGGACCTCGCGTGCGACAGTCAACCGGGTGTTGCGGGAGGAGGAGGCGGCCGGGTCGGTCGAGCTCGGCCGTGGGCGGACGACGATCCGCGACGCGGCGGCGCTCGGCCTACGAGCCGGCGCGCTCTCCGTACACTGATCCCGATGCCGGCCCGCGACCTGCGCGAGTGGATCGCGCTCCTCGAGCGCGAGGGCGAGCTCGTCCGTATCGCGGCGGAGGTCGACCCGCATCTCGAGGTGACGGAGATCGTCGACCGCACCGTGCGAGCCGGGGGGCCTGCGCTGCTCTTCGAGCATCCGAGAGGAGCGCAACATCCGCTCCTGATCAACCAGTTCGGCACCGAGAGGCGCATGTGCCTCGCGTTCGGGGTCGAGAAGCTCGACGACATCGCCGCGAAGCTCGGCGACATCCTGGAGATGCAGCCGCCCGAGGGGCTCGCGGCGAAGGTGCGTGGGCTGAAGACGCTGAAGTCGATCGCGGACTCCCGGCCGAAGCTCGTGAAGCGCGGCGCCTCGCAGGAGGTCGTGCTGAAGGGTGACGACGTCGACCTCGGCCGGCTGCCGGTGCAGACCTGCTGGCCGGGCGACGCCGGCCCGTTCATCACGCTCCCCGCCGTGATCACGCGCGACCCGCGCACCGGTCAGCGCAACGTCGGCATGTACCGCATGCAGGTGCTTGGCCCCCGCTCGACGGCAATGCACTGGCAGATCCACAAGGACGGCCGTGCCGACTACCTTTTCACCGAGGGGCGAATGGAGATCGCCGTCGCGCTCGGGCTCGACCCGATCAGCGCCTACTCGGCGAGCGCCCCGTTGCCCAAGCACATCGACGAGTTCATGTTCGCGGGCTTCCTCCGCGACGCTCCGGTCGAGTTGGTCAAAGGTGTCACCGTCGACCTCGAGGTCCCGGCCGATGCCGAGATCGTGCTCGAGGGATACATCGACAAGGACGACCTCACTTCGGAGGGTCCCTTCGGCGACCACACCGGCTTCTACACGCCGGCCGAGCAGTTCCCCGTCTTCAACGTCACCGCGATCACGATGCGCAAGGACGCGATCTACCCGTCGATCGTCGTCGGCAAGCCGCCGCAGGAGGACGCCTGGCTCGGCAAGGCGACCGAGCGGATCTTCCTGCCCGCCGTGCAGATGACCGTGCCCGAGATCGTCGACTACGACCTTCCGGTCGCCGGCGCGTTCCACAACCTCGCGATCGTCTCGATCAAGAAGGCCTTCCCCGGCCACGCGCGCAAGGTCATGCACGCGATCTGGGGCCTCGGGATGCTCAGCCTCACGAAGGGGGTCGTGATCGTCGACCAGCACGTCGACGTACACGACTACGAGCAGGTGATGTTCTACGTCGGCGCGAACGTCGACCCGAAGCGCGACGTCGTGATCACCGAGGGCCCGCTCGACCACCTCGACCACGCCCCGACCCTCCAGTTCATCGGCGGGAAGATCGGTATCGACGCCACGGCGAAGGGTCCGTTCGAGGGGACACGCGAGTGGCCGGCCGAGATCGAGATGAGCGACGAGGTGCGCGATCTCGTCGACCGCCGCTGGGCCGAGTACGGGATCGACCATCCCACGGTTCCCCCGGCAGGCAGCGGCGGGATCAGTCAGAGTTCGCGCCGCGTGTCACGACATTGACCTGCGGCCCCTTCGACCGCTTGAATCCCGCCTGACTCCCCCGTTGCAGCCCCCCGACGAACATCCGCACCTTCCGGGCCCGAGCCTCTGGCCGGCCGGCTTTGCCGTGGGCGTGGTCGTCCTGCTCATCGGCCTCGTCGTTTCGTGGTGGATCACCGGTCTCGGCGCGCTCGTCGCGCTGGCCTTCGGGTTCCTCTGGGTGCGTGACCTGACCGCGGGCACGGCGCTCGTCGACGCGCCCGACGTCGCGCCCGAGAGCGCTACGGCCCCCGAAAGCGGCCCTGCGGCTCCTGCGGCCGCGCCGCGCGACCGCTACCCCCGCTCGAGGTTTCTCGAGCTCTCGACGCTCGGCCTCGGCGGCGTCCTCGGCGGCCTCGTCAGTGCGCCCGCGATCGGCTTCATGGTCGCGCCCGCGTTCCTGAAGCAGGGTGAGAAAGACCACGACATCGGCGCGCTCGGCGCATTCCCGGAAGGGACGTTCGTCGTCGCCACCTTCATGCTCGACGCGTCGCAAGGCGAGGTTTCCCGTCGCACGGCGTTCGTCCGTGCGAACGGTCAGTTGAACGGCCAGCCGAGCTTCACGATCATCTCCAACCACTGCGCGCACCTCGGCTGCCCGGTGCAGCCGAACGGCCCGCTCGACAACTCGGGCACCAAGCACGACGGTGACGTCACCCTCATCCCGACGATCGCGATCGTCGGCTTCGGCTGCCCGTGCCACGGCGGCCAGTACGACACCGAGGGCAATCGCACGTCGGGCCCGCCGGTGCGCGCGCTCGACCGCTACTCGTTCTCGATCCGCAACGGGCGTGTCTTCATCGGCAAGCCCTTCTCGGTGTCACACGTCGACGGCGTTGGCGCAAGCGCGAAGATCCACAAGTGGACGCTCGCGTTCCCCGGCGAGCACGTCGACGGCATCGAGTCGTGGCTCTACCCGATCCAGCCTCCCCACTGATGGCGACGCCCAACGCGAACAAGAAGGAGCAGTTGCAGGAGGCGATCCTGTATCCGCTCGACTGGCTCGAGGAGCGCTCGGGGCTCGTGGGCGGCGTCAAGTACTTCCTCTTCCGCAAGGTGCCGGGCGACATCAACTGGTTCCAGACGCTCGGCTCGGCGACGCTGACCGCATTCATGGTGCAGGCGGTGACCGGCGTGATCCTCGCGATGTACTACAAGCCCGACCCGAACAGCGCCTATTCGTCGATCCAACACATTACGAACGACGTGTTCGCCGGCTGGCTCGTGCGCGGCATGCATCGCTGGGGCGCCTCGGTCTTCATCATCCTCATGTTCATGCACATGGGGCGCGTGTTCCTCTTCGGCGCCTACAAGTATCCCCGCGAGCTGAACTGGATCATCGGCGTGCTGCTGCTCGCGATGGGCCTCGGCGAGGGGTTCACCGGCTACCTGCTGCCGTGGGACCAGACCTCGTACTGGGCGACGGTCGTCGGCATCAACATCAACGGGAGCGCGCCGTTTCTCGGACCGTTCCTCGCACAGTTCCTCCAGGGAGGCACGTCCATCAACGCCGACACGCTGGCCCGCTTCTACTCGATCCACATGCTGATGATCCCCGGAGCGATCATGGCGTTGATCGGGCTGCACCTGTACCTCGTGATCCGACTCGGCGTCACCTCGCCGCCGTGGTCGAAGGAGGCTGCGGGAACCGGGCCGCTGACGCCGCCGACGAACGGCGGCCGGTCCGGCCTCACGCGCCCGGGCCCGCGGAAGGACGGTCGTGGCTAGCGACAAGCTGATCGAGCGGCGCCGCGTCTTCCAGCAGTACAAGGCGGACGTCAAGGAGCGCGGGAAGCCGTTCTTCCCGTACGCCATGTGGCACGACACGATCATGTCGTTCGTCGTCGTGGTCGTGATCATCGGCCTCTCGATCGTCTGGAAGTACTCGACGCCGGGCAACCACCACGGGACGGGGGCAGGCTGGCTCGGGAAGCTCCTCGACGCCCCGGCTGACCCGGGGACGATCAACTTCGTCCCGCGCCCCGACTGGTACTTCTACTTCCTCTTCTACCTGCTCCGGATCTTCAAGTGGCCGGAGTCGGTGCTGCTCGGCACGATCGGCATCCCGACGATCTGCCTCGTGCTGCTGCTCGCGATCCCGTTCATCGACGTGCGGTCGGAGCGGCGGCTGTTGCGCCGCCCGGTCGCGCTCGTCGCGTCGATCCTCGTCGTCATCTCGATGGGGGTCCTCACGTTCAAGGGCGCGACGGCCAAGGAAGCGCTCGGCGTGGAAAACCTCGGTCTGGTGCCGAAATGGGCGGTGAGCGAAGGTTACGTCGGCAAGTCACAGCCGATCGCGGGCGCGAAGCTGTTCGCGGTCGCCGGTTGCATGAACTGCCATACGTACAACGGTGCGGGCACCGGCTACCCAGGGGCGCCCGACTTGACGGCGGAAGGCGCAAAGGGCAAGGGCATCGCCTTCCAGATCGCCCACCTCAAGAACCCGGCCAGTGTGAACGCCGGCTCGCCGATGCCCTCGTTCGCCGGTCTCGGCGACGCGCGGCTCGCATCCCTTGCGGCGTTCCTCGAGGCGTCCACGGGCACCAACAAGTAGGGGCGGCCACGTACCCTTAGTACGTGCGCATTTTCCTCGGCATCACCGGCGCTTCGGGCGCCCCGTATGCAAGGCGCCTTCTCCAGGCGCTCGCCTCGGCGGACGCGGAGGTCGGCGTTTCTGTTTCCGGTGCGGCGATCGAGGTGCTTGCGACCGAGCTATACGGCGACGCGCGGCTCTCGCGCGACGAAACGCTCGCGCGCTTCACCGAGGGCGTCGGCGACAATGTCACGGTCTACGAGCCGAACGACTGGAAGGCGCCGTACGCATCGGGATCGGCCAAGGTCGACGCGTATGTCATCTGCCCGTGCTCGATGGGGACGCTCGGGACGATCGCCTCGGGCGCGATGCAGAACCTGATCCACCGCGCCGCCTCGGTGGCGCTGAAGGAGGAGCGCAAGCTCATCCTCTGCCCGCGCGAGACGCCGCTCTCGGCGATTCACCTCGAGAACATGCTGACGCTGCGCCGCGCGGGCGCGACGATCCTCTTCCTCGCGCCCGGCTTCTACCACGGTGCCGAGACCGTCGACGACCTCGTCGACTTCGTCGTCGCGCGCGTGCTCGACCAGCTCGGCCTCGACAACGCGCTGATGCCGCGCTGGGGTCAACCATGACTCTTGCCCCCGACGCTGTTCGCTCGATGTTCGACCGCATCGCGCCGGTCTACGACCTGATGAACCGTGTCATGACCGTGGGCCTTGACGGCCGCTGGCGCCGGCTGACTGCCGAGTCAGCGGTTCGCAAGGGCGACCGGGTGCTCGACGCGGCCTGCGGCACCGGTGACCTGGCGGTCGCCGACCTGAAGGCCGGCGCCTCGCGCGTCACCGGCCTCGACTTCTCGGAGGCGATGCTTCAGCGCGCCCGCAAGAAGACTGTCTCGCAAACGGCAGTGCTCGAGTGGATCCAGGGCGACATGCTCGCATTGCCGTTCGCCGACGCGACGTTCGACGCGGCGACAGTCGGGTTCGGCGTGCGCAACGTCGCCGACCTCGAGCTCGCGCTGCGCGAGCTGCGCCGGGTGCTGCGGCCGGGCGGCCGGCTCGCGATCCTCGAGATCACCCAGCCTCGTGGGGCGCTGAAGCCGTTCTTCTCACTCTGGTTCGACCGGATCGTTCCCGCGCTCGGCAAGGTTCTGCCAGGCGGCACGGCCTACACGTACCTGCCCGAGTCGGTGAAGCGCTTCCCGCACGCCGAGCGCCTCGCCGAGTTGCTCGGCGAGGTCGGCTTCGTGAGCGTCCGCTTCCGCCTGCTCGCCGGGTCGATCGTCGCGCTGCACACCGGAGAGGCCGCGTGACGCTCGCGCAGGTGCATGCGACGCCCGGGCTCGCGCCTTACATGGCCGAGGTCGAGGCCGGCCTTGCGCAGGCTGTCGCCGCGCATCCCGGCCTCGCGCAGGAGGTCGCCGGTGAGGCGCTCTCGGCCGGCGGCAAGCGCCTCCGCCCGCTCCTCTGCTTCCTCACGGCCGCAGACGAGCCGTCAGTCACCGCGGGCGTCGCGGTGGAGATGGTGCACATGGCGACGCTCGTCCACGACGACCTCGTCGACGGCGCGCGACTGCGGCGCGGGCTCCCCGCGGCGTGGTCGGTGTACGGTGCCGACGCGGCGAAGGCCGCCGGCGACTACCTCTACGCGCGTGCCTTCTCCGTGCTTGCCGAGACCGGTGACGAGCGCGCGGTGAAGACGCTCGCGGATGCCGCACTCTGCCTGGCTCGAGGAGAGGCGATGCAGAAGCTCCAGACGAACGACCCCGACACGCCGGTCGAGGCGTACCTCGAGCGCTGCTCGCTGAAGACGGGGAAGCTGATCGAAGCGGCCTGTCTGCTCGGTTCGGGCGGCGACGAGCGGCTCGGCGAATACGGCGCCGCGCTCGGGATCGCCTTCCAGATTGCCGACGACATTCTCGATTGCGCGGGGCAGACGCAGGAGACCGGAAAGATCCCCGGCACCGATCTGCGTGAGGGCACCCCGACGATGCCTCTCTTGCTCGCGTCTGCGCAGGACGAAACGGTGCGTGCCGCGCTCGCCGGCGGCCCGCTCGACGGCGCGCTCGTGCGCGTCGCCGCAACGGACGCGCTCGCACGCTCCCGCGAAGCGGCGCTCGACTACGCTGCCCGGGCGCGGTCGTTCCTCGGGTCGCAAAGCCATCAGGAGGAGTTGGAAGCTTTGACCTACGCCGTCGTCGATCGCGCGGGCTGAGTTTAGGTGGCGCCACTCAAGCTCGGCCGCATCGGGTACGTGAACATGGCTCCGGTCTTCTTCCGGCTCGAGGCCGAGGTGGAGGAGATCGTCGGCGTGCCGACCGACCTGAATCGGCAGCTCGTCGCGGGCGAGCTCGACGTCGCGCCCATCTCGTCGATCGAATACGCGCGCAACGCCCACACGCTGCGGCTGCTGCCGCGCCTCTGCGTGTCGAGCGAAGGAGCGGTCGAGTCGATCCAGCTGATCTCGAAGACGCCGCTCGAGAAGATCCGCACCGTTGCCGTGACGCCGGAGTCGGCGACATCGGTCGTGCTGACGAAGGTGCTCTTTCCCGACGCCGAGCACGTCCCGCTCGGTGAGGAGGCGGAAGCGAAGTTGCTGATCGGCGACGCGGCGCTGAAGTCCGCGTTCGAGGATCCGACGCCGCACCACGACCTCGGGCGTCTGTGGCTCGAGCGCACGGGACTGCCGATGGTGTTCGCGGTCTGGGCCGCGCCCGAGCCGACACATCCCGGCCTCCATGAGCTCGAGGACGCGCTCGTCGCTTCGGTGCGCGCCGCGCGAGCGGAGCCCGAGCAGCTCGCGTACGAGTCGTCGGAGCGCTACGGCTATCCCGCCGGCTTCCTCGCCCGCTACTTCGAGAAGCTGCGCTACCGCTTCGGCCCGCGCGAGCGCGCAGGCCTCTACACCTTCCTCGAGCTGGCGCGCGACGTGGGCGAGCTGGACGAGGTGCCGGAACTGCGCTTCGTCGCAGCGACGGGCGCGACCGTCTAATCGCCGAGGCCGGCGAGCACTCGGGTGAGAGGACACTCGCGCAGGCAAGGACCTCACGCTTGCTAACGCGACGGGAACCGACCGATGAGGCGGTGCTCGCCCCCGGGTGCAGTGGTTTTCCGCCCGGCGCCTACTGGGAGTATCCCTTCGTCACCTCGCCTTTGTGTGCCGCAAATGCATCGAGAACCTCGTCCTTCTCCCGCTCGGGCACCTTGAAGAAGTCCAGCGTCCGACCAAGTTCCGCCGCGACTTCGTCGAACTCCGCGGGAGAGATCTTCAGTTCGCGATGCGCTGCTTCCAAGCCGAGAGGAGTACTGCCTGGTTTCGTGGCCGCATATTGCTGCGGTCCACCGGCAACG
Organism: Gaiellaceae bacterium; assembly: GCA_036564885.1. GTDB lineage: Bacteria > Actinomycetota > Thermoleophilia > Gaiellales > Gaiellaceae > Palsa-739. Next base: position 273 of record DATCOE010000051.1, on the reverse strand, counting down.
TTGCAGACCCACAGGGTCCGCATGAACTTGAGGCCCGGAAGTCTGCCCAGATTGTTGGTGTGCCATTCCCGGAGGCCTGGGTTCTCAGATTGCTGGCCGACCATCGGGTTGTGCACGACAGCTTCGCTGAAGTGGTCAACCACTGCTGCGATGGCGAATGCGCCACCGAGCCGTTCGTACAAGCTCGGTTCCGTCATTTCTTGCTCCTAACGGTTTCCTGGAAGCGTCCCACCGGTTCATCGGTGGTTCATTCCATCGGTGGGGAGGACATCA
>DATCOE010000050.1:0-24007 GCA_036564885.1 Gaiellaceae bacterium | reverse complement strand
GGCCTACCGCGCTCGCCCGGGATGTCCCGCGACGATCTCGTCGCAACGAACGAGAAGATCGTCAAGGACGTCACCGAGAAGGTGACGGCGCAGAGCCCCGACGCGATCCTGATCGTCGTGTCGAACCCGCTCGACGCGATGTGCCACGTGGCGAAAAACGTGTCGAAATGGCCGAAGCAGCGGGTGCTCGGCATGGCGGGGATCCTCGACACCGCGCGCTTCTCCACCTTCATCGCCTGGGCCACGGGCTCGTCGCTGAAGGACGTCCGCGCGACCGTGCTCGGCGGCCACGGCGACCAGATGGTGCCGGTCGTCTCCGCGACGACCGTCGGCGGCGTCCCGGTGCGCAAGCTCCTCGCTGAGGACGTGATCCAGAAGATGGTGGTGCGCACGGCCAAGGGCGGCGGCGAGCTCGTTGACCTGATGGGCACCTCCGCCTGGTACGCACCGGGCGCAGCCGCCGCGGAGATGGTCGACTCGATCATGCTCGACGAGAGGCGCATGCTCCCGTGCACCGCGTATCTCGAGGGCGAGTACGGCATCGACGGCCTCTACATGGGCGTGCCCGTGAAGCTCGGCCCCGGCGGGATCGAAGAGATCCTCGAGCTCGACCTCACCGACGAGGAGCAGCAGGCGCTGCAGGCGTCGGCGGCGGCCGTGCGCGAGCTCGTCTCCGTCCTCACGACGTAGCGAAGCCGTACATGTTCCGTTACGGGGTCTGACCCGGGTCTGGCACCGGGGTTAGGCTCGTCGGCATGGACCTGTCCAGGAAGAACGCGCTCGTCACCGGCGTCAGCCGGCGGGCCGGCATCGGGTTCGCGATTGCCCGCAGGCTGCAGGAGGCCGGCGCAGAGATGTTCGTGCAAGGGTGGACGCCTCACGACGCGCTGCAGGACTGGGGCGCGGAGCCGGGCGGGACAGAAGGCGTCGCCCGCGAGCTGGGGATCGAGCACGTCGAAGCGGACTTCGCCGATCCCGACGCACCCGCGCGCGTAGTCGCAGCTGCCCGCGCGGCGCTCGGCCCGCTCGACGTCCTCGTCGTCAATCACGCGCGCAGCGGCTACGGCCGCCTCGGTGAGCTGACCGCCGAGCACATCGACGCGTTTCTCCACGAGAACGTCCGCGCGCCGCTCCTGCTCGTCCAGGAGTTCGCAGCGCAGCTCGACGACGCGCGCGGCGGCGGACGCGTCGTCCTCCTCACATCGGGCGCGCACCTCGCGCCGATGGCGCCGGAGATTGCGTACGCCGTCTCCAAAGGCGCGCTCGCCATCGCGACGCGGACGCTCTCCGAGGCGCTGGCCGACCGCGGAGTCACCGTGAACTGCGTCAACCCCGGCCCGACCGACACCGCCTGGGGCCTTGCCAAGATCGACCCCGCCCGCCCCATGCCGGCCGGACGCTGGGGCGAGCCGGACGACGCGGCACGCCTCATCGCGTGGCTGTGCAGTGACGACGCGCGCTGGATCACGGGACAGGTGATCGACTCCGAGGGCGGCTTCCGCCGCGGGAGCCGCTAGGGGGTCAGGCGCCCAGCCGTGTCTCCGCCGGACGTTGCAGAGGGTCAGACCCCGAGCCATGTCCCGCCAGGACGCCGCGCTTCGCCTGCGCGAGCCGTCGCGGAGCGGAACTTGCTTCCGCGCAGCAGTGGAACGCCGGCCGTCAGCAGCGAAGAAGGGGGCCCACGGGGGAAACATGGTTTCCCCCGTGAAGCGAGCGAAGCAAAGCGGTTAGGGTGCCGCCGTGGATCTCGGACTCAAGGGGCGCACCGCGCTCGTCACCGGCGCGTCGTCCGGGCTCGGTCTCGCGACGGCCGAGGCCCTCGCCGCCGAGGGAGCGAACGTCTCGATGTTCGCCCGCCGCCGGGACCTGCTCGAACGCGAGGCCGACCGGCTCGGCGCGCTCGCCGTCCGCGGTGACGTCTCGATCCCGAAGGACCTCGAGCGCGCGGTCGAGACGACTGTCAAGGCGTTCGGCGGCCTCGACGTGCTCGTCTGGAACTCCGGCGGCCCCAAACCGGGGCCGGGAACCGCCGTCACGCCCGAATCGCTCGAGCAGGCACTGGAAGTGCTGTTCTTCCCCGCCGTTCGCCTGCTCCAGCTCTGCCTCCCGCACCTCGAGGCGAGCGAAGGCGGCCGCATGGTCGCCATCACGTCGCTCGCAGCGAAGGAGCCGACCGACCACCTCGCGCTCTCGAACGCGATCCGCCCCGGCCTCACCGGCTGGCTGAAGACGCTGGCCCGCGAACTCGGTCCGAAGGGCATCACCGTCAACTGCGTCGCGCCCGGCCGGATCGCGACTGCGCGCCTCGACGAGCTCTACCCGGCTGGGCCGAGCGAGGCGGATCTCGCGGAGATCCCGCTTCGCCGCTGGGGCGAGCCGCGCGAGTTCGGCGACGTCGTCTGCTTCCTCGCGTCCGACCGGGCGCGGTACGTCACCGGCCAGACGGTCGTCGTCGACGGCGGCATGCAGCGCGCCCTGTTCTAGATGGTTGACGCCAGCTAATGGCTCGCTTCCTCTCACCGGCCCGTCTCGCGGGCGCCGTGGCGGGGCTCGTCGTGCTGGCCGGGGTCGTGCTCTACATCGTTCCGTCGAGCGACTTCCTGCTGCTGCCCGACAAGGCGCACCCGGTCGCGCCGCTCGTGCGGGTGCGGGGAGGCACCGACCCGCGTGGGCCCGGCGGCATCTACTTCGTCGACGTGTTCGAGCGCCGCGCGAACATGCTCGAGTCGCTCTTCCCGTTCATCCGCTCCGGCGCGACGCTCGTTCCGGCGAAGCTCATCGTGCCGCCCGGCGTGAGCGACAGCGCCCAGCGCCGCGCAGACCTGCGCGAGATGTCGATCTCGCAGCGCGTCGCCGCCGCAGTCGCGCTGCGGACGCTCGGCTACAAGGTCGTCGCACGGCCGGCCGGCGTGGTCGTCGACGCCGTCGCGCTCGGCAGCCACGCAGTCGGGAAGCTTCAGCCGACCGACGTGATCGAGACGGTGAACGGCACGAAGACACCCACGATCTCGCGGCTGCGCGCGATCCTCTCGCGCGTGCACCCGGGAGAGACCGTCACCCTCACGATCACGCGCGGCGCGGAGCACAAGACCGTGGCGATCAAGACCGTTCCCGATCCGCTGGAGCGCTCTCGCGCGCTCGTCGGCTTCACGCCCGCCCAGTCCGCAGACATCCGGCTACCGCTGAAGGTGCAGATCGACGCGGGCAACGTCGGCGGCCCATCGGCCGGGCTCGCCTTCGCGCTCGAGGTGATCGAGGAGCTCGGCCACCGCATCGACCGCGGCTATCGCATCGCCGCGACGGGGCAGATCGAGCTCGACGGGACGGTCTCGCCGATCGGCGGCGTGAAGCAGAAGACCTACGGCGTGCGTGAGGCGAAGGCGGATATCTTCCTCGTGCCCGCTGGGGATAACGCCCGCGAAGCGCGGCGCTATGCCGACGGGCTGCGGATCATCGCTGTGAAGAGTTTTCCCCAGGCGTTGCGCGCACTGGCAACGTTGCCCCGAAAGAGGTGAGAAAGGCCACAGTTCGCCACGGTCGAAACTGCCGGAAATTCGTCAGTTTTCGTGACCGGCAACGCTTGATTCCAGGGGTCGCGCCCCTATCATCGCCTCTCGTACCCCGCAGGCCACACACAAGACAAACGAGCCACCATGAGCAACCGAAATCAAGCAACCTGTAGCGATTGCTTCTTCCGCCGCGCAGGACTGTGCGCCCTCCCCGGCGAGACGCCCTGCCCCACCTTCCGCATGCACACCGCCGGACGCCTCGCGCCTCCGCTGCAGCCGCGGCTCGTTCCACGTCCGCTGGCTCCCGTAGCCGCCACCGCCGCCGCGTAGGCTCCGGCCGCCGCCGCGGAGCGGAGGCACTGACGCCGTAGACTGCGAGCGTGCGCCTCCCGCACCGCCCCCGAGTCGACACCGGCGAGCTCCAAGAGACATGGCAGCCGAAGCTGTACGGCCGCCTGATCGCGCTCGGGCTACTCGCCGCCTACGCCATCGCCTTCGTGCTCGAGAACCGGTCGAGCGTGCACATCCACTTCGTGTTCGTGACCGCGAGCGTCTCGCTGATCTGGCTGGTCCTGCTGGCGATCGCCATCGGCGTCGCCGCCGGAATCCTGCTGGCGCAGCTAGACCGACGCCACCGGCGCCGACGAAGCGCTCAGTAGCGGCGCGAGCGTCGCAACGCCGTCCGCGATCTCCTCGGGCGACACGAAGCTGAAGGCGAGACGCAGCGAGCGCTCGCCGCCGCCGCCCGGGACGAAGAAGTCGGTGCCCTGCACGAACGTCACGCCGGCCGCTTCCGCCTGCGAGAGCAAGCCCGCGGTATCGGGGCCTGAGGGGACGTCGAGCCAGATGAAGTAGCCGCCCTCTGGCCGGCTCCACGTGGCGTCGGACGGCATGTGCCGCTCGAGCGCCTCGAGCATCGCGTCGCGCCGCGCCTTCAGCAGCCCGTTGACGCGCACGAGGTTCGGCTCGAAGTTGCCGCGGCGCAGGAACTCGTACACCGTCGCCTGTGTGAGGAACGGCGGCGAGATGTATGTCGACACGGCGAGCGCCTCGATCTGCGAGGCGAGCTCCGGCGGCAGAACGAAGTAGCCGACCCGAATCCCGGGAGCAATCGTCTTCGAGAACGACGACGCGTAGATCACGTGGGTGCCGCCCTCGAGCTCGAGGAGCGTCGGCGGCGCCTCACCCTCGAAGCGGACGAGACCGTACGGATCATCCTCGAGCACGAGCAGATCGTGCGCACGCGCGACCTCGACGACGCGGCGGCGGCGCTCCTCCGAGAGCGTGCGCCCGCTCGGATTCTGGAAGGTGGCGATCGTGTAGAGGAAGGCCGGCTTCGCCCCGTCGGCCAGCGCCTGCTCGAGCGCCTCGGGCAGGAGGCCCTCGTCGTCCATCGCGAGCGGCACCACCTCGGCGCCGACCCGGTCGAGGATCTTCAGCGGACGGTCGTAGGTCGGGGCCTCCACGAGTACGCGGGCACCCGGCTGCACCAGCTGCTGGACGAGGAAGACGAAGCCCTGGAGCGAGCCGCTCGTGACCACCACGCGGGACGACTCGACGCCGTGCCGGTCGGCGATCCACTTCCGCAACGGCCCGTAGCCGCCGCCCGGCCCGTACGAGAGGACGGCCTGGCCGTCACTCTCGATCGCGGCGCGCGCGCAGTCGGCCAGCTCGGAAACCGGAAGACACTCGGGCGCGGGCGCACCGCGCGCGAACGAGACGACACCCATGTCCCTAGGCTAGCGCGATCGCCGGGCGTCGAGCGCCTCACGCACCTTGCTCGCGAGCTGGTCGATCGCGAACGGCTTCTCGAGCAGATCTGCGATCAACGCGCCGCGGTCGGCGACGGCCGCCCCGGAGTAGCCCGACATGAAGAGCACGCCGACGCCGGGCCGGCGCTCGACCAGCCGCTCGGCGAGCTCGGGCCCGGTCATCGACGGCATCACGACGTCCGTCAGCAGCAGGTCATAGGGCTCCGCCACCTCGAGCGCCTCGTCCGGCCCGGCCGCCGCAATCACGCGATAGCCCTGACGCTCGAGCATCTCGGCGACGAGACGCCGCACGATGTCCTCGTCTTCGACGAGCAGGATCGTCTCCGACCCGCGTGGCAAGGCCTGCACCGGCGCGACGGTCTCGACGGTCTCGACGGGCGCGTCGTACGTGCCCGGGAGGACGATGCGGAACTCCGCGCCTCCGCCGGGGGAGCTCTCCACGCTGATCTCGCCGCCCGTCTGCTGGACGATCCCGTAGACCATCGCAAGCCCGAGACCGCTGCCCTCGCCGACAGGTTTCGTGCTGAAGAACGGCTCGAAGATGCGCGCGCGCGTCTGCTCGTCCATGCCGAGGCCGGTGTCGGAGACCGTGACGACGGCGTCGCCGTCCTGGTTGCTCGTTGCGATCGTGAGCGTGCCTCCATCCGGCATCGCGTCGCGCGCGTTCACTGCAAGGTTGACGAGCACCTGCCCGAGCTGGCCCGCGTCGGCGTGCACGCGCACGAGACGCGGATCGAGGTTCGTGACGACGGTGACGCGCTCGCCGATCACCCGGTCGAGCAGCGACTGCGCCTCGATCACCACGGCGTTGAGGTCGACCACGGTGCGCGCGAGCACCTGACGGCGGCCGAAAGCCAGCAGTTGCCGCGTGAGATCTGCCGCGCGGCCGGCGGCGGTCCTCACCTCCGCGAGGTCGCGGCGGATGAGCTCGTTGTCCATGCCGCCGTGCTCGAGCGCGAGCCCCGTGTAGCCAGAGATAGCAGTGAGGAGATTGTTGAAGTCGTGGGCGATGCCGCCCGCCAGCAGCCCGAGAGCCTCGAGGCGCTGCGCTCGGCCGAGCTGCTCCTCGAGTGCCTTGCGCTCGCTGATGTCGACGGCGAAGCCCTGCTGGGCGACCGGCTCGCCCGCTGCGTTCCGCACCACCACCATGTGGTCGAGCACCCAGATGACGCGGCCGTCCGCCCGGACCATCCGGTACTCGCCGCGCACGACGTCTTCCGTGAGGCTGCGTGCGTTCAGCTCTGCATTGGTCTCACGGTCGTCGGGATGGACGAGCTTCGACCCGAAGTGAGGCTCGGCCAGCCACCGTTCGATCGGGTAGCCGAGGAGATCCTCCGTCTGCCGGCTTTGGAAGAGCGGCGGTGCGTCGAGGTCGACGAGGCTGCGCATGTAGGTGACGAGCGGCAGTTGGTCGACGAGCCGGCGATGACGCTCCTCGGCTTCGCTCAGCCCCGTCTCGGTCTGGCGCCGCGCCTGCTCGAGCCCGACGAGGAGGAGCCCTGTGAGCGCGAGCACGACGAGGAACGAGTCGAGCGAGACCGCGCTCTCGAGCGAATGCCTGCCGACGAACGGCCCCCGCCCGTTCGAGGTGTTCTCCGCGGCGATCAGCGCCGTTGCGAGCACGACCGTGCTGACGCCCATCCGCCCGGCCCGCAGCGCCGCCCAGACGACGATGGGGAAGACGATGTATGCGCTCGGCCCGCTCGCCCCGAGCACGCCTGTGTCGACGAGCGTCGATACCCCGACGGCCACGGCGACGAGCGCGAGCCACTCCGGCAGTCGCGCGGCGCCCGGCGACACGCGCTGGACCCACGCGCGCACGAACGGTGCGACCACCAAGATGCCGGCGAGGTTGGCGAGCAGGAGCACCGCCCAGTCCTCTGCAGCGTTGCCCCCACGACCGTCGACAGCGTTGGCGGCGAGATCGAACGACGCCGCCACGATTGCGGCCGCAGTCGCACCGCCGACCCGGATGAGCGTGTCGGCGAGGCGTTCGCCACTCGTGCGCAGTCCCGCGAGCCGCGTCACCGCGTAGGCCGCAAGGCCGGCCGAGGCCGCCGCCGCCGCGAGCAGCAGCACCGAGCCGATCGGCAGCCCCTCGCGGAAGCCCTCGCCCGCCGCACCGACCGCGACGGCGGTGGCCAACCACGGCCCGCCGAGCTGCACCGCGATGAACGCGACGCCCTGCGCGAGCAGGATCAGCGGCACGCCCTCGTGGAGGAATTCCGCATCGGCGGAGAGCCGGGCGAGGGCGAAGTAGCCGCCCGCCGCCGCGAGCCACTGCAGCGCCGATCGCACGATGAGTGGGCGCAGCACGGGCATGATCTATCAGGATCGCACGCGAGCGCGCGGCTGCCATCCTCTATCCGGGTACCCGGCCCTACCGCAAAGAGGGATTCCGCAGTCGGGGGAAGCTAGGACTTCATGCGCTCGGCGGCGAGCTGCGCCACCTCGGTCGGCGTCGTACCGACCTGGATGCCGCGCGCCTCGAGCGCTTCCTTCTTCGCCTGCGCGGTGCCGGACGAGCCGGAGATGATCGCGCCCGCGTGCCCCATCGTCTTGCCCGGGGGCGCGGAGAAGCCCGCGATGTACGAGAGCACCGGCTTGCTCACGTGCTCGCCGATGTATTGCGCGGCCTTCTCCTCCTCGTCGCCGCCGATCTCGCCGACCATCACGATCAGCTCGGTCTGCGGGTCGGCCTCGAACTTCGCGAGCACGTCGATGAAGGACGATCCGACGACCGGGTCGCCACCGATGCCGACGATCGTGGAGTTGCCGAGCCCGAGCTGCGTCAGCTCGTGGCCGATCTGGTACGTCAGCGTGCCGGAGCGCGAGACGAGCCCGACCGAGCCCTCGGTGAAGATCTCCGCCGGAATGATCCCGGCGTTCGCCTTCCCCGGTGAGAGCACGCCCGGGCAGTTGGGGCCGATCATCGTCACGCCCTTCGGGCGGAAATACGTGTACGCCCGCAGCATCTCGTGCGCGGGGACGTGCTCGGTGATGCAGATCACCGTGGCGATGCCGGCGTCGACCGCCTCGTACACGGCGTCGGCCGCGAAGCGGGCCGGCACGAAGATCAGGCTCGTGTTGGCGCCCGCCTCGTCGACGGCCTCCGCGACCGTGTCGAACACCGGGATGCCGTCGACGTCCTGACCGCCCTTGCCCGGCGTGACGCCCGCGACGACATTCGTCCCGTACGCCTTGTTGCGCAGGCCGTGGAAGCGGCCCTCGCTGCCGGTCAGGCCCTGGACGACGAGCCGCGTGTCGTTGTCGACGATGATCGCCATTTAGCGCGTCACTCCCTTGATCACGAGCGTCGGCAGGTTCATCCAGCCGTCGACGATGCGGTGGCCGAGGAGCTCGCGGACGCGCGCGGCGTCAGCGCCGACACAAGCGACCCGCGCGAGCCACGGCTCGATCTCGAGCGGCCGCTCCATGAAGCGCTGCTCGGCGAGCTCGAGCCCGGCGAGCTCGAAGAAGCTTTCCCACTCGCCGACGCCGTAGTTGCGCACGTGGCTTGGGTCGCGCAGGCGATCGGCCTCTTCCGACGACTCACTGACGAAGGTGTTGTCGCAGATCACGACGCGTTCGGCAGCGACGCGCGCCATCTCCTTGAGCGCGCCGAGCGCATCTGCGAAGTGGTGGGCGGCGAGCCGCGTCACAACGGCGTCGAAGCTTCCGTCGGCGAAGGGCAGATGCTCTGCGGGCGCGATCACGTCGGCCTGCATCCCGGGCGCCGGGTCGACGGTCACGACATTCGCGCCCGCCTCGCGCAGCCGGCGCGCGACATGGCCGCCGCCCGTCGCGACGTCGAGCACGTTGACACCGGCAGCCGGCTCGCACCATTCGACGACGAGGTCGAGGTCCTCACCGGCCGAGTGGATCGCGCTCGTGCGGTAGAGGTCGGCGCGGTCGCTCCAGACATCGGTCACTTCGCGAGCTCCACGGCTCTCTTGGCGCCCTCGAGCATGGTCGCCTCGGGATGGATGTTCGGCTTGCCGGCCTCCCCGAGGATGCGGCGGCCCTCTTCGGCGTTCGTCCCGTCGAGGCGCACGACGAGCGGGTAGCGCGACATGTCGAGCCGCTCGAGCGCCTCGAGGATGCCGCGCGCGACCTCGTCGCAGCGAGTGATGCCGCCGAAGATGTTGAAGAAGATCGACTTGACCTGCGGGTCGCGGGTGATCACCTCGAGCGCGTCGACGACACCTTCCGCCGAGCCGCCCCCGCCGAGGTCGCAGAAGTTCGCGGGCTTGCCGCCGACGTGCGCGACGACGTCGACCGTCGACATCGAGAGCCCGGCGCCGTTCCCACAGATGCCGACGTCGCCGTCGAGCTTCACGTAGGTGACGCCCTTCTCGCGCGCAAAGGCCTCGATCGGGTCGGCCGCGCTCGTGTCGCGCCACTCGGCGACGTCCGGATGGCGGAAGAGCGCGCTGTCGTCGACCGTGAACTTCGCGTCGAGCGCCTTCACGTCGCCGTCCGGCGTGACGATCAGCGGGTTGATCTCGCAGAGCATCGCGTCGAACTCGACGAACGCCCGGTAGAGCTTCTCGACGATCGACGCGATCTGCTTCTGCTCGGAGGGATCCGTGACACCGGCGCCGTAGACGAGCCGGCGTCCGATCCAGGGCTGGTAGCCCTCGAGCGGGTCGACGTGCAGCCGGATGAGCGCGTCGGGGCTCTCATCGGCGACCTGCTCGATCTCCACGCCGCCCTGCGTCGTGAACATGAAGAGCGGCTGCTTCGCGCCACGGTCGAACGTGATCGAGAGGTAGTACTCCTTCGCGATATCGGACGCGCGCTCGATCCAGAGACGGCGTACGATGTGGCCGTTGATGTCGAGGCCGAGGATGTCCTTCGCCTTCTGCTCGACGTCGTCAGCCCCCTGTGCGAGCTTCACGCCGCCGGCCTTGCCGCGGCCGCCGGTCAACACCTGCGCCTTGACGACGACGGCGCCGCCGAGCTCCTGCGCCGCTGCGCGCGCCTCCTGAGGGGTGTCGGCGCGGCGACCGTCGGAGACGGGAATGCCGACGCGCTTGAAGAGCTCCTTGCCCTGGTACTCGTAGAGGTCCATCGGCGGGTGACTGTAACGACACCTTCCCCGAGCCGGTCGCACACGATCACTAGAGTGGCCGGTCGTGGACGCGATCATCGTCGAGGATCTGCACAAGCGGTACAAGACCGTCCAGGCGCTGGATGGGGTCTCGTTCTCCGTGAAGGAGGGCGAGGTCTTCGGGCTGCTCGGACCGAACGGGGCCGGCAAGTCGACGACGGTGCGCGTCCTGACAACGCTCACCCGCCCCGACTCCGGGCGAGCGCTCGTCGGCGGCGAGGACGTTGTCCGCCACCCGAACCGCGTGCGGCACACGATCGGCTACGTCGCCCAGGACTCCGGCGTCGACTGGGAGGCGACCGGGCGCGAGAACATGCTCCTCCAGGGACGGATCCACGGCATGGCCGGCCGGCCTCTGCACGCGCGTGTGGACGAGCTGCTGGAGCTCGTCGGGCTCGCCGACGCCGCAGACCGGATCGCGCGCGGCTATTCCGGCGGCATGAAGCGGCGCCTCGACATCGCGATCGGCCTCGTGCACAAGCCGCGCGTGCTCTTCCTCGACGAGCCCACGACCGGCCTCGACCCGGAGGCGCGCGTGGCGATCTGGGTCGAGGTCGAACGGCTCGCCCACCAGGAGAATCTGACGATCCTGCTCACGACGCACTACCTCGAGGAGGCGGATCGGCTCGCCGAGCGCGTGGCGATCGTCAGCCGCGGCAAGATCGTCGTCGAAGGCAGGCCCGAGGATCTGAAATCCGGGCTGCGCGGCGAGTCGGTGAGCGTCGAGCTGCGCGAGTCGAACGGCCGCCCGGCCGAGGCGATGCAGGTCGTGCAAGCGCTCGCCGGCGCGAGCAGCGTGTCTGTTGAGGGGCAGGTTGTGCGCGCGCGCGTGCCCAACGGCGCGCAGGCGATCCCGGTCATCCTCTCGACGCTCGAGAGCCACGGCTTCCCGGTGCTGTCGGTGACGACCGCCCGTCCCTCACTCGACGACGTGTACCTGCACTACACCGGCCGCGACTTCGCCGCTGAGGACGAGGAGCACAAGCCGGTCGAGCGGAGTTGGGGACGCTGATGCCGCAGGTGCTGCGCCACACCGGCTGGATGGTCGTGCGCCAGGTGCGCAATCTGATGCGCGAGCCGATCTGGATCGCGATGATGATCATCCAGCCGATGATCTGGTTGCTGCTCTACGGGCAGCTCTTCTCGAAGGTGCCGGCACTGCGCGGCGGCGCAAGCAGCTACATCGAGTTCCTCACGCCGGGGATCGTGTGCATGAACGCGTTCTTTGGCGGAACGTGGTCCGGGATGGCGATGATCAACGACCTCGACCGCCACGTCGTCGACCGCTTCCTCGCCGCACCCGCTTCCCGTCTCGCGATCGTCCTCTCGCAGGTGGTGCGGGCCGGCATCACCGCGATCCTCCAGGCGCTGATCCTCCTGCTCGTCGCACTTGCGCTCGGCGTGCGTGTGCACGGCGGCGCGCTCGGCTGGCTGGTCGTCTGCGCGGCGTCGGCATTGCTCGCGATGGTCTTCTCTGGCTTCTCGAACGGCGTCGCGCTGCTGCTCCGCCGTGAGGCATCGATGATCGCGACCGCGAACTTCGTTGGCCTGCCGCTGATGTTCCTCTCGTCGATCCTTCTTTCAACGGTGCTGATGCCGGGCTGGATCAGCACGATCTCGCGCTTCAACCCGGTCAACTGGGGTGTGCGCGCCGCACGGAACGCGGTCGTCGTCGGCCGCGACTGGGGGCCGACCGGCGTCTATCTGCTGCTGCTCCTCGCGGCAACCGCGGTCACGTGCGCCTTCGCGACGTGGACGTTCCGCGCGTACCAGCGCTCGATCTAGCCGTAGAGGCTTGATGTGAATCAGCCGCACGCACGGATGGCGTGCCAGACGCGGCGCGCTTCGCCCGAATCCACATCAAACCTCTAGCCGTCGAGGCGGCAGATGACCTGGCCGCTCGTGACGGGCACGCCCTCCTGCACCGCCAGCTTCGCGACGGTGCCTGCATGGTGTGCGCGCACCTCGTTCTCCATCTTCATCGCCTCGACGATGCAGATCACCTGGCCGGTCTCGACGAGGTCGCCCTCCGCGACCGACACCGAGAGCACCGTCCCCTGCATCGGCGAGACGACGACGGCGCCGGCCCCGCCGCCGCCCGCGCGCGCGCGCTCGTGACGCCGGCGCGCGAGCTCGCGCCAGGGCGGCTCCGGCTCGGCGATCCGCACCTCGAAGCGCCTTCCCTCGACCTCGACGAGCCGCACGCGCTCGACGCACCTCCCCTGCACGAGGCGGGTGCCCGCCGACGGAACGGCGCCGTCGAGCTCGACCGCACACGCGGCGAGCTCGTCCGACTCGACGAGCCTGTGGCACGTCTCGCCGTGGATGAAGCACTCGCTCGAGAGCAGCGCCTTGTGGAAGCCGATCAGCGTCTTCGGCCCCTCGATCTGGAACTCGTCGAGCGCGCGCAGCATCCGCCGTCGCGCGTGCTCGCGGTCGACGCCGTGCACGATCAGCTTCGCGATCATCGGGTCGTAGACGCCCGACACCTCGTTGCCCGCGGCGATGCCCGAGTCGACGCGCACACCCGGCCCCGAGGGCTCTCGATAGGCGGTCACGAGGCCGGGCGTCGGCAGGAACCCGCGCGCCACGTCCTCGGCGTTGATGCGGCACTCGATCGCGTGGCCGCGCAGCTGCACCTGCTCCTGCGTCAGCGACAGCGGCTCGCCGAGCGCGATGAGGATCTGCTCGCGCACGAGGTCGAGCCCGGTGACGAGCTCCGTCACGGTGTGCTCGACCTGGATCCGGGTGTTCATCTCCATGAAGAAGTACTCGCCATCGGCGGTCAGGAGCCCCTCGATCGTCCCAGCAGAGCGGTAGCCGCACGCGCGCGCCGCGTCGACGCCGATCTCGCCGATCCGCGCACGCAGCTCGTCGTCGACCGCCGGCGACGGTGTCTCCTCGACGAGCTTCTGATGGCGGCGCTGGATCGTGCAGTCGCGCTCGCCGAGATGGATGACGTTCCCGTACGCGTCGGCGAGCACCTGCACCTCGACGTGCCGTGGGTCGACGATCAGCTTCTCGACGTAGACGTTCGAGTCGGCGAAGTACGACTGCCCCTGCCGGCGCGCCGTCTCGAACGCCCGCTCCGCCTGATCGGGCGCCCCGACGATCTCCATGCCCTTGCCGCCGCCGCCGGCCGCGGCCTTGATGAGCAGCGGATAGCCGATCGTCTCCCCTAGCCCGAGCACCTCCTCCACCGAGCCGACCGGCTCGGTCGTGCCCGGGATGATCGGCACGCCCGCGGCCTGCATCGCCTGCCGCGCGCGGGTCTTCGAGCCCATCAGCTCGATCGCGGCCGGCGGGGGCCCGATCCACGTGAGGCCTGCCTCCTCGACCGCGCGCGCGAAAGTCGCGTTCTCGGCGAGGAACCCGTAGCCCGGATGCACGGCCTGCGCTCCGGCGCGCAGCGCGGTCTCGATCAGCGTCTCGATCTTCAGGTAGCTCTCGGCCGCCGGTGGCGGACCGATCAGGAAGGACTCGTCGGCGTACCCCGCGTGGAGCGCACCGCGGTCGGCCTCCGAATAGACGGCGACGGACCTCACGCCGAGCTCGCGCAGCGTGCGGAAGATGCGAACGGCGATCTCGCCGCGGTTGGCGACCAGGACCTTGTCGAACATCGAGGCACCGTATTGTCTCCGCTCATGAGCCCGGCGGATCAGCTGACCGTCGTGCGGGCACTCTCGGTGCCCGTCGTCGTCGCCCTCTTTGCCTGGCCCTTTCACGGGCACGCCTACTGGGCGACGGCCGTCTTCTGCGTGGCGATGACGACCGACTGGTTCGACGGCTGGCTCGCGCGGCGCCACGGCCGCTCGTCGCCTCTCGGCTCGCTGCTCGACCCGATCGCGGACAAGGTGCTCGTGCTCGGGGCGATGATCATGCTCGTCGGCGAACACGTCGTTCCCGCGTGGATGATCGCCGCCATCGTCGTGCGCGAGGTGCTGATCACCGGCCTGCGCCAGGCGGCGATCGAGCGGGGCATCGTGATCGCGGCCCGCGACCTCGGCAAGCTCAAGACGTGGGCGCAGGCGATCGCCGTCGGCCTGGGCGGATTCGCGGCGGCCGGCGCGTGGAGCGACGAGATCGCCTGGTGGTCGATGCTCGTCGCCGTCGCGCTGACGTGGGCGTCGGGGCTCGACTACGCGCGCAGCGCGCCGCAACTCTTCCGGACAAGATCGGTCTGACCCCGGCTGGGCAGCTCGACCCCGGCTAGGCAGCCGGGCGTCCGGGCGGGCTCTGCGGATACGGGGTTATCGGGGCTACGGCTCGGGCTCGTCCTCACGCTGCGGGAGGAGCAGGTCCGCCCAGGCCGAAGGCCGTTCGTCGTGGGCCTCCTGCCCGAGCGCGGCCTCGATTGCGGCGCGCTCCTGATCGCTCGGCTGCGGCGTGATCTCGAGCTTCATCCCGGTACAGGCTAAGGTCCCCGCCGATCGAGGTCGATCACAGGGTCGAGTGGGTCGCCGTCTCCTCATCGCTGCAGCAGTCCTCGCGCTGGTCCCGATCGGCGCCGCCTCCGCCGGAGGCGCGGCCAAACCTGCGCAGTCCTGGGCGGCCGGCGAGATCCGGAGCGTCACGGCTGCCGGGCTGATGGGGACGACGGACGCGGCGAGCTTCCGCCCGGACGACCCGCTCACCGCGCAGGCGCTCGAGGACCTCGTGTTCGGGCTGAAGCAGACCGTCTTCCCGCCCGACCCCGCGCCGCTGCCGCCGCCGCTCGATCCGCCGGTTGATCCGGCGTGGCCCAACCCGAGCGCTCCGCCGACCTCGACGACTCCCGGCACGACCGTCCCAACGACCACCGTGCCCACGACCACCGTTCCCACGACCACCGTTCCCACGACGACGACCACCCCGGTGACGCCGGCCCTGCCGGCGGCCGCGCCGAAGAACGCCGCGCAGCCCAGCGCCGCCGTGACGATGACGCAGCTCGACACCCGGCTCGTGCAGGCGCTCGGCCTCTCGAAGGCCGCGAACGAGTTCGCCCAGGGCGCACGCGCCGCCGGGCTGAAGGTGCCCTCCCGCTTCGGGACCGAGGTGGTCGCGCGGCTGCTCGGCCTGCGCACGAACCACCCGGCGCAGGACGACTCGCTCGAGCTGCTGCCCGGCGACCACGCAACCCGGGCGGAGGCCGCGTACTCGGCCGCGCAGGTGCTGCGCTTCTCCGGCTGGGAGGTCGCCGCCGTCCAGAGCCTCGCGGACGGGTTCAGCCTGCCCGAGCTCACGAACTGGCAGACGAGCATCCTCGACACCGCGGTCGCCCGCATCGGGATGCCGTATGTCTGGGGCGGCACGAGCGACGGCCCCGAGACCGACTTCGGCGTCTCTGCACGCGGCGGCTACGACTGCTCGGGCTTCGTCTGGCGGATCTACAAGCTGGAGCAGTACCCGGCGAGCGGCTCGCTGCCGCTCGTGCTCCGCGGCCGCACGACCTACCAGATGAGCGGCGAGGTGCCGCGCTCGCAGCGGATCGGCCTCGCAAAGCTCCAGCCCGCCGACGTTCTCTTCTTCGGGGCGAAGGGGCCCCGCTCACAGCCTGCCCAGGTCGACCACACGGCCATCTACGTCGGGAACGGCTGGTTCATCCAATCGTCGGGCAACGGCGTCGCACTCGCGACCCTCGATGGGTGGTACAAGCGCGAGTTCGCGTGGGCCCGCCGGCCGCTCGCCGAGGCCGGATTGTCGGGCTAGCGCGCCTTTCCCACTTTCGAGGGACATTCGCAACAGGACTCACGATCACTCCATCGGGTGATTCACAGGGACCTCCGAACGAGCAAAATCTCCTTGTCGCGTCCCGATGCTCTGGAGGAAAAATGCTGGAGTGGAAACCACAGCTCGTACTACTGCTTGTCGCACTGATGAGCCTCGCACTGTTCGTCTCGCTGCTCAAAGTCGGCGGCGGCACGAGCCTCGTCCAATACAGCTGGTAGAACCGGCTCGCACCGGGTGGGGAGACCAAGGTGACGAAGGGATCTGCCGTACACCGAGATCTCGGCTGCGTACCCGCCTCTGACCGCCGGCCCTCCCGGGTCGCGTCGGGGCGGTGACCGCTTCCACCCGAGTTCCCTCTAGAGTTCTCGCGCTCGTAGCCCCCGTTATCGTGGCGGGGGTCGCGGCCGCCTGTTGGGCTGTCGTCTCGTACGCGACGACACCTCACGCGGTCGGCGACGTCGCCGCGGTCGTGGGATTGTTCGTCGGCATGGTCCTGGCCGAGCGTTTCCCGGTGCCGGTGGAAGGAATGGACGCGGGCGGCGTCACCCTCGGCTTCGTCCTCGCGGTTGCTGCAATCCTGCTCTTCGGCTGGCAGGCGGGCTTGCTGATCGCCGTCGGCGGCCCGATCGTGACGCAGGTGGTCGGCCGGCGCCCGCCGCTGCGCATTGCCTACAACGGCTCGATGTTCGCGCTCGCGGCGCTCCTCAGCGGACTCGCGATCGAGCCGATCTCGGAGAACTCCGTGGCCGGCCTGCTCGCACGCCTCGTCATCTGTGCGTTCATCTACAACTGGGTCGTCAACCTCGTTCTGGTCAGCGCCGTGCTGGCCGTCACCTCCGGCAAGTCGTTCTTCAAGCTGATCGTGTTGAACACGCGGCAGACGACTGCGCCGTTCGCGCTCATGACGTCCGCAGCGCTGATGCTCGTCGTGCTCTGGGAGCGCTCCCCCGCTCTTTCGGTGGCACTCGTCGGGCCGCTGCTCGCGATCGCGCTCTACCAGCGCTCCACCTTCAAGGCCATGCGTGCGATGCGGCTCGCGCTCACCGACCCGCTCACCGGACTCGGCAACCACCGCCACTTCCACGAGCGGCTCCAGCGCGAGCTCACCCAGGCCGAGCACGACGGGACGACGCTCAGCCTGTGCCTCGTCGACATCGACGACTTCAAGCGGGTCAACGACCGCTACGGGCACCCCGTCGGCGACCGCGTGCTCGGGCACGTCGCCTCACGCCTGCGCCAGGGCGGGGAGAGCTTCCGGCTCGGCGGTGACGAGTTCGCGGTGCTGCTGCCGAGGCTCGACGAGCGGGCCGCCGTCGCCGTCGCACGCTCGATCGTCGAGCGTGTCGGCGCGGGCGAGATCGAGCAGATCGGCTCCGTCACCGTGAGCGCCGGCGTTGCCGCGTATCCGGCGCAGGGCGTGGGCAGGGACGAGCTCATCCGCCTCGCGGACAGCGCGCTCTACTGGGCGAAGGAGGACGGCAAGAACCGGGCCCGCACCTACCAGGCCGCGACCTCGCTCGAGCTCTCGCAGCTGCAGCAGCTCGCCGAGGGGCCCGACCGTGCCGCGCGTTACCGTGCCGCGGCGAGCCTGGCGAAGGCCGTCGACGCACGCGACGTGTATACGGGCAGCCACTCGGAGCGCGTCGGCGAGCTCTCGGCGCGGATCGCGCGGCGGCTCGGCATCGACGAGCCTCAGATCGAGCTGACGAGATTGGCCGGCAGCCTCCACGACCTGGGCAAGCTCGCGATTCCCGAGGAGATTCTGCGCAAGCCGAGCGCGCTCAACGAGTCGGAGCGGCTCGTGCTGCAGCGCCATCCGCAGATCGGCTACCGGATGCTCGAGAGCCTCGGAGTCGAGCCGATCGCCGAGTGGGTGCTGCACCATCACGAGCGCTGGGACGGCGGCGGGTATCCCGACCGCCTGCGCGGCGAGGAGATCCCGCTCGGGGCGCGCATCATCTTCGTCGCGGACGCCTTCGACGCGATGACGTCGGAGCGCGTGTACCGCAAGCCGCTCAGCGACCGCGACGCGGTCTCCGAGCTCGAGCGCTGCGCCGGATCGCAGTTCGACCCGGCGATCGTCGGCGCGTTCTCGGAGGAGCTCGGCCTCGTGCTGCAGCTCACCGCCGAGCTCGTCTCCTAGCGCGCGTGTCGCACGCGCTGGAGCGCCTGCTCGACGACGAGCTCGCCCGGTTCGAACGCGACCACCCGCGTTCCCGCGACCTGGCGGGCCGCGCGCGGGCGAACCTGCTCGGCGGCGTGCCGATGCACTGGATGGTGCGCTGGCCCGGCGGCTTCCCGGTCTTCGCGGTCGAGGCGTCCGGCGCGCGCTTCCGTGACGCCGACGGGCTCGAGTACGTCGACTTCTGCCTCGGCGACACCGGCGCGATGGCCGGGCACTCGCCGGAGGCGACCGTCCGTGCCGTCGCGGAGCAGGCCGCGCGGGGGATCACGTTGATGCTGCCGAGCGAGGACGCCCTCGTCGTCGCCGCGGAGCTCACGCGGCGCTTCGGCGTCCCACGCTGGCAGTTCGCGCTCACGGCCACGGATGCAAACCGCTTCGCGATCCGGCTCGCACGCGAGATCACCGGCCGTCCCAAGGTCCTCGTGTTCAACTGGTGCTACCACGGCACAGTCGACGAGACGTTCGCGACACTCGACTCCGGCGGCCGCGTCGTCGAGCGCGAGGGCAACCTCGGCCCCCCGGTACCGCTCGACGAGACGACGCGGGTCGTCGAATGGAACGACGCGGAGGCGCTCGAGCGCGCCCTCGCACACGGCGACGTCGCGTGCGTGCTCGCCGAGCCGGCGCTGACGAACATCGGAATCGTGCCCCCGGAGCCGGGGTTCCACGACACGCTTCGCGAGCTCACGCGCCGGCACGGAACGCTCCTGATCGTCGACGAGACCCATACGCTCTGCGCCGGGCCGGGAGGCTGCACGCGCGCGTACGGCCTCGAGCCCGACGTGCTCACCGTGGGGAAGTCGATCGGCGGCGGCATCGCGTGCGCGGCCTACGGCTTCACGGAGGAAGTCGCGGCGCGTGTCGACGCTGCGATCACGCGGGACGAGTCCGACGTCGGCGGCATCGGCGGCACGCTCGCAGCGAACGTGCTCTCGCTCGCTGCGATGCGCGCGACGCTCGAGCACGTGCTCACCGACGACGCGTTCGCGCACATGACAAGGCTCGGCGCGCGCTTCGAAGCAGGAGTGCAGGCGGCGATCGACCGGCACCGCCTTCCCTGGCACGTCACCCGGCTCGGCTGCCGCGTCGAATACCTCTTCCGCCCCGACCGGCCGCGCACGGGGAGCGACGCCGCGGCGGGCGGCGATCACTCACTCGACCGGCTGATCCACCTCTGGGCGCTGAACCGCGGCATCCTGCTGACGCCGTTCCACAACATGGCGCTCATGTCGCCGGCGACGACGGAGGTCGATGTCGACCGGCACACAGACGTCTTCGCAGGGGCGACCGCCGCGATCGCCGCTGTCCTATAGCGGGATGTTGCCGTGCTTGCGCTTCGGCCGCGGCTCGGCCTTCGTCAGCGCCGTCTCGAGCGCGTCGATCAGCACAGGGCGCGTGCGCCGCGGCTCGATCACGTCGTCGACGTAGCCGCGCTCGGCGGCGGCGTACGGGTTCGCGAAGCGCTCCTTGTAGTCGGCGATCAGCTCGGCCCGCCGAGCTTCAGGGTCGTCAGCCTCAGCGAGTTCGCTGCGGAAGACGATGTTGACGGCGCCCTCCGGCCCCATGACCGCGACCTCGGCGGTCGGCCACGCAAAGTTGAAGTCGGCACGGATGTGCTTTGAGCTCATGACGTCGTAGGCGCCGCCGTACGCCTTGCGCGTAATCACGGTGAGCTTCGGCACCGTTGCTTCTGCGAAGGCATACAGCAGCTTGGCTCCGTGGCGGATGATCCCGCCCCACTCCTGCGCGGTGCCCGGCAGGAAGCCCGGCACGTCGACGAAGGTGACGAGCGGGATGTTGAACGCATCGCACGTGCGCACGAAGCGGGCCGCTTTGTTCGACGCGTCGATGTCGAGCACACCGGCGAGGGCCTGAGGCTGGTTGCCCACAACGCCGACCGGGTGGCCGCCGAGGCGCGCGAAGCCGGTGACGATGTTCTGCGCCCACCGCTCGTGCACCTCGAGGAACTCACCGTCGTCGATCACGCGGCGGATCACCTCGTGCATGTCGTACGGCTTGTGCGGGCTGTCGGGGATCAGTGTGTCGAGCTCCGCGTTCTCCCGGTCGCTCGGGTCCGTCGGCGGCGTGAACAGCGGCGGCTCGGCGTTGTTCTGGGGCAGGAAGGAGATGAGGTACCGCGCGTCCTCGAGGCACGTCGCCTCGTCCGGCGAGGTGAACTGCGCCACGCCGGACTTCGCCGCGTGCGTCGCCGCACCGCCGAGCTCCTCGAACGTCACCTCTTCCCCGGTCACGGTCTTCACGACGTCGGGGCCGGTGATGAACATGTACGACGAGCCTTCGACCATGAAGATGAAGTCGGTCATCGCGGGCGAGTACACGGCACCGCCTGCGCACGGGCCCATCACGAGCGAGATCTGCGGCACGACACCGGACGCCTGCACGTTGCGCCAGAAGATCTCCGCGTAGCCGGCGAGCGAGACCACACCCTCCTGGATCCGCGCCCCGCCGGAGTCGTTGATGCCGATCACCGGGCACCCGTACTTCACGGCGAGGTCCATCACCTTGCAGATCTTCTCGGCGAAGACCTCGCTGAGCGAGCCGCCGAACACCGTGAAGTCCTGGGAGAAGACGAACACCTTCCGGTCGAACACGGTGCCGTAGCCCGTCACGACCGCGTCGCCGTACGGACGCCTGTCCATCATCCCGAAGTTCGACTCGCGGTGGCGCACGTAGCGGTCGAGCTCGACGAACGAGCCCTCGTCGCAGAGCTGCACCGCGCGCTCGCGGGCGAGCAGCCGCCCCTCGTCTCGGCGCCGCTGCACCGCCTTGTCGCTGCCGGCGTGCAGGGCCTCCTCGCGCAGCTCGCGCAACCACTCGAGCCTTTGCTGCGTCGTCTCGTGCGCGTCGGCCATGCGAAGGAGCCTAGATGGTTGATGTCGCGGCGGGGTGCGTGCCCTGTCGTGGCATCAGCCATCTCGGTCACGGTTGGTACGGTCGCCGCATGAGAAGGCGGCTTCCCCCGGCTCTGCGCGAGCGCGATTTCGCGTTCCTCTGGTCGGCGATCCTCGGGATGCGCTTCGCCGAGCAGATGCTCGCGGTCGCAGTCGGCTGGCAGGTCTACTCGATCCACCGCAACCCGCTCGACCTCGGCCTGATCGGCCTGGCGGAGTTCCTGCCGCTGCCGCTGCTCGCGCTTCCGGCCGGACAGCTCGCCGACCGGTTGCCGCGCAAGCTGATCGCGGCGTTCGCGCTCCTGCTGAACGTCGGCATCGCGTCGGCGCTGATCGTCGTGACCCTGCACGGCGCCCGGCAGGTCTGGCCGTTCTTCGCGCTCGCCGTGTGCTCCGGGGTCTCGAGCGCGATCGGCTGGCCCGCACTCGGCGCGCTCACACCCGAACTCGTACCCACCGAGCTGCTGCCGGGGGCGATGGCGCTGCGCTCGATCGCCGGGCAGGGCGCCGTCGTCGCCGGCCCCGCCGCCGGCGGCCTCATCTTCGCCGCGCGCCCGGAGCTGGTCTACGTCGTCGCGGCGGCACTCTTCGCCGCAGCGCTCGGCTCCATGCTCGCCGTCAGGCGCAGGGAGTCGCTGCGGGAGATCGCAGGCGAAGGTCCGCCGGGGCTCGAGAGCCTCGTCGCCGGAGTGCGCTTCGTGCTGCGCACGCGGATGCTGCTCGGCGCGATCGCACTCGACCTGTTCGCCGTGCTGTTCGGCGGCGCGACGGCGCTGCTGCCGGTGTTCGCGAGATCCATCCTCCACGTCGGCCCGGCCGGGCTCGGCATCCTGCGCACGGCACCCGCGCTCGGCGCGCTGATCGCGGCCGTGATCCTCGTGCGGCGTCCGCTCCAGCGGCGCGCCGGGCCGGTACTGATCGCCGTCGTCGCGATCTTCGGCGCGAGCATGGTGGTCTTCGGGCTGTCCCGATGGCTGCCGCTGTCGCTCGCCGCGCTTGGGGTGGGCGGCTTCGCCGACATGATCAGCATGAACATCCGCTCGACGACGGTCGCGCTCGTGACCCCGAACGAGCTGCGCGGCCGCGTCACCGCCGTCGAGATGGTCTTCATCAGCGCCTCCAACGAGCTCGGGGCCTTCGAGTCGGGCGTGGTCGCCGCGCTCATCGGGACGGTCACGGCCGTCGTCGCCGGCGGCGTCGCCACGATCGCGATCGCACTCTCGTGGACGCGCCTCTTCCCGGCGCTCTCGCGCATGGGCCGGCTCGAGGATCTGCGGCCCGAGCCGGTGGCCGCGGAGTAGGCTCGCGGCGATGGGCAACATCGACCGCTCGACCATCTGGCCGTACGACGAGCGCGGCGAGCCGCGCGCGTTCTTCTACCAGCGCTACGGCGACCCGACGAGCTCCGAGGCCGAGTCCCGGCTCGGCGAGCTCGACGGCGGCAGCGCCCTGCTCTTTCCGTCAGGAGCGGGCGCGACGGCCGCGCTCGTGCTCTCGCTGCTGAAGCCCGGCGACACGATCGCCCTCGCCGCGGGCTGCTACTTCGGCACCGGCGTCACCTTCCAGGCGTTCGAGCGCTGGGGCCTGCGCTACGTGGAGTTCGACCAGACCGGCCCGCCGCCGGAGGGGGTGCAGCTCGTCTGGGTCGAAGCCCCCTCGAATCCGTTTCTCACGATGCCCGACCTGGAGGCCGCGGCCGCGCATCCCGCACCGGTCGTCGTCGACGCGACGGTCGCGACGCCGATCCTGCTGCGACCGCTCGAGCACGGCGCCGACTTCGTCGTGCACAGCGCGACGAAGTACCTCGCCGGCCATGACGACGCGCTGCTCGGCGTCGTGATCTGCCGCGACCCGGGCACGGCCGACGAGCTCCGCACCTTCCGCGGGCGTGCCGGCATTGTCGCCGCGCCGGACGCGGCATGGCTGCTCCTCCGCGGCCTGAAGACGCTCGAGATTCGCGTCCTCCGCCAGTCCGCGACCGCGGCAGACATCGCAGCGCGGCTCGCAGCGCACCCGAAGGTCGAGACGGTGCGCTACCCGGGGCTCGGCGGGCTGATCTCCTTCGACGTCGCGGGCGGTGAGGCCGCACGGCTGGTCGAGACCTCGACGCGGCTGATCGAGAACGCCACCTCGCTCGGCGGCACGGCGAGCGTCATGGAGAGCAGGCGACGCTGGGAAGGCGACCGCGTCCCCGCCGGGCTCCTGCGGCTGAGCGTCGGGCTCGAAGACCCGGACGCCCTCTGGGCCGACCTCAGCCAGGCGCTCGAGCACGCCTGATCCGGGGGTCGCGGCCGGGACGGCTGCATGCCGAAACCCCCGGCTCGCGGGACTTCCCGACTCGCAACCATGGGCCGCCTGTCTGGACAGACTAGGCCGATTGGCCTATGCTCTCCCGGTGCTTTGCGCCTTGAGCAAATGGGCAATCTCACTTGTGAACATTAATTAGGATTTGAAACGCTGAAACCGCTCCGCGGCGGGGTTTCTGCGGGGATGCATCGCGGAATACGCGTCCCGGCGATCCAGCGGTTTGGGCCCAGGCCCTGAGACGTCGCGTTTCGAGCTGATTGGGGGCACCTGTGGCAGCGGTCGAGCAAGGGAAGAGCAGGTCGGCGGCTGCCGCCGCCCGCAAGCGCACCACCCAGGCCGCCGGCCGTAACGGCGCACGTGCGAACGGCACGGCGAAGGCTGACGGCGCCACAGCCGACGTCTCCCAGGCGCAGCTCGAGCAGCTCCTCGCCGCGCTGAACGCCGCACGCGACGGCGACTTCCACCTGCGCCTCCCCGCCCGCGGAAAGGGCATGTCCGCC
>DATCOE010000049.1:0-40373 GCA_036564885.1 Gaiellaceae bacterium | reverse complement strand
GGCAAGTTCCAGCTCGTCGGCATCCCGCCGGCGCCGCGGGGCATGCCGCAGGTCGAGGTCACGTTCGACATCGACGCCAACGGGATCATCAACGTCTCGGCGAAGGACATGGGCACGGGCAACGTGCAGCAGATCCAGATCCAGGGCGGCTCCGGCCTCTCTGACACCGAGGTGCAGGACATGATCCGCAACGCGGAGGCGCACGCCGACGAGGCGCGCAAGCTCCGCGAGACGGTCGACGCAAAGAACAACGCGGAGACGCTCGCGTACCAGACGGAGCGCTCGCTCAAGGAGCACCGTGACAAGCTCGAGGAGTCCGAGGCGTCGACGATCGAGGGCCGGATCATGGAGCTGCGCCAGGCGCTCGACGGCGACGACGTCGCGGACATCCGCGCGAAGACGGAGGCGCTCCAGGAGGCCTCGCACAAGCTCGCTGAGGCGGTCTACGCCCAGGCGACGGCGCAGGCTCAGGCGTCCACAGGCGACCACGGCGCGACCACGCACGACGACGAGGTCGTCGAGGAGGGCGAGTACGAGGTCGTGGACGAGGAGGCGAAGACGTCGTAATGACGGACGAGCCCCAGCTTCAAGACGACACCAGCCAGGAAGAGACGACAGAGGCGGAGAGCGGCGACGAGTCCGTCGCCGCTCTGATCGCCGAGCGCGACGAGGCGATCGACCGCTGGAAGCGGACGGCCGCCGATTTCGACAACTTCCGCAAGCGCGCGACGCGTGAGCGGGAGGAGTACGTCACGCTCGCGAACGAGCGGCTCGTGAAGGAGCTGCTGCCGATCCTCGACGATCTCGAGCGTGCGCTCGTCGCGGCGACGGAGCACGAGGAGGCCGCGCTCGAAGACGGCGTCCGACTGGTCCATCGGGCCCTCGAGAATCTGCTCGAGCGGCAGGGGATCAAGGAGATCGACGCGGCAGGCATGTTCGACCCGCACGTGCACGAGGCGCTGCTCTCGCAGCCGTCCGACGCGGCAGAGGGCTCCGTGATCGACGTCGTGCAGAAGGGCTACACGCTCGGCGACCGCGTCGTGCGGCCGGCGCGCGTCGTCGTTGCTGCGCCGCAGAACGGGAGCGATGGCTAAGACGCTCTACGACACGCTCGGCGTCGCGAAGAACGCGTCGCAGGACGAGCTCAAGAAGGCGTACCGCAAGCTCGCCCGTGAGTACCACCCGGACAAGAATGCGGGCGACAAGGAGGCCGAAGAGCACTTCAAGGAGGTGCAGACGGCCTACGACGTCCTCTCCGACGCGGACAAGCGCAAGCAGTACGACCGCTTCGGCTCTGGGTCGTTTGGTCGGGGGAATGGGCGCGCGGGCGCAGCGGGCCCGAACGTCGACTTCGGCAACTTCGACATCGGCGACCTGCTCGGCGGCATCTTCGGCGGGCGTCCCGGGGGCAGCGCCGGAGCCCAGCGCCGGCAGGCACTACGCGGCAACGACGTCGAGGCCGTGGTGCACCTGTCGTTCGAGGACTCGCTCCAGGGCGTCGAGGCGAAGATTCCCGTCGAGCTGACGGTCGCTTGCCGCGAGTGCGGCGGCACCGGCGCGCAGCCGGGGACGGCGCCCGTCATCTGCCCCGAGTGCAACGGGCGCGGCGTGAAGGCCGAGAGCCAGGGGCTCTTCGCTCTCTCGCAGCCGTGCCAGCGTTGCCGCGGTAACGGCACTGTGATCGAGAAGCCGTGCGCGCACTGCCACGGCTCCGGGCGCGAGCGCCGGCTCAAGACCTACACCGTGAAGATCAAGCCCGGCGTCAAGGACGGCACGCGCATCCGGCTCAAGGGCAAAGGCGAAGCCGGCGAGAACGGCGGGCCGGCGGGCGACCTGATTGTCGTCACGCACGTCGCCGCCTCGCAGACCTACGAGCGGCGCGGCGACGACCTCGTCGTCGACGTGCCCGTGTCGTACGCCAGCGCCGCGCTCGGCGACAAGGTCGAGGTGCCGACCCCGGAGGGCCCCGTGTCGCTGAAGATCCCCGCCGGCTCCGAGGACGGAAAGCTCCTGCGCATCAAAGGCCGCGGCGCGCCGCGCCTGAACGGCGCCGGCAAGGGGGACGTGCTCGCCCGCGTGCGCATCCAGGTGCCGAAGCGCATGAACAAGAAGGAGCGCGAGTTGCTCGAAGAGCTCAAGAAGGTGAGTGGGTGACGAACGACCGCCCGATGTACATGATCAGCGTCGCAGCCGAGCTCTCAGGCATGCATCCGCAGACGCTGCGCACGTACGAGGCCAAGGGTCTCGTACGTCCGAAGCGCACGCCGGGCGGGACGCGCCTCTACTCGGAGGCCGATGTCGAGCGGCTGCGGATCGTCCAGCGACTGACGACGGAGCTCGGCCTCAATCTCGCGGGCGTCGAGCTCGTGCTGCAGCTCGAAGACGAGCTGCGCCGCGCACACGTTCAGGTCGAGCACCTGCAGAAGCAGCTGCGCGACGAGATCCAGAGAATTCACAAGGAATACCGCCGCGACCTCGTGCTCTACCGCCAGGAGCGGCATCCGGTAAGACGGTAGGGAGAACGCGTGGACTTCAACAAGCTGACCATCAAGGCCCAGGAGGCAGTCGCCGCAGCACAGGAGCTGGCGCGCCGGACGGGCAACCCAGAGCTCTATCCCGAGCACCTGCTGCTCGCGCTGCTCGACCAGGAGCTGCCGCGGCAGCTCGTGCCGGACCCGGGCTCGCTCCGCGCCGAGGCCGACGCACGCCTCGCACAGAAGCCGCGCATCGACGGCGCGCAGCAGCAGCCGCAGGTCTCGACGCAGGTCACGCGCATCCTCGACAAGGCGTTCGACGAGGCAAAGCGCATGGAGGACGACTACGTCGCGTCCGAGCACCTGCTGCTCGCGCTCGACGTCATCCCGCGCGAGCAGCTCGAGGCGAAGATCGCCGCGGTACGCGGCGGCCGCCGCGTCACCTCGCAGGACCCCGAGGGGACGTACAACGCACTCGCGAAGTTCGGGCGCGACCTCACCGAGGCGGCGGAGGAGGGCAAGCTCGATCCCGTGATCGGACGCGACGAGGAGATCCGCCGTGTCATCCAGGTGCTGTCGCGGCGCACGAAGAACAATCCCGTACTGATCGGGGAGCCCGGCACCGGCAAGACCGCCATCGTCGAAGGGCTCGCTCAGCGCATCGTCGCCGGCGACGTTCCCGAAGGGCTCAAGGGCAAGCGGGTGTGGGCGCTCGACATCGGCGCGCTGCTCGCGGGCTCGAAGTACCGCGGTGAGTTCGAGGAGCGGCTGAAGGCCGTGCTCGAGGAGATCAAGAACGCCGAGGGCCGGCTGATCCTCTTCATCGACGAGCTGCACACGATCGTCGGCGCAGGTGCGGCGGAAGGCGCGGTCGACGCGGCCAACCTGCTCAAGCCGATGCTCGCGCGCGGCGAGCTGCGCTGTGTCGGCGCCACGACGCTCGACGAGTACCGCAAGCACATCGAGAAGGACGCGGCGCTCGAGCGCCGCTTCCAGCCGATCTTCGTCGGCGAGCCGTCGGTGTCCGACACGATCGCGATCCTGCGCGGCCTGAAGGAGCGGTACGAGGCGCATCACGGCGTCCGCATCCGCGACGCGGCGCTCGTCGCCGCGGCCGTGCTCTCGCACCGCTACATCGCCGACCGCTTCCTGCCCGACAAAGCGATCGACCTCGTCGACGAGGCCGCCTCGCGTCTGCGCATGGAAATCGACTCGTCACCGCTCGAGCTCGACGAGGCCGAGCGCCGCGTGCGCCAGCTCGAGATCGAGCTCGCCGCGATGGCGAACGAGTCGAAGGATGTGCGTGAACCGCTCGAGCGCGAGCGCGCAGAGGCGAAAGAAGCACGCGACGCGCTCGCCGCACGGTGGGCGCAGGAGAAGGGCGCGCTCGAGCGCGTCAAGGAGGTCACGAAGCGCATCGACGAGTTGAAGATGGAGGCGGAACGCTCCGAGCGGCAGGGCGACCTCCAGCGCGTCGCGGAGATCCGCTACGGCGAGCTGCCCGCGCTCGAGCAGGAGTTGACCGAGCGCGACGGCGCCGCGGCTGTCGGCTCGATGGTCAAGGAGGAGGTCGACGAGGACGACATCGCAAGCGTCGTCGCACGCTGGACGGGCATCCCCGTCTCGCGGCTCCTCGAGGGCGAGACCGAGAAGCTCATCCACATGGAGGAGCGCCTCCACCAGCGTGTCGTCGGTCAGGACGAAGCGGTCGAGGCGGTCGCGAATGCCCTGCGCCGCGCGCGCACGGGCCTCCAGGATCCGGACCGGCCGATCGGCAGCTTTGTCTTCCTGGGCCCGACGGGCGTCGGCAAGACCGAGCTCGCCCGCGCGCTCGCGGAGTTCATGTTCGACGACGAGCGCGCGATGGTGCGGCTCGACATGTCGGAGTACCAGGAGCGGCACACGGTCGCGCGCCTGCTCGGCGCCCCGCCCGGCTACATCGGCTACGAGGAGGGCGGCCAGCTCACCGAGGCCGTGCGACGGCGCCCGTACTCGGTCGTGCTCCTCGACGAGATCGAGAAGGCGCATGCCGAGGTCTTCGACGTGCTGCTCCAGGTGCTCGACGAAGGTCGCCTCACGGACGGCCACGGCCGCACGGTCGACTTTCGCAACACGGTGCTGATCATGACGTCGAACATCCGGAGCGCCGAGGCGCTGCGCGATCATTTCCGTCCCGAGTTTCTGAACCGCGTCGACGAGATCGTCGAGTTCAAGCTGCTGTCGCGCGAGCAGATCGCAACGATCGTCGAGCACCAGCTTGCGCGCCTGCGCGACCGGCTCGCGGAGCGGCGGATCGCGATCGAGCTCACCGACGCCGCCAAGGAGACGCTCGCGGAGGCGGGCTGGGATCCGGCGTACGGCGCCCGGCCGCTGAAGCGTGCGATCCAGCGTCTCGTCGAGAACCCGCTTGCGCTGCGGCTCCTCGAGGGCGAGTTCGCCGACGGCGACACGATCCGCATCGACGCCCGCGACGGCGAGATCGTGTTCCAGAAGGCGCCGGCGCAGGCCGCCGCCGCAGCTGCCGCCTGACGACGAGCGTTCGAAGGGGTCGAGGCGGGGGCGCACGCTGCCGATACATCCCTCATGCGTCGAGGTATGTTCATCCGCCCAGGTAGGACGGCTTTCCTCGCCGTTGCTTCTGTGGCAACCGCTTTCTCCACCTCTGGGGCTTCGCTCGGCCATGCCCAGCTGCTCCTCACCCAGGCGCAGAATGCGATCGCGGACGCGATCGCGGGGCCGCAGTTCAGCGACGCGGCGTTCGCGCTCGAGCGCTACCACGAGCTCTCGGGCACGTACGACGGTGCGGACGTCGGGGGACGGCGGATTACGGTGCGCTGGGCGACCGATAAGACGTATTGCATCGACGGCGTCAGCCAGAGCGGCGCCGCCGAGTATCTCCTCGGGCCGAACGGGTACGTCGCGCCCGGCCACTGCCCGTACGCAGCGTTCTAGTTCTTGGCGCGGGCAAACCGCCAGGGCCGCTCGAACGAAGGTCCCACGTAAACCCCCCCGTCAGGAGGTCCATCGTGAGGAAGCTCGTTCTGCCGCTCGCCGCCGTGTGCGCGCTCGCCGTCACGGCGGCATCGCTCGCCGGCACCCGCGGCACAGGGTGGTCGGCCAAGCTGACCGTCGCGCAGGAGACTCCGAAGCAGGCGGTGAAGGCGCCTGCCGCGAACGGAGCGTTCACCGCGACCGTGAGCGGCAACACGCTGAAATGGAAGCTGACCTTCTCGAAGCTCAGCGGCCCGGCGACCGCAGCGCACATCCACCTCGGTGCGAAGGGCGCGGCGGGCAACGTGCTCGTCCCGCTCTGTGGCCCGTGCAAGAGCGGCGTATCGGGCAGCGTAAAGCTGACCGCGCCGCTGAAGAAGGGTTTCACGAAGCACGCTCTCTACGTGAACGTGCACACCGCGAAGAACCCCGCCGGGGAGATCCGCGGACAGATCGGGGGCTAGACGGCTGAGACCGCGACAGTGCACGCCTGGATGGTGGCTCATGCACTGCGCCGTGCGGCCGGGCCAGCCTTGGCAAGGCAAACCAGCCTTGCCTCCGGCTGGCCCGTCCACACGGCTTGGCCTGAGCCATCCCCAGACGCACCCCGCCGCGGCCTCAACCGTCTTCGGCTGAGGCCGTCTGTCCCCTGACGGCAGGGGCGGCGTCGTGCGCCAGGCGCCGCTCCGATACCTTCCGTTCGTGCTCCTCGTCGTCGCCGCCACAGAGCGCGAGCTCGCGATCGTCCGCGGTGCGGAGACCGCGTGCTGCGGCGTCGGCCCCGTCGAGGCGGCGCTCCGCACAGCGCACGCACTCTTCGGGCGGGACGTCACCGCGGTGCTCCACATCGGCATCGCCGGCGCGCGGACGATCGACGCACCGGCGCTCGTGCTCGGCTCGGAGGCCGTCTACCGCGACGTGATCGACGACGGCTCGACGTTTCCGCGCATCGAGCGCGTCGAGCCGGACGCCGCGCTGCTCGCAGCCGCCCGGACGGCGCTGCCGGAAGCGCACGTCGCGCCGATCTCGACGTGCGGCAAGGTCGGCGGCGGCACCGACGTGGAGGCGATGGAGGGCTTCGGCGTGCTGCGCGCGGCTCAGCTCGCCGGCGTACCCGCGGTGGAGCTGCGCGCGATCTCGAACGCGGTCAACGAGCCGGACCGGGCGAAGTGGCGCTTCGACGATGCGTTCGCGCTACTCGCCGACGCCGTCGCGCGGCTCGTTCCGGCGCTGAGCTAGATATCCAGAGCTGATTGACCTAGGAGGCGGGCGGCGGCGCGTCGACGATGTCGTCGATGAACGCTGCGTTGCCGTGGACGGGCGGAGCCCCGTACGCGAAGAACAGGATCTCCTCGCCGGTCTCGTTGCGCACCTGCATCGGCGTGCCGGGGTGGACGGCGACGATGCCGCCGGGCGCGACGTCGACGCGCTGCGGCGGGTCCTCGAGGAGCATCGTCAACGTGCCGCGAAGCGGGACGAAGACCTCCTCCTGGTCCGGGTCGACGTGACGGCGTCCCCGCGCGTGCGCGGGGTACCGCCACATGCGCGCGCGAGACTGCGTGAGCTTCGCGTCCTCCGTCAGCGGCGCCTGCTGCCGCGGCTCGGTGCCGTCGGGCGCCTCGCGCTTCTCCCACTGGAGGTCATCCGCCTGCACGACGTCGAAAGGCATGCGCCGAGGATACCCTCCGCCGCGATGGCGAGGCTCACCTATCCGCGCGCGGGCGCACCGCGCCCTGCGGCGCTGCCACCCGCCCAGCGCACGGTGGGGCAGGTCGTCGCCGAGTCGATCCGGATCTACGGCGAGCACTTCAAGCCGGCGCTGCTGCTGGGGCTCGCGCCCGCCGTGCTCTTCGTCGTCGGGGCGCACGTGCCGAACGGCGTCTTGTTCGTGCTCACACCGACGCTCGGGGGAGCTCTCTTGAGCGTGTCCTACGTCGGCGCGTGCGTGCTCGTGCTCGAGCGGCGGCCGCCGAACCGCCGGCTCCTGCTCGCGTGGCTCGTCGGCTGGCTCGTATTCGTCCCGGTGCCGTTCCTCGTCCTCGCCTTCGTCTTGCCGGCGCTTGCCTGGCTCGCGGCGTTCGGACTCGTCGTCCCCGTGCTCGTCGTCGCGGATCTGGGGCCCCGCGCGGCGCTCGCCCGCGCGTGGCAGCTCGCGCGGGCGGACTACGTGCACGTGCTCGGCTCGCTCGCAACGCTCGCGATCGTCGTGATGCTCACGCAGGGCATGCTCGCGTTCCTACTTCGCGGATCGGGTGGGACAGCCCTGTCCACCGCCTTCTTCCTCGCGAACGTCGTCATCTCGCCGCTGCTCTTCATCGGCTCGGCGCTCCTCTACGTAGACCAGTCGGCGCGGGTCGAGTAGGTTCCGAGCCATGCCCATCTACGTCCTCCTCTCTCGCCTCTCCCAGCAGGGCGTGGCGACGCTGAAGTCGAATCCCGACCGCCTGCGCGAAGTGAATCGCGACGTCGAGGAGCTCGGCGCGCGCGTGCTGCACCAGTGGGCGACGCTCGGCGAGTTCGACTTCGTGAACGTCATCGAGGCGCCCGACACTGCGACGGTCGCTCGTGTCTCGGTGGCGCTCGGCGCCCGCGGCTCGACGAAGGTCCAGACGCTGCCGGCGCTGACGATCGACGAGTTCGTCGCGGCGCTGAGCTAGAGGCTAAACGCTGGCGCGCCGCGGTGACGCGGTGCTTAGCTCGTTTGCCGCGGCGACGCGGCGAACGGTGACGCCCCAGGCCTTGCCCGACGCGAAGAGCGCGTCCGGATCGACGTCGTTGCGCCAGCCGAGGAAATGCGGCGCGGGGTCGTCGGTCGTGCAGCCGTAGACAGCGGGATACGCCTTCTGCTTCGGATGGTTGTGTTTCGTGCGGGACGCCTCGTCGGCGAGACGCTCGGCCTCATCGGCTGCAGGACCCTCCATGTAACCGCGCGGCATACTCCCACACTACTGCCGATACGCTCGGACTGTGCGAACTGCTCTCGCCGTACGCGGTCTCGACAAGCGCTACGGATCCGTACACGCTCTCAAGGGCGTCGATCTGGAGGTCGGCGAGGGCGAGCTCTTCGGGTTGCTCGGGCCGAACGGCGCCGGCAAGTCGACGCTCGTGAAGATCGCGGTCGGTCTCGTGCGTCCGACGAAGGGCGACGCGGAGGTGGCGGGCGCACGCGCGGGCTCGCGCGCCGCGCGCGGGTCGCTCGGGTATCTCGCAGAGCTCTTCCGGTTTCCGGGCTGGTACAGCGCGAACGAGGTGCTCGAGCTGCACCAGAGGCTCGCCGGCTCGCGCGGCGGTGCGGCCGAGCGGCGGCGGCTGCTCGAGCTCGTCGCGCTGTCCGACGCCGCCGGCCGCCGGGTCGACGGCATGTCGAAAGGCATGCAGCAGCGGCTCGGCATCGCGCAGGCGCTCGTCGGCGAGCCTCGACTGCTCCTGCTCGACGAGCCGACCTCGGCGCTCGATCCCGTCGGCCGGCGCACGGTCCGCCTCTTGCTCGAGGACCTGCGCGACCGCGGCGTCTCCGTCCTGCTGAACTCGCACCTGCTCTCGGAGATCGAGCTCGTCTGCGACCGCGTCGCGATCCTCCTCGCCGGGGAGGTCGTCGCGGCCGGCAGCCCCGCCGAGCTCTCGCGCCCGCGCGGCGTCGAGCTGGAGACGGACGAAGGGGTCAGGACGATCGCAGGAGCGACCCGCGAGGACGCCCCGCGACTCGTCGCCGAGGCGATCTCCGCGGGACGGCGGGTCTACGGCGTGCGCGTGCTGACTTCGACGCTCGAGGAGACCTACCTCGAAGCGGTGGGAGAGGAGACGGACTGAGAACCGTCGCCGTCATCGTCGAGTACGGCTTCCGCGAGGCGGTGCGCCGGAAGGTGTTCGCCGTCGTGCTCGTGCTCACGGCCGTCTTCCTGTTCCTCTTCTGGCTCGCGAACCACTACGTGTTCCGTGAGCTGTCGACGATCTCGCCGCCGCCGGACATCCACGTCGACTCGCGCACCTTCGCCGGAGCCTTCCTCGTCGGCCTCGCCATGTTCGCGACGTTGTTTCTCGGCGTCGTGCTCGCGGTGTTCCTCACACTCGGTGTGGTCTCCGCAGATGCGGAGCGGGGCCTGCTGCAGCCGCTCGTCGTTCGGCCCGTCGGTCGCGGAACGCTGCTGCTCTCGCGGTTCCTCGGTGCAGGCGCCGTCTGCGTCGTCTACGTGCTCGGCGTGTACTTCGCCGCGATGTCGATCACGGGCGTGACGGGCCACTGGTGGCCGGACCGGATCGTCTGGCCCGGCGTCGAGCTCGCGGGCGGCGTGCTCGTCGTGATCGCACTCTCGCTACTCGGCTCGGTCGTGCTGTCGGGGACGGCGAACGGGATCGCCGTCTTCATGCTCTTCGGGTCGGGGCTCGTCGCCGGACTGCTCGGCTCGATCGGGCACGCGCTCAACTCGCACGCGATCAAGCACGCGTCGACGATCGCGTCGTGGGCGCTGCCGTTCGAGGCGCTCTACCAGGATGGGCTGCGCATGATCACGGAGCGCGCGTCCGGGCTCACCGGCTTCCTGCTGCAGCTCGGGCCGTTCGGCGGCGCGTATGTGCACGGCTGGCCGATCCGCGCGTGGGCGGCCGTGTACCTCGTCGCGGTGCTCGCCGCGGCGGTCGGCCTCTTCGCGCGGAAGAATCTGTAGGTCTAGCCCGCGACGGCGATCTCGCCGGCGAGCCGCGAGTTCTGGGCGATCAGATCGCTGTTCGCGCGCTGCGTGCGGCCGCCGCTCTCGCGGTGGAGGTAGGAGAGGACGAACGGCGTCACGCCCTGGCCCGACACGCCTTCGTCGTGCGCGGCGCGGAGCGCCTGCTCGATCAGCGGCTCGACATCGTCGAGCGGCTCGTCCGGCGGGCGGCCGAGCAGGAGGCCGCCGCCGTCGAGCGCCCAGTGTGCGCGCGCGATCTGCGCCGCCTCCGACGCCGACTCGACGCGCGCCGACACCTTTGGGCCGCCTGCTGCCCGATAGAACAATGGCAGCGTGTCGACGCGGTAGCCGAGCACCGGCACGCCGAGCGACTCGAGCAGCTCCGACGTCGCCGGCACGTCGAGCAGCGACTTCACGCCGGCCGACACGACGAGCGCGGGCGTCCGGGCCAGTTGCGCGAGATCTGCCGACACATCCGGTGGATCGGGAAAGCCCCTGTGCACGCCGCCGAGTCCCCCGGTCGCGAGCCAGCGGATCCCGGCCGCGCGCGCGACCGCGAGCGTGCCGCCGACGGTCGTCGCACCGACGGCGTTCTGCACCACCGCGGCGGCGAGGTCGCGCGGCCCGACCTTCTTCGCGTCGGCGCCGAAGCGAGTGAGCTCGTCCTCCGTGAGACCGACGACGATCTCGCCGTCGAGCACCCCGATGCTGGCGGGGACGGCACCCGCAGCTCGCACCTGGCGCTCCGACTCGAGGCCGACCTCGACGCCCTCGCCGGGCGGGAACCCGTGCGCGACGAGCGTCGTCTCGAGCGCGACGGCCGCGTTCCGGGCGATCGCGTCACGAACCTCGTCGGAGATGCGCATCACGGCAGCGACCCTACGTTCGCGACGCAGCGCGCCGCCGCCTCCAACCCGCGCCGGGCAGCGTCCTCGAGCGAGCCGCCGAGCAGGAAGCCGGCCGCCAGTGCGTCGCCGGCTCCCGTCGTGTCGACGACGTCCGCCTCGACGGCGGAGAGGTCGAGCCGTGCGTCCTCGGTCACGACGAGGCAGCCGCGCGCGCCGCGCTTGATCACGCCGGTGGGCGCCGTCAGATACGCGCCGCCGAGCATCTCCCACTCCGCTTCGGTTGCGAAGAGCACGTCCGGCGCCACCACGTCGAGCAGCTCGCGGAACCGGACCGGCCCGTACGCCCTGATCTCGGTCCAGGCCGCGACGTCGACGGAGATGCGCGCTCCCTGCTCGCGCGCGAGGCGCGCTGCGAGGACGGCCGTGTGCGAGATGGGCTCTCGCAGGAGCGCATAGCCGGAGAGATGGAGAACGTCGCACGCGAGCCAGGCCGGCTCCAGCTCCTCCGGGCTGAAGTCGGGCGCGATTCCGCGGTCGGACGCCAGCGAGCGCTCGCCGTCGCCGCCGACGAGCGAGACGACGACGCCCGTGCTCCCCGCCACTCGAGGCCCGGCGAGCTCGACGCCGTGCCCGGCGAGCTCCCGCGCCACGAGCTCTCCGGCCGCGTCGTCGCCCCGCGTGGCAAGACACAGCGACGCTGCGCCGAGCGACGCCGCCCAGGCGGCGACGTTTGCGGCCTGGCCGCCCGCGCCGATTCGTGTGTGCGCGCGCACGTCGTCGCCGGGAGCGAGCGGCTCGTCGAGCAGCACGATCACGTCGAGCAGCACATCTCCGAGGGTGACGAGGCGCATTCGTACAATCGTCCCATGGACGGAGAGGACAAGGGCGGCCGTGCGCGCTCCTTCGTGCTCGGGGGCCTCGTGGGCGCCTCGGCCGCGATCGCGACCGCCCGCCGGCGCCGCGACGTCGCGCGCCGCCGCCGCGACCGCCGGCTCCATCCGGCCGGGCTCGCGGCCTTCGAGGGGGCGCCCTGCTTCCAGGAGCTGCTCGAGGAGGAGCAGGCGTCGGACGCCTGAAGGAGTGCGGGTACCCGCACGGCGGCTCTCCGCGCCGCGCGCATCGACCGACGAGCGCGTCAGTCGGGCTCGAGAGCCGTCGGAGGCACGCGACGGTCCCGCAGGTATGCGTACAGCGCCGCGATGCCGACGGAAAGAATGCCGCCGGTGAGGCCGAGCCCGATCTCGACGTCGGCGAGATTCCAGACGTGGGTCGGCGTGTGGATGAAATCGGGGACGCCGCGGCTCCAGATGACGCTGGAGATCCCGTTGCCGAGCACGCCGCCCGCCAGCAGGCCGACGCCGATCCAGGCGCCCCAGAGGCGGCCGATGGCGAGCCGCTGCGCCCCCCGCGTGAGCAGGTACGTGACGGCGACGGCGAGGATCGTCATGAGGGCCCGCTGCACGAGCGCCCCGGGGCGGGGGTTGTAGACGACGACGCGACCGTCGATGTCGTACGCGATGGCGAGTACCTTGCTCGCGAGGTCGATGCCGAGCGCGAGCACGAACGACAGCCCCACCGTGACGGCGGGGCGCTCGAACGGGACCCTGTTCGTCAGGAAGCCGCGCATTCCGAATGGATATCGGCGCGTTCTCGTGCGACCTTGATGATCGCCACCGGATGCGGTTGCTACCGGACCCGTTGGTAGCCTTGCCCCTCCGTATGCCCATTTACGAGTACCGCTGTCCCGAAGGACACACGTTCGAGCGCTTCCAGTCGATGACCGCGCCTGCGCCCGAGAAATGCGACGTCTGCGCTGCGGTCCCGGTCGAGATCGTGCTCTACCCGGTCGCGGTGCACTACAAGGGCTCCGGGTTCTACTCGACCGACTACGGCAAGAAGGGCAAGGCGGCTGCGAAGAAGGACGGAGGCGAATCCAGCTCGTCGTCGGGCGACTCGGGCTCGTCGTCGGGCGACTCGGGCTCGTCCTCGAGCGACTCCTCGTCGAAGAGCGACTCACCCTCGAAAAGCGACTCGTCCTCCTCGACGAAGACCGAGAAGAAGAGCTCGAGCGACTAGGACTAGGCCTAGGGCCGCCTGCGGCGGCCGGACATGGCCTCCAGCGCGAGCAGGAGCACGATCGCGCCGATCACCGCGAGCGCGAACGGCCCGGCGTCGAAGCCGAAGCGCACCTTGTGGCCGAGCACGACCTGGCCGATGAGACCGCCGATCAGCGCGCCGACGATCCCCACGGCGATCGTCGGCAGGCAGCCGATGCGGTGCTTGCCCGGCACGAGGATCCGCGCCACAGCGCCCGCGAGCAACCCGAACAGGATCCAGGAGAGCCAGCCCATTAGAGGTTTGATGTGGATCGGACGTGCGGCTGATTCACATCAAGCCTCTCGTCTCTCACTTGAAGGTCTCGTTGCCGGTCACGCAGCCGGAACCATACGGGCCGGAGCCGGGCGGCGGTGGCTGGGGCGCCGAGTTGCCGATCACCATCTGGATCACGGCGATGTTCCCCTGGTCGCCGGTGATGAAGCCGTCGCCGAGGTCCTTGCCGCCGAGCCGGCAGTGCAGCGTCGTGCCGGCGCGGAACTTCACCCAGCCGAGCTGCAGGAACTGCCAGGTCGACAGGTCGGTCGCGATCGGCGAAAGCAGGTCGCGGCCACTGAGCGGCAGCCGGAAGAACGTCGACGCGCTCGCGAGCTTGGTCAGCGTCGTCTGCATCACCTGCTGCTGACGAAGCGCGCGCGTGACGTCGCTGTCGGCCGGGTTCAACCGGTTCTCGCGGATGCGCGAGTAGATCAGCGCCTGGTGCCCGTTCATGTGCTGCACGCCCTTGTGGAAGCGCCAGCCCTGCCAGCTCGCGCAGCGCCCCGACTGCGCGGAGTACGGACAGTCGAAGCTGTTCGAGAGAATCGGCTCCGGGACGTTGACGTCGATGCCGCCGATGCCGTCGATCAGCTTCTGAAATGCGCTGAAGTCGACGATCACGACGTGGTTCACGGGTAGTGCGGCGCCGAAGAGCGCGTCGACCGTTTTGATCGCGAGCGGCGGCCCGCCGATCTGCATGGCGGCGTTGATCTTCGACTCGCCGTAGCCGGGAATCGTCGCGCGCAGATCGCGCGGGATCGAGAGGAAGACGAGACGATGCCGGCTCGGGTCCGTTCGCAGCAGCATCATCGAGTCGGAGTGGCGGTCGGAGCTGCGCCCCGCCTGGCCGTTGTCCGAGTGGTCGGTGCCGAGCAACAAGATGTTCGAGGCGTTCGAGACCATCAGCCCGTTCTGCGGCGTGAGCGCCGCGGTCGTGCCCTCCGGCAGCCGCCCGTTGGCGGCCGTGACGCCGCTGCGGATCGAGAAGTAGCCCGCGACGCCCCAGAGGACGAGCGCGAGGAGCAGGACGGCGAGCGTGAGCGGCAGCCACCGGCGCCACGTCCAGCGCTTGCGCGGCCGGCGAACGACGCTGCGCCCGGAGCCGCCGCCGTCGCCCCGGCCGGACTCCTGCTTCTTCGGCTTGCGCTCGCGCCTGTCCCCGCCCGTGAGCGGCACCTTCCCTTTGGTGCGGCCGCCGCGGTAGACCTTGTACGGCTTCTCTCCGGGGGCGGGCATTCGGCGGGTTACGGTACCCGCTGAGGGTGGACGGCAGTCACGCCATCGGCGTCGATCTCGGCGGGACGAAAATCCTCGCCGGCGTCGTCACGCGCTCGGGCGAGATCCTGCGCCGGCATGAGCGCCCGACGCCTCAGGATTCGCAGGAGGCGGTGCTCGCGGAGCTCGAGGCGGCAGTCGTCGAGCTGCTCGACGACGAGGTCGCGGCGATCGCATTCGGCGTTCCCTCGCCGATCGACCAGCCGCGCGGCGTCGTCGTCCAGTGCGTGAACGTGCCGCTCGTCGACGTTCCGCTCCGCGAGCTCATGCACAGGC
Source organism: Gaiellaceae bacterium (assembly GCA_036564885.1). Taxonomy (GTDB): domain Bacteria; phylum Actinomycetota; class Thermoleophilia; order Gaiellales; family Gaiellaceae; genus Palsa-739. The sequence continues at coordinate 25,469 of DATCOE010000049.1, read as the reverse complement.
GCTTCGGCCTGCCGGTCGGTCTCGACAACGACGCGAACGCCGCCGCCATCGGCGAGTGGCGCGCCGGGGCGGGACGCGGCGTCGACGACCTCGTGATGCTGACGATGGGCACAGGGCTCGGCGGCGGCGTGATCAGCGGCGGCCGCCCGTTCCGCGGCGCCAGAGGCGGCGGCGTCGAGCTCGGCCACGTCGTCGTCGTCCATGACGGCCGGCCGTGCCAGGGCGCCTGTCGTGGGCGCGGGCATCTCGAGCCGTACGTCACCGGGCTCGCCGCCACGGCCGCCGCAAAGGAGGCGTTCGGCCCCGCCGCCGACGCGCACCGGCTCGTCCGCCTCGCGGACGAAGGCGACGAGACCGCGCGTGCGATCCTCGCCGAGATCGGCGGCTACCTCGGCTCCGGCATGGGCTCCTTCGCGAACATCTTCGAGCCGGACCTGATCGTGATCGGCGGCGGCTTCGGGGTCGCCGCGTGGGAGTACGTGATCCCGCACGCGGAGGAGGTCATGCGCCGGGAGACGCTGCGCCCGATGCGCGATCACGTGCAGGTCGTGCGCGCCGAGCTCGGGACCGCTGCCGGCTCGATCGGCGCCGCGTTCGTCGCCTTCGAGGCGCTCGACGCAGCCTGATGCCGCTCGTCGTCTGTGCGACGCCGATCGGCAACCTCGAGGACGTGACGCTGCGCCTGCTCGCGGAGCTGCGTGCCGCCGACGTCGTCCTCTGCGAGGACACACGGCACACGCGCGGGCTGCTCGAGCGGCACGGCATCGAGGCGCGACTCCTCTCCTACCACGAGCACAACGAGGCGGCCCGCACGGCGGAGCTCCTGCCGCGGCTCGAGGCGGGGGAGCGCGTCGCGCTCGTCTCCGACGCGGGCATGCCGGGCATCTCCGACCCGGGCGCGCGCATCGTGCAGGCTGCGCTGGACGCGGGTGTTGCGGTGACGGTGCTGCCGGGGCCGTCGGCCGTCGAGACGGCGCTCGTGGCGTCGGGCCTCGTCGGCGGCCGGTATCAGTTCCTCGGTTTCCTGCCGCGCGGCGAGAAGGCGCTCGCCGGCATGTGGGACGAGTTGCGCGGCTGGCGGTTTCCCGCCGTCGCGTTCGAGTCGCCGAAGCGGCTACGGGCAACGCTGCGCTCGCTCGCGGGCGCGGATCCGGAGCGGCAGGTCGCGGTGTGCCGCGAGCTGACGAAGCGTTTCGAAGAGGTCGTGCGCGGCACGGCGGCAGAGCTCGCGGAGCGATTCGCCGAGCCGCCGAAGGGCGAGATCACGCTCGTCGTCGGCCCGGCCGCGGGCACAGGGTCGGAGCCCGCCGAGGACGACGCGCTCGCCGCCGTGTCGGATCTCGTCGACGCCGGCGTGCCGCGGAAGCGGGCCGCCGAGATCGTCTCCCGCCTCACCGGCGTGGCGCGCAACCGGCTCTACCGCGGCTCACTGTAGTCAGTTTTGACAACGGCCGGAGCCGCTGCTAGCGTTGCCCTCGTCGTTGACAACACTGACAACAGAGGCGGTGACCTCATGCGTGCGCTCATGCGCCGAATCGCTCCGCTCGTCCTCCTGCTCGTGGTGTGGGCTCCGCCTGCCGGGGCGTGGACGTGGCCTGTCGGCGGCCCCGTGTTGCAGGGCTTCTCGTTCGACCATGCGCATCCGTTCGCGGCAGGGCAGCACCGCGGGATCGACGTCGGCGCAGCTCCGGGGGCGGATGTCCTCGCGCCGGCAGCGGGCATCGTGACGTTCGCCGGCACCGTGCCCTCGAGCGGGAAGTCGGTCACGATCGAGACGCCCGACGGCCTCTCGGTGACGCTCACGCATCTCGGCTCGATCGCCGTCGCGCGCAACGCGGCCGTTGCAGAAGGTGCCGTCGTCGGCACTGTCGGGCCGAGCGGAACGCCGGAAGTGGAAGGCCCGTACGTGCATCTCGGCGTCCGGACGAGCGCCGACGCGCAGGGGTACCGCGACCCGCTCGGGCTTCTGCCGCTGCTTCCGCTTCCGGCAGTCCCCGCCCCGGTCGAGCCGCCCGCTGTGCAGGCGCCCGCCGCGCCGCCGGCCATCGTCGCGCCTCCTGAGGCCGTGACGCCGCCGGTGGAAGTCGCGCCTCCTGAGGCCGTGACGCCGCCGGTGGAAGTCGCACCGCCTGCGGCAGTGACGCCGCCGGTGGAAGTCGCACCGCCTGCGGCCGTGACGCCGCCTGCGCTGGTCGAGCCGCCTGCGCTGGTCGAGCCGCCTGCCGTGGTCGAGCCGCCTGCCGTGGTCGAGCCACCTGCCGTGCTCGGACCGCCTGCGGCGATCGAGCAGCCCGTTTCGGCCGCCCCGCCGGTGGAAACGCCCGCCCCGGCCGTCGAACAGACGCCGCCCGCGGTGATCGAGCCCGCCGGCGCGGGGTCGGAGCCGGCCCCGTCGGAGCCCGCGCCGGTCGACGTCACGGTCGACCTCCCGGTCGACCTCCCGTCCGCGCCGCTCGGTCAGGCGCTTGCGCCTGGTGCCGCGCCGCCCGCCGCCGCGGCGGACATCTCGCCGGTCCTCGAAGCATCGCCGGCCCAGCCAAGCCTCAGCTGGGTGTTGCAGACGCTCCCGCTCGGCGGAACGACGGTCCCCTCGCGCGTGCCCGTTACGGAGCGTGGCGTGAGCTCGCGTGAGCGCCCCCAGCCTGCGTCCACCCGAGCCGCCGAACCGCACGCGGCCGCCCGAGCGGTCGGACCGCAGCGCTCCGGGATCCGCCTGTCCAAACCGATGGCTCCCGCGCTCCCTGTTCCTGCACGGCGCGTACGGCGCCCGCACGTGCCGACGCTCGCGGCAGTCCTCGTCGCGCTCGCTGCGGCTCTTGCGGCGGCCGTCATGGGCCTCGCCCGCTCGGGTGGCAGCACGCTGCCGTCTGATTCGGTGCGCCGCCTTCATGCCGTTCCCGCGGTGGACGAGGCGATGGTCCAGGACGTTCCGCGGCACGAGCGACTCGCAGCATGAACTGCGCGCTTCTCCCGGACAGTGTCGCCGGTGGCCCGACACCCCGTCCCTATCATTGACGCGTGCGCTTCTACCTCACGACGCCGATCTACTACGTCAACTCGACGCCGCACATCGGGCACGCCTACACGACGGCGATCGGCGACATGATCGTGCGCCACCACCGCCAACGCGGGCATGAAACCTTCTATCTGACCGGCGTCGACGAGCACGCCACGAAGGTGTGGCGCGTTGCGCACGAGCTGGGTCTCGAGCCGCAGGAGTACGCAGACCGCATCGCGGTGCAGTGGCGGGAGCTCGGGCCGCGAATGAACGCGTCGATCGACTTCTTCATCCGCACGAGCGACGAGGGCCATAAGCGTTTCGTCCAGAACTTCCTGCAACGGATGTACGACAACGGGGACATCTACCAGGACGTCTACGCCGGGTTGTACTGCGTCGGCTGCGAGGCCTTCAAGAACGAGGACGAGCTCACACCCGACGGGCTCTGCCCCGACCACCTCGTCCCGCCGGAGTGGATCGAGGAGACGAACTACTTCTTCCGACTCTCGGCCTACCAGGACAAGCTGCTGGCGCTCTACGACGAGCGGCCGGACTTCGTCCTGCCGGGCTTCCGCTCCAACGAGGCGCGCTCGTTCATCGCGGGCGGACTCCAGGACTTCAGCATCTCGCGCGCCGGCCAGCCGTGGGGCGTACCGCTGCCCTGGGACGAGACCCAGGTCGCATACGTGTGGGCGGACGCACTCATCAACTACCTGAGCGCGCTGACGTACGCACGCGGCGACGAGGATCTGCGCGAGACGTTCTGGCCCGTGGCACATCACGTGCTTGCGAAGGACATCCTTCGCTTCCACTGCGTCTTCTGGCCGGCGATGCTCCTGTCCGCCGGCTACGAGCCGCCGCAGCAGCTGTTCGTCCACGGCTACCTGCTGCTCGACGACAAGAAGATCTCGAAGTCGCAGGGCAACACGCTCGATCCGCTCGACCTTGTCGACGTCTACGGGGTCGATCCGATCCGCTTCTGGATGGCGCGGGCGGTCTCGTTCGGCCAGGACGGCACGGCGTCCGCCGACGGCATCCGCGAGCGGTACGACTCGGAGCTCGCGAACGATCTCGGCAACCTGCTCTCGCGCACGACGGCGATGATCGTCAAGTACCGCGACGGAACCCTGAAGCGGGTCGATGCCGAGCCTCCGGTCGACTTCCGCGCGCTCGCCGTGGACGTCGCATCCCGATTCGACGTCTTCGACGTGACCGGGGCGCTCGAGGTCGTCTGGAACGCCGTTCGCCGGCTCAACCAGTACGTCACCGTCGAGGCCCCGTGGCAGCTCGCGAAGGACGAGAGCCAGGCCGACCGGCTCGACGCCGTGCTCTACAACCTCGTCGACGGCCTTACTGCCGTCGCCGTCGCGTTACAGCCGTTCTTACCGGAGATGGCACCGAAGATCCTCGCCGCGCTGCGCCAGTCGGAGGAGCCGGCCTGGGAACGCGTCCGGAACGGTTCGGCGGTCGAGGTCGAGGGCATCGAGGCCGCGTCGCCGCTCTTCCCGCGGATCGACCTGCCCGCCGCCGCCGCGTGATCGACACGCACGCGCATCTCGACGCGCTCGACGACGACCCGGCGGACGTCGTCGCGCGCGCCCGCGACGCGGGCGTGACGCGGATCCTCACCGTCGGGACGACGCCCGCCGGTTGCCGGCGCGCACTCGAGCTCGCGGAGCAGTTCGACGACGTCTTCGCGATCCTCGGCATCCACCCGCACGAGGCGGGGAGGACGACGGACTCGGATGTCGCCGAGGTGCGTGAGCTGCTCGCACACCCGCGCGCCGTCGCAGTGGGGGAGACGGGTCTCGACTGGTTCCGCGACTACGCCCCGCCTGAGGCACAGAAGCGCCTCTTCGCGCAGCAGCTGGTGCTGGCTGCGGAGGCGGGGAAGCCGGCCGTGATCCACACGCGCGCAGCCGACGCCGACACGCTCGCGGCGCTCTCCGATTTCTCAGGCCGCGTCGTCCTGCACTGCTTCTCCTCGCCGCAGCTGCTCGGGACGGCGCTCGAGCGCGGCTGGTACGTCTCGTTCGCGGGGAATGCGTCGTTCCCGAAGGCCGTCGACCTGCGGCTCGCCGCGACCCAGGTGCCCGCCGACCGGATCCTCGCCGAGACCGACTGCCCCTACCTCGCGCCGCAGCCGGTGCGCGGCCGGCGCAACGAGCCCGCGTTCGTCGTCCACACCGTCGCCGCGCTCGCGCAGGCGCGCGGCGAGGACGCAGACGAGCTGGGAGCGAGGATCGAGCGGAACGCGGCCGAGTGCTTCGGGCTCCCGGCGTGAGAGTCGCGCCCAAGAAGGCTCTCGGGCAGCACTTCCTCGTCGACGAGAACATCCTCGGCGTGATCGGGCGGCTCGCCGAGCTCGCGCCCGACGACGTCGTGCTCGAGGTAGGCCCCGGCCTCGGCGTGCTGACGCGGTATCTCGCGCCGCGCGTCGCGCACGTCCACGCGGTCGAGCTCGACACGTCGCTCGAGCCGCACCTGAGTGACCTTGGTGAGAACGTGACGCTGCACCTCGGTGACGCGCTCCGCCTCGACCTCGCTGCGCTCGCCCCGGGTGCGCGCAAGCTCGTCGCGAACCTTCCCTACAATATTGCCACGCCGCTGATCGCGGAGAGCCTCGGTGGGCTGCCGGACCTCGAGTTGTGGTGCGTGATGGTGCAGCGCGAGGTCGCCGACCGGCTGTTCGCCGCACCGTCCACGAAGGCGTACGGCGCCGTCTCGGTGCTCGTGCAGCTCGCTGCCGAGCGCACGGGCTTCCATCCGGTCTCGCGCACGGTGTTCCGGCCGCCGCCGAACGTGAGCTCTGCGCTCGTTGCATTCCGCCGCACCGGCCTGCCGGACGACTTTCCCCGCGTGAAGAAGATCGTGGCCGCCGCATTCGCCCACCGGCGCAAGACGCTGCCGAACTCGCTCGAGCTCGCGGGCCTCGCGAGCCGGGCGCGCGCGGTGGAGGCGCTCGCCGCGATCGGCCGCGACCCGTCCGTGCGTGCGGAGGCGCTCGCCCCGCCCGAGTTCCTCGCGCTCGCGGAAGCGCTGCGGTGAGGGCACCCGCCCCCGCCAAGATCAACCTCGCGCTCGTCGTCGGCCCGCTGCGCGAGGACGGCAAGCACGAGCTCGTCACCGTCTACCAGCGCCTCGGTCTGGCCGACCGCATCGACGTGACCCCGGCCGCCGGCCTGCGTGTCGACGGCTTTCCCGGCGACTCGCTCGTCCGTGGCGCCCTCGAGGCGCTCGCCGCGCGCGCAGGCGTCGAGCCGCGGTGGCACGCGACGATCGAGAAACGGCTCCCGGTGGCGGCCGGGCTCGGCGGTGGCAGCTCCGACGCGGCGACGGCGCTGCGCCTCGCGAACGCCACGCTCAGCGAGCCGCTGCCGCCGGAGACGCTCCACGAGCTCGCGGCAGGCCTCGGCGCCGATGTCCCGTTCTTCCTCGCCGAAGGCCCGCAGCTCGGGACGGGCGACGGGACGACGCTCGCGCCGCTCGTGCTGCCGCAGGACTTCTGGGTGCTGCTCGTGCTCCCGCGCTACGCCGAGAAACCTTCCACGGCCTCCGTGTACGCCGCGTTCGACGAGCGCGACGGCGCCCGCGGCTGGGAGGAACGGCGCGACGCGCTGCTCGAGAAGCTCGCGCGCGTCCGCCGCCCACGGGACCTCGCCGTGCTGCCCCGCAACGACCTCGCACGCTCGTCACTCACCGACGAGCTGCTCGCGCTCGGCGCCTTCCGCGCGGACGTGAGCGGGGCCGGCCCGATCGTGTACGGGCTCTTCCATCACAGGTCGGCCGCGGAGGCCGCAAAGCGCGCAATGAAGCGGCCGGGCGGCACCTGGATCACGCCCCCGGCCTGGTACGGTTGACGTGATGTTGACCGACTCCACGCCGGTGATCGAGCACGGCACGAGCAGGCCGGGACGCTGGCTCCGGGCGCGCCGGAATCGCATCGCGCTCTCGATTGCGCTGGTCGAGGCGATCGTCGTCGTGATCTTCCACGACGTCTCCCGCTTCACCGTGATCGGGCTCTCGGCGGTCGCCTTCATCGTCTACTGGTTCGCCGGCCGGGCGTCGCGGTGGGACACGTTCCGCCAGGTCTCGTGGATCTTCGCCGCCTCGCAGCTCCTCGCCGTGATCGTCGCGATCCTCGCGTTCATCGTGCTCTGGACGGCGATTCTCGCCGCCTGCGTCTTCGCGGTGATCGCCCTCGTCTTCGTCGTCACCGACCGCCGGTAGAGATGGTTGGTGCCGCGCCCGGGCACGGGTGTGGCATCAACCATCTAAAGTGCGGTCCCCTTGATGGGGCGTGGCCAAGCGGTAAGGCAACGGGTTTTGGTCCCGTGATCCCAGGTTCGAATCCTGGCGCCCCAGCCATCTTCCCCTCACACATGGCGAACGATCTCGCAGCAATCGTACTGGCCGGCGGCCTCGGCACGCGCATGAAGAGCGCGACGCCGAAGCACCTCCATCCCCTGCTCGGGCGCCGGATGGTCGACTGGGTGATCGACGCCGCGCGCGACGCCGGCGTCGACCGGGTCGTCGTCGTGGCCTCGCCCGACACCGCCGGTCTCTTCGACGGCGTCGAGGTGGCCGTGCAGCAGACGCCGCTCGGCACGGGCGACGCCGTGCGCTCAGCGCGAGCGGCGCTCGCCGGCGGGCAGGGCGACGTCCTCGTGCTGAACGGCGACGTGCCGGCGCTCACGTCGGAGCTGCTCCGCGCGCTCGTGGAGACGCACCGCTCGGCCGGCGCCGCGGGCACCGTGCTCTCGTTCGAGCCGTCCGACCTGCGCGCGTACGGCCGCATCGTCCGAGACGGCGCCGGCGAGCTCGCGCGCATCGTCGAGGCCGGCGACGCGTCTCCGGAGGAGCTCGCGCTCAGGGAGGTCAACTCGGGCATCTACGTCTTCCGGGCCGAGCGGCTCTGGCCCGTGCTGGAGCGGCTCGAACCGCACAACGCCCAGGGTGAGCTCTACGTCACGGACACCCTCGGGCTGCTCGTCGGCGACGGGGAGGCCGTCGCAGTGCACACTGCACCTGTGCCGTTCGACGTCGAGGGGATCAACACCCGCGTGGAGCTTGCCGCCGTCACGGCCGCGCTGCGCGACCGCATCAACGAGCGGCACATGCTCGCGGGCGTGACGATCGTCGATCCGGCCTCCACCTGGATCGAGGCCGACGTCGAGATCGAGGCCGACGCGACGATCCATCCGTTCACCGTGCTGCGGGGCGCGACGAAGATCGCGGCGGGCGCCGAGGTCGGGCCGCACGTCGTCGCGATCGACGCCGAGATCGGGGCCGGCGTCACGGTCGGTCCGTTCGCCTACCTCCGTCCGGGCACCGTGCTCGGCGAGGGCGCCAAGGCCGGGACGTTCGTCGAGCTGAAGAATGCACGCATCGGCGCCCGCTCGAAGGTGCCGCACCTCTCCTACATCGGCGACGCCGAGATCGGCGAGGATACGAACATCGCCGCCGGCAACGTCACGGCCAACTTCAAGCACGAGCAGGGCAAGCCCAAGAGCACGACCCGGATCGGCAGCAACGTCAGGACCGGCGTCGACAATACGTTCGATGCTCCTGTCAGCATTGGCGACGACGCTTGGATTGCGCCGGGATCGGTCATCACCGATGATGTCCCCCCGGGGTCGCTCGCCGGATTCGCGCCACGCCAGGAAACCAAGGAAGGCTGGGTCTACGAGAACCATGGAAAGCCTGACGACGCCGGCTGAGATTGCCCTGCCGGGCCTGGAGGAAGAGAGGTCACTGGTGAGCGCGCCGAATCCCGAGCACTGGATCGAGCGGGGGCCGCAGAAGCGGCTGATGGTCTTCTCCGGCCGCTCGCACCCCGAGCTCGCGGGGCAGATCGCCGACAAGCTCGGCCTGAAGCTCGGCGACATGGAGCTCGAGACCTTCAAGAACGACGAGACGTACGCGCGCTACGAGGAGTCGATCCGCGGCAGCGACGTCTTCCTCGTCCAGACCGGCTGCACGCCGGTCGACAAGAACCTGATGGAGCTCATGCTGATGATCCAGGCGGCGAAGCTCGCGTCGGCGAAGCGGATCACCGCGGTGGTGCCGCTCTTCCCGTATGCGCGGCAGGATCGGAAGGCGAGGCCGCGCGAGCCGATCTCGGCCCGTCTCGTGGCCGACATGCTGCAGCTCGCCGGCGCCGACCGTGTGCTCACGATGGACCTGCACGCCGGCCAGATCCAGGGCTTCTTCACGATCCCCGTCGACCACATGACTGCGCTGCCGCTCTTCGCGCGGCACTTCCGCGACCTGGGGCTCACCGGCCCTGGCATCGTCTCGGTCGCGCCCGACGAGGGCCGCGCGAAGATGGCCGTCCGCTTCGCGGAGATGATCGAGGCGGAGTTCGCGATCATGCACAAGACCCGTCCCGAGCGCGACCAGGTCAAGGTGACCGAGATCACCGGCCGGGTGCGCGACAAGATCGCGATCGTCGGCGACGACGTGATCATGACCGGCAACACGCTGATCGCGAACGTCGAGGCGCTGCGCGCGAAGGACGTCAAGGGTGTGTGGGTCTTCGCGACGCACGGCGTCTTCTGCGGCGGTGCGCTCGAGAAGTTCCACGACGCGCCGATCGACGGCATCGTCGTCACCGACACCGTGCCGATCAACCAGCTCGAGATGCCGAAGAACATGACGGTGCTGCCCGTCGCGCAGCTGCTCGCGGAGACGATCATGAACGTCTTCGCCGACGACTCCGTCTCGGCGATCTTCGGCGGCGAGAACCAGCTCTTCTAGCGTCCTGACACGTCCGTTCCTGATCGACACGGACACCGCGTCCGACGACGCGGTCGCGCTGCTGATGGCGCTCCGGCATCCGGACGTGACGGTCGAGGCGATCACCGTCGTCGCGGGCAACGTTCCGCTCGACCTCGCCGTGCAGAACGCGCTCTACACGCGCGACCTCGCCGGCTCGGACGTGCCGGTCTACGCCGGCGCGGCGCTGCCGCGCAGCGGGCAGCAGCAACTGGCGCACCACGTGCACGGTGACGACGGCATGGGCGACATCGGTCTCGAGCTCCACGGGCGCGAGACTGCGCCCGGCGACGCGGTGGAGGTGCTCGTCGAGGCGATCCGCGCGCGGCCGCACGAGCTGACGCTCGTCACGCTCGGCCCGCTCACGAACATCGCCCGCGCCTTCGAGCTCGCTCCCGACGTCGTATCGAAGCTGCGGTCGCTCGTGATGATGGGCGGGACCTCCGACGCGGTCGGCAACGTCTCGCCGGTCGCCGAGTTCAACATCTGGGCCGACCCCGAGTCGGCCGCGCTCGTCTTCTACTCGGGCGCGCCGGTCACGATGGTCGGCTGGGACATCTCGCGCAAGTACGCGGTCTTTGCGCCGGAGGACGCAGCCGAGCTGCGCGCGCTCGGCCCGCTCGGCGAGTTCAGCGTCGACATCCAGCGCACGCTCGTCGAGTTCGCGCTCGAGCACACGCGCCTGGCCGGCTTCGACCTGCCGGACCCGATCGCGATGGCGGTGGCGCTCGATCGCGCCGTCGCCACCGACGTGCGACGCGTGTACGTCGCGGTCGAGCGGCGGGGCGAGCTGACCCGCGGCCAGACCGTCGTCGATCACGACTCGCGGTTCGGCGACGCGAACGCCGACGTCGTGTTCGCCGCGTCGCGCGAGCGCTTCCTCGCGCTCCTGCACGACGCCCTGCGTTCGTAACAGTCTGTTACGAGGGACCGAGAGCTGCTGCGACGCGCGCCGCGGCGAGGCGCTCCGCGGCCTCGGCCGGCGTGATGCCGTTCGCGTCCGCGTCGCGATAGAGGCCGCGGAGCGTGTCGCCGATGCCTGCGAGCTTGCGCTCGAGCTCGGCTTCGTCCCAGCCGAGGTTCTCGAGGCCTGCGAGCTGCAAGACGCCGCCCGCGTTGATCACGTAGTCCGGCGCGTAGAGGATCGCAGCCGCGTGCAACCGCGCCGCGTCCTCCGGCTCGACGAGCTGGTTGTTCGCCGAGCCCGCGACGATGCGGCAGCCGAGCGTCGGAATCGTCTCCGCGCTCAGCGTTCCGCCGACCGCGCACGGTGCGTACACGTCGCACTCCGTCGTGAGCGCGTCGCGCGCGGGGATCATCCCGCCGCCGATCTCGGCTGCGACCCGGCCGGCCTGCTCCTCGTCGACGTCGGCGACGAGGACACGCGCGCCCGCCTCGGCGAGTTGACGGGCGAGGTCGTGCCCGACGGCGCCGACTCCCTGGACGAGCACGCTGCGACCGTCGAGGTCGGGCGAGCCGAAGATGTGCTCGACGCTCGCGTGGATGCCGTGCAGCACCCCGAGCGCCGTCCCCCGCCCGCTGTTGCCCCCGTGGCCGGTGGATCCGAGCACCCACTGGCACGTTTCCGAGACGACGTCGAGGTCGGCCGGCGTGATGTTCATGTCGCCTGCGGTGCGATACGTCCCGCCGAGCGACGCGACCAGCCGGCCGTAGCGTAGGAGCAGCCGCCGCCGGGCCTCGCCCTCCGGCAGCTCGGGTACGGCGAGCACCGCCTTGCCGCCACCGAGCGGCATGTCCGCGACCGCCATCTTCCGGGTCATCGCGCCCGAGAGGCGCATCGCGTCGGCGAGACCGTCGGCCGGCGCGGGATAGACACGCAGCCGGGTGCCCCCGCCCGCGGGGCCGCGCGCGGTGGAATGGATGCAGACGAACATCCAGGCGCCGCTCTCCGCGTCGTACCGGATCACCGCCTCTTCGCCGTCCCAGCCCTGGAGAAGCTCCTCGAACACACCCTGATAGTGCAGGCTCGAGGCCGTTCTCCGCTACACTCGGCCGCCGGAATGGCTGGAGAACGCACAAAGCTGGCGGTCACCAAGCGCGAGCAGCTCGGTTCACGCGAGACGCGGCGCCTGCGCAAGCAGGGCATCGTCCCCGGCGTGCTCTACGGGCGCGCCGAGCCGATCGCGATCGCCGTGGAGGTGCGCGAGCTTCGCCGCGCGCTCACCGGCAAGGCGGGCCTGCACTCCATCCTCGACGTCGAGATCGACGGCACAGGCGACTCGCACGCCTCGATCCTCAAGGACTACCAGCTCGACAAGGTGCGCGGCGGCGTCACGCACGTCGACCTGCAGGAGGTGCGGCTCGACCGTCTCATCCACGCCTCGGTCGCTGTGCAACTCATCGGCGGCGAGGATGCGCCGGGCGTGCGCGAGGGCGGCGTGCTCTCGCAGCCGCTGCGCGAGCTCAACGTGGAGGCGCTCCCGCTCGAGGTCCCGGAGCACTTCGAGCTCGATGTGTCACAGATGGGAATGGGCGACACGCTTCGGCTCGCGGACATCGTCGTCCCCGACGGCGTGACCTTGCTCGACGACCTCGAGACGGTCGCCGCGACGGTGACCGCGCCGATGCGCGAGGAGGAGCCCGAAGAGGTCGAGGTGGCCCTGGGCGAGGACGGCGAGCCGCTCGAGGGCGAGGCCGCCGAAGGCGACACCGAGTCGGGGGCCGACGCCTCCGGCGAACCCGGCGGGGAGTAGGTCATGCGGCTCTGGCCGCGGCGACAGGGCTCCTCGCTCGACCTGCTCGTCGTCGGTCTCGGCAACCCCGGCCGCGAGTACGCCGGCCACCGCCACAACGTCGGGCGCATGGTCGTCGACGAGCTCGCGGGCCGGCACGGCGGCTCGTGGCGCTCGAAGTTCTCGGGGCAGCTCGCGGAGATCCGGCTCGACGGGCACAAACTCGCGTTGCTGAAGCCGGAGACGTTCATGAACGAGTCCGGCCGCTCCGTCGGCGCGGCGATGCGCTTCTTCAAGCTGGAGCCCGACGCCGTGCTCGTCATCCACGACGAGGGAGATCTCGAGCGTGGGCGGCTTCAGCTGCGCCTCGGCGGCGGGTTGGGCGGCCACAACGGCCTGCGCTCGATCGCGTCGCACCTGAAGACACAGGACTTCCTCCGGCTCCGCGTCGGCGTCGGCCGCCCCGAGCGGGGCGATCCCCGGCCGCTCGCGGACTACGTCCTCTCCGACTTCGAGCCGCACGACGATGCCGAGTCGCTCGTCTGGAACGCGGCGCAGGCCGTCGAGAAGCTCGAGGCCGAAGGCATCGAGCGCGCCCAGGTCGACGTCAACCGCCGCTAGCCGAACGTCCGACGGCAGGCCCAGGCCGGAGCGTCCCGCTGCCGGCGCTACCTGACCGGCACGTCTGCGCCGCCCACCGCGGCCTGATCGCCGGCGACCCCGGGTTCCTCGGCGGCGAGCGTGGCGTAGCGGCCGTTCCGGGCGACGAGCTCGGCGTGTGTGCCGCGCTCGACGACCCGGCCGGCTTCGAGGACGAGGATCTCGTCCCAGTCGTCGAGGCCGGCAGTGGTGTGGGTGATGGCGAGGATCCCGCGCTCGTCGCGGTCGCGGGCGAGTCCCGTCAAGAGTTGCTGGGCGGCGAGGCCGTCGAGGTGGGCGGCCGGCTCGTCGAGGATGAGGAAGCGGGCGGGCGCGACGAGGGTGCGGGCGAGCGCGATCCGGCGCCGCTGGCCGCCGGAGACGGCGAGGCCGTCCTCGCCGACCTCGGTCTCGAAGCCCTCGGGGAGGGAGGCGATCCAGCGGCCGAGGCCGGCGCGGGTGAGCGCGGCGGTGACTTCGGTGTCGTCTGCCTCGGGGTTGCCGACGCGGACGTTGGCGGCGATCGTGGTTGTGAAGAGGTGAGCTTCCTGTCCGTCGAGGCGCACCGCGTGCCGCACGTCGGACTGGGCGGCGGTGCATAGGTCGGCGCCGCCGAGCGTGATCGTGCCGCTGTCCGGGTCGTGGAAGCGGACGAGCAGGTGCGCGAGCGTCGTCTTGCCGGCGCCGCTCGGGCCGACGATTGCGACCCGGCCCGCGGGCGGCAGGCGGAGTGAGACGCGGTCGAGCGCGGGTGCGGTCCTGTCCGGGTAGCGGACGGTCGCGTTCGCGACGACCAGGTCGCCGGTTTGGGGGAGCGGGCGCGGCTGTGGCGGCTCGGCGACGGTCGGCTCGCGGTCGGTCACTTGCTCGAGCCGTTGGGCGGCGGCGGCGCAGGCGCCGAGTTGCTGGGCGGCCTGGGGCAGCGGGGCGATCGCTTCGAAGGCTGCGAGTGCCGCGAGGACGAGTGCTGCCAGCAGCACCGGGTCGAGCCGGTGCGTGTTGACGGCGGGGACGGCGACGGTCGCGACCGCGAGCGCGAGCGCGCCGGCGAGGAGCGTGCCCACCCCGGCTGCGAGCCCGCCGGCGAGCGCGTCGCGCGTTTGGACGCGGGCGAGCGTCGCTTCGCTGTGGTGGAGGCGGGCCGCCCAGTCGCCCTCGCGGCCGTAGACGGCAAGCTCGGGCGCGCCGGCGACGATCTCGATGAGGTCGCTGGCCAGTGCGGCGCGCGCGGGCGCCTGACGCCGCCCGGCTGTGCGCGCGAGCGCGCCTGTGAGCGCCGGCAGGCCGAGCGCCCCGACTGCGAGGCCGATGAACAACGCCGTCCCGGCGGCGGGGAGCAGCGCTCCTGTGCCGGCGCCGATCGCTGCGATCGTGGCGACCGCGACGAGCGGCGGCGCGAGCCCGCGCAGGTAGAGGTCCTGGAGCCGGTCGACGTCGGCGACGAAGCGACTGAGCAGATCGCCGGTGCGCAGGGTCCCGAGCCCGGTGGGGACGAGCGGCGCGAGCCGGGCGAAGAAGCGCACCCGCAACTCGGCGAGCATCCGGAAGGCGAGGTCGTGGGAGGCCAGCCGCTCGGCGTAGCGCAGCAGCGCCCGCACGATCGCGAGCGCGCGCACCGCGACGATGGCGACGGTGAGCGAGAGGATCGGCGGGCGCTCGGATGCTCGGCTGATCAGGTAGCCGGAGGTGCCGAGTAGCGCGACCGCCGCCAGTACCGCGCCCGCTCCGCAGGCGACGGCGGCGGCGAGGCGTCCGGGCCGGCCGCCGGCCATCCGGGCGGCCCGCCAGAGCGCCCCCGTCGCACCCGCACGCGTCACGGCAATGGTCGATTCGCTCATGCAGCCGCCCCTACCGCCGGCTCGCCGCTCGTGCTCCGGGCGCGTACGCCGCCCCGGGCGAGCTCGACGATCCGGTCGGCGCCGGCGGCGAGCTCCGCGTTGTGGGCGACGAGCAGGGTCGTGCGGCCGGCTCCGAGACGCTCGAGCGCGGCGCCGACCAAGCGGGCGTTCTCGGCGTCGAGGTGCGCGGTGGGCTCGTCGAGGACGAGCAGGGGGGCGTCGCGCAGGAACGCTCGCGCGAGCGCGACGCGCTGCGCCTCGCCGGCCGAGAGGCGCCGGCCGCCCTCGCCGATCAGGGTCGCGGCGCCGCCCGGCAGCGAGGCGAGGACCGGGTCGAGCGCAGCCGCGGAGATCGCCGCCCGGACCGCCGCCGCAGGCGCGTCGTGTGCGCCGAGCCGGACGTTCTCTTCGAGCGTGGCCGCGAAGATCGTCGGGCGCTGCGGAACCCAGGCGAGCCGGCGCCGCCAGGCGGCAGGGTCGACGTCGCGCAGGTCGATCCCGTCGCAGCGCACCGCGCCTGCCTCGGGATCGAGCAGCCGCAGGACGAGCGCGGCAAGCGTCGTCTTGCCTTCGCCGCTGGCGCCGACCAGCGCGACGTGCTCGCCCGGCTCGAGCCGCAGCGAGACCCCGGCGAACACGGGGCGGCCGCGGCCCGGGTAGGAGACCGTCACGTTGTCGAGCACGACCTCGGCCACGGCGGGATCGGGGGCCGGCCGCGGCCGCGCAGGGGCGCGCACTGCGGCCGGTTCGGCGAGCACGGCCAGGATCTGCTCGGCAGCGGCGAGGCCGTCGGCGCCGGCGTGGAACTGGGCTCCGAGCTGGCGGATCGGCTGGTACAGCTCGGGCGCCAGGATCAGAACGGCGAGGCCGGTCTGCAGGCTCAGGCGGCCCTCGGCGAGCTGGATGCCGACCGTGGCCGCGACCAGCGCCGTGCCGAGCATTGCGAATAGCTCCAGCACGAGCGCACTCAGGAAGGCGACGCGCAGGGTCGCCATCGTTTCCCGCCGGTAGGCCTCCCCTGCCTTGGCCAGCGTCGCCGCCTGGTTCCCGGTCTCGATCGTGGGCGCGAAGCGTCTCGAGGCCGCGGACGACGTCGACGAAGTGTGCGCCGAGCCGCGAGAGCGTCCGCAAGCGCCGCTCGCTGCTCGCGCGGGCCGCGAGGCCGATCAGCACCATGAAGACGGGGACGAGCGGGACGGTGACGAGCAGGACGATTCCGGCGGCGAGGTCGCGCGGCAGCACCCAGGCGACGAGGAGCAGCGGCACGACGACCGCGAGGACGGTCTGGGGGAGGTAGCGGGCGAAGTAGGCCTCGAGCGCGTCGACGCCCTGCACTGCGGCGGTGACCAGCTCGCCGGCGCGACGGTCGCGCAGGCCCGTCGGGCGCGCCCGCAAGACGTGCTCGCCGAGGCGAGCACGTAGGTCGCGCATCACCCGGCCGGCGGCGCGTCGCCCCGAGAGCTCGAAGCCGGCGGCGACGAGCCCGCGTCCGACCACGACGACGGCGAGGAGCTCGAGCGGGCGGCGCAGCTCGGCCAAGCCCTGGCCGCCGACCGCGCCGGCGATCACCCGAGCCAGCAGCGCGGCCTGGGAGACCAGCAGCGCCGCGGCCGCGACGCCCAGGACGACTGCGACCACCAGCGGCGTGCGCGCCGAGCGGCTGAACTGCAGCAGCTGGCGGTCGACCCGCGCCACGCTAGCCGCCGGCGGCGGGGGCGTCGCCCTCGCCGTGGCGGGCGAGCAGGTCGAGCGGGTTGCGCACGTCGTTGGCGAAGTCCTCCGGCCCGATCCGGCGGCGGAACACCCAGTACGTCCAGGCCTGGTAGGCGAGCACGACCGGCAGCAGGATCACCGCCACGATCGTCATCACCGTGAGCGTGTAGTGGGACGAGGCCGAGGCGTTCAGCGTCAGGCTGTACGCGGGATTGGTCGTGGAGACCATCGTGTGTGGGAACAGGTCGACGAAGAACGTCGCGACCAGTGCCGCGACCGCGAGCGCGCCGAGCGCGAACGCGGCTCCCTCCCGGTCGCGGAACTGGGCGAGCGCGGACACCGCCAGCGCGACGATCGCGAGCAGCGCGACCGCGATCTCGACGCCGCTCTGGTGGGACTGGTCGACGATCGTCCAGGCGAGAAAGGCGATCCCCGCCACCGCGGCGGCGGGGGCGGCGGCGCGAGCGATCCGGCGTGCCCGCTGGGCCAACTCGCCCTTCGTGCGCAGCGTGAGGAAGATCGCGCCCAGCGAGAGGAACAGCAGCACCGTCGTCACGCCGCCGAGGATCGCGTAGGGGTTGAGCAGCGTGGTCAGGCTGCCGTCCGCGTTGCCGTTCCCGTCGATCGGCACGCCGTGGACGATGTTCGCCCAGGCGACGCCCCAGAGCAGCGCCGCGAGGAAGCTGCCGATCGTGATCGCCCACTCCCACGCTCCGGTCCAGGACGCGTGCTCGACCTTGCCCCAGAACTCGAACGCGACGCCGCGCGCGATCAGCGCGAAGAGGACGAGGAACAGGGCGATGTAGAAGCCGGAGAAGAGCGTCGCGTACCACTGTGGGAAGGCGGCGAACGTCGCGCCGCCGGCGACAATCAGCCAGACCTCGTTTCCGTCCCAGACCGGGCCGATCGTGTGGATCAGCGCTCGCCGGTCGGCGCGGTCGTGGCCGAGCACGCGCAGGAGCATGCCGACGCCGAAGTCGAAGCCCTCGAGCACGAAGTACCCGGCCCAGAGGACTGCGATCAGGCAAAACCAGAGCACCTGGAGGGCTGTGTAGTCGCGCATCAGTAGGCGAGCCACGCCTCGGCGCCCGAGCCCTCCTCGTGCTCGTCCGGGATGCTGCGCGCTTCGCGCAGGAACAGCCACAGCGCCACTCCGCCGAGGACGGTGAAGATTGCGACGAAGCCGCCGAGCGTCGTCCAGACCTGCGTCGAGCTCACGTTCGGCGAGCTCGCCTGGGAGGTCTTCAAGAGCCCCTGCACGATCCACGGCTGCCGGCCCGACTCGGTCATCAGCCAGCCGCCGGTGTTCATCAGGAACGGCAGCACGCCGGCCGCGATGCACGCTCCGAGCCAGCGCCGCGAGCTCGCCAGGCGCCCGCGCCTCCAGAGCCACAGGCCGCTCGCGGCGAGCGCGAGCACGAGCCCCCACAGGTAGATCATCGAGCGGAACGACCAGTAGACGATCGCGACGTAGGGCGCGTACTCGCCGGGCCCGTACGTCTGCTGGTACTGGGCGTCGAGTTGGTTGACGCCCCGGACCTGGTCGCTCCACGAGCGTGTCGCCACCAGCGAGAGCAGGTGCGGGATCTTCAGTTCGCGATCCGTGTGGCGCGGGTTGTGGGTGAAGCTTCCCGTCGCAAAGAGCGAGAAGGCCGCCGGCTGCTCGGTGTTGAACAGCGCCTCCGCGGCAGCCATCTTCATCGGCTGCTCGCGGATCAGCGTGCGCCCCAGCTCGTCACCCACGTACAGCGACCCGAGCGCGCCGACCACGGCGAGGCAGAGCGCGATCTTGACCGCGCTCGTGAACAGCGCCACCTCCTGCCCGCGGCGCAGGTGCCAGGCGGACACCGCCAGCGCGACCAGCGCCACGGTCAGCACGGCGGCGAGGATCACGTGCAGGAACGCCCACACCGTCAGGTCGCTGAACAGCACCTTCCAGATGTCGACCAGCCTCGCCTTGCCGTTCACCACCCGGTAGCCGACCGGGTGCTGCATCCACGCGTTCGCGGCGATGATGAAGTAGGCGGAGAGCATCGTCCCGCCCGCGACACACCAGATCGTCGTCAGGTGCACCCGCGGCGAGAGCCGCCCGCGCCCGAAGATCCAGAGCCCCAGGAACGTCGACTCGAGGAAGAAGGCCGCCAGCCCCTCCATCGCCAGCGGCGCCCCGAAGACGTCGCCGACGTAGCGGGAATAGAGCGACCAGTTCATGCCGAACTGGAACTCCTGGATGATTCCCGTCACGACCCCGACCGCGAACGAGATCAGGAGCAGCCGCCCCCAGAACAGCGTTTGGCGCGCGTAGACGTCCTTCCCGGTCCGGTAGTGCAATGTCTGGCAGATCGCGACGTACAGCGCCAGTCCGATCGAGACCGGGACGAACAGGAAGTGAAAGACCGTCGTGATCCCGAATTGCCACCGCGCCAGATCGAGCGCCGTCAAGGCGCCCCTCTTTCGCCACGGGCGGCAACAGACACTCCGGAGCTCACGGGGCAGGCGGCGAGGCGCATCAGTCGAGCATCCCCGATCAGCCGTCCGCCGTCCGACCGCAAAAGCCCGGCGAAACGTTGCGGGAAACTACCTGTCTCTCATTCCGTGAGGCGAGGGACGTCAGTTGCCGCCGCGGCTCTGCCGCCAGCGGTGCAGCGCCTTCGACTTCGACGCGGCCTTGGGCCTCGGCGGCTCCGGCTGCTTGTCGTTCTCGGCGAGCCAGCGCGCCGCCTCGTCCTCGGGCTCGAGCCCGACGGCGCGTTCGCGCTCGACCATCCTCTTGACTCCGCGCTCGGTCAGCGGCTTCTTGCGGCTCACGTGCCGAGGGTAGCGAGCGCGGCCGGGGCCGTCGACCAAGGGACGCCAGTACCATGACCCGGCGCGGAACCGCCGGTTCCGCCGTTTGCATGGACCGTCCCGTACTGCACGCATTTGTCCGCGAGCTCGCGGAACTGGAGCGCCTCGGCGAGTTCGCAGAGACGCTCCCGACCCGTGCCCGCGTCTCGGAGGCGGCGCTGCCCGTGCTGCTCGCGTCGTTGCACGAGAAGCTCGAACGCCCGCTCGTCTGCCTCCTCCCGGAGGACGCCGACGCGCGCGACGCCGCCGAGGCCGCCGCCTGGTTCCTCGGCGAGGAGCAGGTCGGGTTCATGCCGAGCCGCGGCGTCCGCTGGGAATCCGGCCTCGAGCCGCCGCCGCACCTCGTTGGTGAAAGGGCTCGTGCTTTGGCTGTCCTGGCCCGCGGCGGGCTCGTCTGCGCCTCGGCGCACGCGCTCGCCGAGCCGCTGCCGCCGCCGCGCACCCGGCCGGAAGCGCTCGAGCTCCGTGCGCGGCACGACCTCGGCGTGGAGGGGCTCTCGGAAGCGCTTGCCCTCGCCGGCTACGAGCGCGCCGAGCGCGTCGACGATCGCGGCCAGTTCGCCGTGCGCGGCGGCATCGTCGACGTCTTCCCGACGACCGGCCGCGAGCCGCTGCGCGTCGAGTTCTTCGGCGATGAGGTCGAGTCGATTCGCGCGTTCTCCCCGTTCACGCAGCGCGCACTGCACCCGGTCGAGGCGTGCACGATCTATCCGGCCGCCGAGCGGCGCCTCGACCTGATGCAGGAGTGGCACGGGGAGGAGGGCGAGGTCCGGCCCGTGCCAAACGACCTCGTCGCGCCGCTCGACCACGTGCCGGACCTCGTCTTCCAGCCGGACGACGTGCGCCGGATCTGGGAGGAGGACAAGCTCCACCCCATCTCGTTGAAAGGGGCGACGGAGCTCGATCCGTTCCCGCAGAACCAGCCCTTCTCGTTCGAGGCGCAACGGCCGGCGATCGCGGCGCGCGGGCTCGCCGAGGCGGAGTCGGAGCTCGCTGCGCTCGTGCGGTCCGGGCAGCGTGTCGTCGTCGCGTTCCCGCATCGCGGCGAGGCGCTGCGCACGCAGAACATGCTGCGCAAGGTCGAGGCAAAGCTCCTCGAGCCGGACGACAGGCTGCCGGCCAACGCCGGCCTCTTCTTCGCGATCGCGCCGGCGCGACGCGGCTTCGTCTGGCGCGACCTCCGCCTCGCGCTCCTGCCCGACCATCAAGTGTTCCGCCGCCGCGTCTCGCGCCAGTCCCGCATCGGCGGCCGCGCGCTCCAGTCGTTTGCCGACCTGCGCACCGGCGACTACGTCGTGCACGAGGACCACGGCGTCGGGAAGCTGCTCGGCTTCGAGACGAAGGAGGTCGCGGGCGTCACGCGCGACTACCTTCTGCTCGCGTTCCGCGGCGAAGACCGCCTCTACGTTCCCCACGAGCAGCTCGGCAAGGTGTCGCGCTACGTCGGTGCCGACGCGACCGCGCCGGCGCTCTCGAAGCTCGGCGGCAAGGCGTGGCAGCTGCTCAAGTCGCGCGCACGCGAGTCGGTGCAGGAGCTCGCGTCCGAGCTCATTGCCCTCTATGCGCAGCGCCAGACGCGCGAAGGCGTCGCCTACAACCTCGAGCACGAGTGGCTGCAGCAGCTCGAGGCGTCGTTCCCGTACCGCGAGACGCCCGACCAGGAGAACGCGATCGAGGCCGTGAAGGAAGACCTCGAGTCAACGCAGCCGATGGACAGGCTCGTCTGCGGCGACGTCGGCTTCGGCAAGACGGAGGTCGCGGTGCGTGCGGCATTCGCCGTCGCCGTGAACGGCAAGCAGGTGCTGATGCTCGCGCCGACGACGATCCTCGCCGAGCAGCACTGGAACACCTTCCGCGACCGCTTCCGCGACTTCCCCGTTCGCGTCGAGATGGTGTCGCGCTTCCGGTCGCCGAAAGAGGTCAAGCAGGTGCTCGCCGACTTCAGCGCGGGCAAGGTCGACGTGCTCATCGGCACGCACCGGGTGCTGAGCCGCGACGTGATTCCGAAGGAGCTCGGCCTCGTCGTGCTCGACGAGGAGCAGCGCTTCGGCGTCGCGCAGAAGGAGCTGCTGAAGTCGCTGCGTCTCGAGGTGGACGTGCTGACGCTGAGCGCGACGCCGATTCCGCGCACGCTGCACATGTCGCTCTCGGGGATGCGCGACATCTCGATCATCGAGACGCCGCCCGAGGGCCGCCGGCCGATCCGCACGACGGTCGGCGAGTACGACGAGGAGCTGATCGTCCAGGCGCTGAAGCGTGAGCAGGAGCGCGGCGGCCAGGCGTTCTATCTGCACAACCGCGTCGAGTCGATCGACGCCGCGGCCGAGAAGCTGCAGCAGCTCTGCCCGGATCTCCAGTTCCTCGTCGCGCACGGGCAGATGCGCGAGAAGGAGCTCGAGGAGAAGATGCACGCCTTCCTGCGCGGCGACGCCGACGTGCTCGTGTCGACGACGATCATCGAGTCGGGCCTCGACATCCCGCAGGCGAACACGCTGATCGTCGAGCGCGCGGACACACTCGGCCTCTCGCAGCTCTACCAGATCCGCGGCCGCGTCGGCCGTTCGGACGCGACCGCCTACGCGTTCCTCTTCTACCCCGACGCGCGCGAGCTGACGCCGGAGGCGCGGGCCCGGCTCTCGACGCTCGCCGACCACACGGAGCTCGGCTCGGGCTTCGCGATCGCGATGCGCGACCTCGAGATCCGCGGCGCCGGCGAGCTACTCGGCGGCGAGCAGTCGGGCCACGTCGCGGCCGTCGGGTTCGAGCTCTACGTCGAGCTGCTGAACGAGGCCGTCGCCGAGCTGCAGGGCCGGCGCCGCGTCGCCGCCCGCCCGGTGCGCGTCGACGCCCGCATCGACGCCTACGTGCCGCAGCACTACGTCAGCTCGGAGGCGCTGCGGATCGACATCCACCGCCGGCTCGCCCTCGCGGAGACCGAGGACGAACTCCGCGAGCTCCAGGCGTCGCTCGAGGACCGGTACGGCCCGCTGCCCGAGCCGGTCGAGAACCTCTTCGCGATCCAGGAGGCGAAGATCAAGGTCGCCCTGCTGGGCGCCGACTACCTCGTCTTCCGCGGCGGCAAGGCCACTGTCGGCCGGCTCGTCCTCGGCTCGCAGGAGCTGAAGGAGCTGCGGAGCCGCATCCACACGGCCGTCTACACGACCGGGAGCAGCGAGGTGACGCTTCGGAGCGAAGACGGATTCCCCCAGGCGATTCGCCTCGTCGATGCTATCTTGGAGGCTCGCCAGGCAGCGTGAGGCGTGACCTTCGCCGCTGTACCGGCCTCCTTCTCGCCATCCGAGCCCTGGGATCCCAATGAGACTGTTCCGCTTCCTTCCCCTGATCGCGCTTCTGGCCGTCGTGGCCCTCGCCGCAGGCTGCGGTGGCGGCGGAAAGAAGAGCGTGCCTTCCGACGCCGTTGCCGCCGTCGGGAGCGACAACATCACGAAGAGCCAGTTCACGCTGCTCATGGACGGAACGCAGCGCGCGTACGTCGCGCGCAAGACGGCGTTCCCGAAGCCGGGCACTTCGCAGTACAAGGCGCTCCAGGACCAGACGATGAAGTACCTCGTCCAGCAGTCGGAGCTCGAGCAGAAGGCGAAGGGTCTCGGGATCACCGTCACCGACAAGGACGTTCAGGCGCGCATCACGCAGATCAAGAAGCAGTACTTCGCGGGCAACGAGCAGAAGTACCAGAAACAGCTCACGGCGCAGGGTCTCACCGAGCCGCTGCTCGCGCTCAACCTGCATGGGCAGATCCTCTCGGAGAAGCTCTACGCGAAGGTGACCGGTGGCGTGAAGGTCACCGACGCGGAGATCAAGAGCTACTACGACGCTCACACGTCGACGTACGCGAAGGCTGCAAGCCGCGACGTACGCCACATCCTGGTCAACAACAAGAAGCTCGCCGACAGCATCGAGGCGCAGCTCAAGAGCGGCGCGGATTTCGCGAAGCTCGCCAAGAAGTACTCGAAGGACCCGGGCTCGGCCGCGCAGGGCGGAAAACTGACGATCACGAAGGGGCAGACCGTCGCGCCGTTCGACAAGGTCGCGTTCTCGCTCAAGCTCAACGAACTCTCGGCGCCGGTGCACACGACGTACGGCTGGCACGTCATCCAGGCGCTCTCGGCCGTCAAGCCTGCGACGCAGCAGCCGTTGAAGGACGTCAAGGCATCGATTCAGACGCAGCTGCTGCAGACGAAAAAGACCGACGTCATCAACAAGTGGGTCGACGACGTGAACAAGGAATACGCGAAGAAGATCGCGTACCAGACCGGGTACACGCCGCTCGCCACCACAACCGCGACGACCCCGACGACGACCTAGCGTGGAGGGCCTGGAGCAGGCCCTCCTCGATCTGCAGCGTCTGACCGAGCGGCTGCGGCGCGAGTGTCCCTGGGATCGGGACCAGACGGCGCGCACGATCGTTCCGCACACCGTGGAGGAGGCCTACGAGGTCGCCGACGCGGCGCTCGCAGGTGACGACGCGAAGCTCCTGGACGAGCTCGGCGACCTGCTCTTCCAGGTGTACTTCCTCGCCCTTCTCCTGTCGGAGAAGGGCGAAGGCGACTTGGCAGCCGTCGCGAGAGGCATCCACGCCAAGCTCGTCCGCCGTCATCCGCACGTCTTCGGAGATGTCGAAGCCGAGACGCCGGGACGTGTCAAGGAGAACTGGGACCGCATCAAGCGGGAGCAGGAAGGGCGCGAGGGCGTCTTCAACGACGTCCCCGCCGCGTTGCCCGGCCTGCTCTACGCTCGCAAGGTGCAGCAGCGCGCGAAGTCAGTCGGCTTCGAGTATCCGGACGTCGCGGGCGCCGTCGCCGACCTCGACGACGAGCTGCGCGAGCTGAAGGACGATCTCGATTCGCCCGAGCGCCGCGCGGAGGAGCTCGGCGACGTGTTGTTCGCGGCGGTCAACGTGGCGCGCTCACTCGACGTCGACCCGGAACTCGAGCTGCGCCGTGCGGCCGACAGATTCCGCAGGCGCGTCGAGACCGCAGAGAAGCTCGCCGCGTCGAGCGGCGAGAATTGGAGCGAGTTGCCGCTGGAGCGGCAGGACCGCTATTTCGACCTTGCCAAGGAGACGACGCAATGAGCCAGATCGCACGTGTGAACGCCCGCCAGATCCTCGACTCCCGTGGCAATCCCACCGTGGAAGTAGACGTGCTCCTCGACTCCGGCGCGTTCGGCCGCGCGGCCGTCCCGTCGGGGGCGTCGACCGGAATCCACGAGGCGGTCGAGTTGCGCGACGGGGGAGAGGCGTATGGAGGGAAGGGCGTGACGCAGGCCGTCGCGAACGTGACCGGCGAGATCGCGGCGGCGGTGCACGGCCTCGACGCGGCCGAGCAGGAGGTGCTCGACCGGACGCTGATCGAGCTCGACGGGACGCCGAACAAGGGGCGACTCGGCGCGAACGCGATCCTCGGCGTCTCGCTCGCCACGGCGAAGGCCGCCGCAGCCGATGCCGGGGTGTCGCTGCACCGGTACCTCAGTGAGGACGAGGGCGCCACGCTCCCTGTTCCGATGATGAACGTGATCAACGGCGGCGTGCACGCGGCGAACTCGATCGACCTGCAGGAGTTCATGGTCGTGCCCGCCGGTGCCGAGTCGTTCGCGGAGGCGTTGCAGATCGGGGCGGAGGTCTACCACGCGCTCAAGCAGGTGCTCGCCGGCCGCGGTTTCCCGACGGCCGTCGGCGACGAGGGCGGCTTCGCCCCCGACCTCGAGTCGAGCGAAGCGGTAATCCAGGCGATCCTCGACGCGGCCGACAGCGCGGGCCACGCCGACCGCGTCGCGATCGCGCTCGACCCGGCGTCGAGCGAGTTCTTCTCCGACGGCGCGTACCGGTTCGAAGGCCGCGAGGTCGCACCGGCGGACATGGCTGCCTTCTACGCCGACCTCGTCGGGCGCTTCCCCATCGTCTCGATCGAGGACGGGAACGCCGAAGACGACTGGGACGGCTGG
>DATCOE010000048.1:0-16194 GCA_036564885.1 Gaiellaceae bacterium | reverse complement strand
CTACCCGCTCGTCCCGTTGCACACGCCGATCTACGTCGGCTAGCCTCCGCAACCTAGCGCCGCCGCGACGGCGTCAGCCGGAGCGGGATTCGGACACGTGCAGCTGACGCTCGCGTCGTCCGCCTGCTCAGGCACCGACCTCTGCCTCTGAAAGCGCCTTGCCGGTGCGATTGTGCGTCACGTTTTCGACGGAAGCCGTCCACACGAGGCCGTCGCCCGACTCGTTGCCGCTGACCGCAGCCGCCTGCGCAGCGGCGACAACTGCAGCGACCTTCTCGTCGGCGACGATGAAGACGAGCAGCGCCTTCGGCAGGAAGCGCGACTCGAACACGCGGCCGCGGTACTCGTGCGTCACGCCGCGCTGCTTGCCGTGGCCGACGGCCTCGATCACCGTCACGCCGACGTGGCCCGTCTCTTCCTCGACCGCGTCGATCACCGTTTCGACCCGCTCGCGGATCACCACAACTTCCACCTTCGTCATGCGTTCATCTCCGATCGTCGTTCGAGCAGGACAACGTCACGCCACACGCCGTGCAGGCGGCCCAGCCGCTCGCGCACGCCGACGACGCGAAAGCCGAGAGCCGTGTGCAGCGCGAGGCTCGCCTCGTTCTCGGGAAAGACGCCCGACTGCAGCGTCCAGATGCCGCCGGCTTCGCTCGACGCGATCAACGCAGCGAGCAGCTGCCGGCCGAAGCCGAGCCCTTGGACACGGGCGGCGACGTAGATGCTGTGCTCGGCGACGCCGCCGTAGCAGCAGCGGTCCGAGACGGTGGACAGCGCGGCCCAGCCGGCGACGTCGTCGTCGAGCGTGACCACGAGACGATGATCCACCAGATGGCCTGAGTCCCACGCCTCCCAGGACGGGACGCTCGTCTCGAAGGTGGCGTTACCCGTGAGCATGCCGTCCTCGTAGATCCGGGCGACCTCCGGCCAGTCCAGTGGCCGAAGGTCCCGGATCTTCATGCGCGTAAGGGTCGTCGACACGCGCGACTCAGGCGTCGTAGTAGAGGGCGAACTCGAGGGGATGCGGGCGAAGCCGAACCGGGTCGACCTCGTTTTCGCGCTTGTAGTCGATCCACGTGTGGATGAGATCCTCGCTGAACACGCCGCCCTTCGTGAGGAACGCATGGTCGGCCTCGAGCGCGTCGAGCGCCTCGGCGAGCGAGCCCGGCACCTGCGCGACGCCGTGGTCGTCCTCGAAGAGGTCGAAGTCGCACGGGTCGCCCGGGTCGAGACCGCGTTCGATCCCGTCGAGGCCCGCCATCAGCATCGCCGAGAACGCGAGGTACGGGTTCGCCGTCGGGTCGGGACAGCGGAATTCGATCCGCTTCGCCTTGGGCGAGTCGCTGTACGTCGGGATGCGGATGCACGCCGATCGGTTGCGCGACGAGTACGCGAGGTTCACCGGCGCCTCGTAACCGGGGACGAGCCGCCGGTACGAGTTGGTCGTCGGAGCGCAGAGCGCGAGCAGCGCCGGGGCGTGCGCGAGCAGCCCAGCGACGTACCCGCGGGCGAGCTGCGAGAGACCGGCTGGGCCGGACTTGTCGGCGAAGAGCGGCGTGCCGTCCATCCACAGCGACTGGTGGCAGTGCATGCCCGAGCCGTTGTCGCCGTAGATCGGCTTCGGCATGAAGGTCACCGACTTGCCGGCCGCCCGCGCGGTGTTCTTGATCACGTACTTGTAGAGCAGGACCTGGTCGGCCATGCGGGTCAGGCTCTGGAAGCGCAGGTCGATCTCGCACTGACCGGCGGACGCCACCTCGTGGTGGTGGAACTCGCACGGGACTCCGAGCCGCTCGAGCGTGAGCACCATCCGCGTGCGCAGGTCGTGAAGCGTGTCGTGCGGCGCAGGCGGGAAGTACCCCTCCTTCTCGCGGATCGTGTAGCCGAGGCCGGGCTCACCGGAGTTCCAGTGGCCCTCGGCGGAGTTGACCTTGTAGCGCGCCTCGTTGGCGTTGTTCACGTACGAGACCTCGTCGAAGACGAAGAACTCGCACTCGGGACCGACGAAACAGGTGTCGGCGACGCCGCTCTCGCGCAGGAACTGCTCCGCACGCTTCGCGATCTGGCGTGGATCCTTGTGGTACGGCTCGAGCGTGATGGGGTCGGCGATCTCGCAGATCAGCGAGAGCGTCGGCTCCTCCGTGAACGGATCGAGTAGCGCCGTCGACGCGTCCGGCATCAGGAGCATGTCGCTCTCCGAGATGCCCTGCCAGCCGCGGATCGAGGACCCGTCGAAGCCGAGACCCTCGTCGAACGCCGACTCGTCGAACGCCGAGAGCGGCAGCGTGACGTGCTGCCACGTGCCGAGCAGGTCGCAGAACTTCAGGTCGACCATCTTCGCGAGGGTCTCGCGCGACCACTCGAGCGCTGCGCGGGGCTCGACGTCGCCTTCGAGGTAGTGCCGTAGCTCGTTCTCGATCTCCGCCATCTCATTCCTCCTCGTGCTGGACCACGATCTGGGGTTGCATCACGAAACAAAAAAAGGCCCCACGGCTTCCGAAGAAGGCGTGAGGCCCCATTGCCTCGGCGGCCGCCATCACCGGCGGACGTCCTGCGCGCACCTTAGCGCGGCGTCACGACGGATCGCAACTCAAGTCGACCGGTTTGGCGAGATCACCGCGGCGACGACGCCGAGGCCGATCAGGATGCCGCCGCCGAACCAGCGCTCGAAGCGCGCCACGCCCCGCGAGCCGCGCAGACGGTCCGCGATCGAGCCGGCCACGATCGCGTAGAGGCTGTCACTCATCAGCCCGAGGCCGGCCAAGGTCAGGCCGAGGAGCATGATCTGAAGCCAGACGTGCCCCGCCCCGACGTCGACGAACTGTGGGATGAACGCGAAGATGAAGACGATCGTCTTCGGGTTGAGCAGATTGACGACGAGGCCCTGCGTGTAGAGGTCGCGCACCGTGCGCGGAGGACGGTCGACGTCTGGGGTCTCCCGGTGCCGCGTGAGCAGGCGCCGGATGCCGAGGAAGATCAGGTAACCCGCGCCGACGTAGCGCACCGCGTCGAAGGCGATGCGGGAAGCGAGGATGAGCGACGAGAGCCCGACGGTCGCAAGCGTGACGTGGACGACGGTGCCCGTCGTGATGCCGAGAACGGACGCGATGCCGGCCCGGCGGCCCTGGTCGATGCTTCGACTGACGACGTACAGAACAGCGGGCCCGGGAACGGCGAGGAGCGCGAGCGCCGTGACGACGAAGAGCGCGTAGGTCGAGACCGACGGCATTCAGCGAGCGTACAACGCCGCGATCTCGCGGCCCGTCTCCGCGACGCGTTCTCGCAGCTCCGGCGGGGCGAGCACCTCCACGTCGGTGCCGAAGCGCAGCAGCTCGCGGTAGGCCGAGCCGAGATTCTCGAAGGTGACGACGACGCTCTCGTCGTCCTGGATGCGCGGCTCGCCGGGCAGGAAGCGCCGGACCTCGTCCGAGCTGCGGATCGTCACGTCGACCCGCGCGCGGCTCTGCTCGAACCCACGCGACCACTCCTCCCAGAACGCGGCGATCTCGAAGCCCGCGGGACGTTCGAAGGAGTCGTGGAGCGGACGTACGGCTGCGACGCGGTACACGCGCATCCCGGCGCTGCGCCGCGCGATCAGGTACCAGGCGCCTCCCTTGAGCACGAGCCCGAGCGGATCGACGGTGCGCTGGACGACTCGCGCGCCCTCCCGGTAGCGGATCCGGACGCGGCATCCGCTCCAGACGGCGGTCGAGAGCGCCGGGAGGTGCGGCACGCGGTCCTCGGCGCGGAACCAGCCGCGCGTGTCGAGGTGGAAGAGCCGGGATGCGCGGGTCGCGCGCTCCTGCAGCTCGCTCGGGAGCGCCGCCAGGAGCTTGAGTCGCGCCGCCGCGAGCTCTCCGCCGAGGCCGAGCTCCGCCGCCGGGCCGGACATGCCGGCGGCGAAGAGCGCCTCCGCCTCGTCCGCCGTCAGGCCGGTGAGGCGTGTGCGATAGCCACCGGCGAGCCGGTAGCCCCCGGTCGGGCCGCGCAGAGCCTCAACCGGCACGCCCGCGGCCGCGAGCGACTCCATGTCGCGGTGCACGGTCCGCACCGAGATCTCGAGCTGCCCGGCGAGCTCCGCGGCGGTCAGCTGGCCGCGCGTCTGGAGCAGCAGGAGCAGCGACACGAGCCGGGTGGCACGCATCTCGTAAACATGACAGAAGGTGTCCTCTTTGTCTGCAAGAGTCACGGCATGAGCGACTTGAACATCTGGGACGACGCGTGGGGCGAGCAGGAGGAGGACTGGTCGGGCGGCGGCGGGACGTCGAAGCGGCTCGTCCCCAGCGGCCCGCAGCTCGGCGCGAGCCTCTACGAGCTCGGCCCGGGAAACTTCATGATCTTCCACTTCCACCACGGGTCGGAGGAGCTGCTGATCCTGCTTCGCGGGCGGCCGACGCTGCGCACGTTCGCCGGCGAGCGGCAGCTCGAGGAAGGGGCGGTCGTGCACTTCCCGCTCGGCCCGGACGGCGCGCACGAGATCCGCAACGACACGGACGAGCCCGTCCGCTACATCGTCGCGGGCATCCGCGTCTCGCCCGAGGTCGCCGAGTATCCGGACCTGAAGCAGCTGACCGCGCAGTCGCGGCTCCCGTCACAGACCGGCGAGCCGCTGTTCGTGATCCACGACATAGGGGAACAGGAGGCCTGATGAACGAGGAGGAGAAACCGCGCGGAACCGTCGTCGAGTTGCTGCTGCGCGAGCCGGAGATCGTCGCCTGGCTCGAGGACTACCGCCCGGCACCGGACGAGGCCCCGGACGACGACGCTCCGGTCGCGGCTTGACCAGACCGAACGTCTTCGCCGACGGTTTGTAAGGCATGTTCGACCTTCCCGGTGGCGACGATTGATCTGGACGAATGATTTGACGTTGTCCGGTTAAGAAGGTACCGTCTCCGAGTCATGTTGCTCCGGTACACGATGAATAGGAAGGCGCGCACTCCGGGCGGCCGTTAGGTCCGTCCGCCGCCAAGCGCGCGCTTTCCCAGTTCTCTGTACCCCTTCGTTTCACAAGGAGCTTCATGTCATCTCTCGCTGTATCCACATCTGTAGGCACGTCCGGCCATCGCAGCGTCCTCGCCGTCGAGGTGAAGGACCTCCGCAAGGAGTTCCGGCGTCGCGACCGCCGGGCCGGCCGCTTCGCGCGCAGGCGCATGCCGGCGCTGCAGGGTGTCAGCTTCACCATGGAGCGGGGCGAGTGCGTCGCGATCCTGGGCCAGAACGGCTCGGGTAAGTCGACCCTGGTCCGGCTGCTGTCAACGCTGCTCATCCAGGACGGCGGCGACGCAAAGATCTTCGGCCACGACGCCTTCCGCGAGACGCGTGCGGTGCAGCGGCTCGTGAACCGCGTCTCCGTCGAGGCGAGCTTCTTCAAGAAGATGTCCGCGGCCGAGAACCTCTCGTATGCGGCGCGCTTCTACGGCATGGGGCCGGCCGAGACGCGCGTCAAGATCCCGGAGATCCTCGAGCGGGTCGGCTTCCCTGCCGACCGGCGCCGCGAGTCGATGGAGAACCTGTCGCGCGGCATGCAGCAGAAGGTCGCGCTCGCGCGGGCACTGCTGACCTCGCCCGTACTGCTCCTCCTCGATGAGCCGACGACCGGGCTCGACCCGCGCTCCAAGCTCGAGGTGCAGGAGTTCATCAAGGAGGTTCGCGTCGAGCACGACGCGACGATCCTGCTGTGCACGCACGACATGCTCGAGGCCGAGAGCCTCGCCGACCGCGTCGGCCTGCTCGACCGCGGCGAGCTCCTCTTCCTCGAGCCCGTCGGCGAGGTGAAGAAGCGCTACGGCGTCGAGACGCTCGAGGAGGCGTTCTTCGCAGCGACCGGACGCGACTTCCAGGCAGAAGCCGGCGAAGACGACGAGATCAGGGAGGTGTTCGGATGACCGCCGTCGCAGCGACGTTGCGCAGCGAGCTCATCGGGCTCGGCGGCATCGTCGAGCGCAACGTCTATCTCACCAAGCGGTACTTCCTGTGGGATCTCGCGTTCATGGTGTGGACGATCGCGAACACGCTCACGATCGTCTTCATCGCGCGCGCGATCCCACTGCCGGCAGCGGAAGAGAACACCCTCGCGACGAGGCTGCTCGTCGGCGCCGTCATCTGGGCGTTTCTCGGGATCATCTTCGAGTTCGTGACGGAGACGGTGGCGTGGGAGCGCTGGGAGGGAACGATCGAGTACACGTTCATGGCGCCGCTGTCGCGTTCGATGCACCTCTTCGGCATGGGCGCATTCGCCGTCCTGTACGGGCTCATCCGCGCGACGATCCTGTTCTTCGTCGTGGCGGCATTCATCGGCATCCACATGCCCGACGCGAACTTCGGAGCAGCGCTCGCGTTGATCGGCATCGCCTCGTTCTCGTTCATCGGAATCGGAATGATGACGTCGGTGCTGCCGCTGATCTCGCCGGAGAAGGGCGCGCAGCTCGGCTTCGTCATGCAGGGCATGATGCTCGTCGTCTCGGGCGTCTATTACCCGGTGTCGGTGATGCCGCACTGGATGCAGGCGATCGCAAAGATCTCTCCCGCCACGTACGCGCTGCGCGGCGACCGCGCGGCGATCATCGACGGAACGGGGCTCGCGTGGGCCGACGTGTGGCCGCTCCTGATCATCGCGGTCGTTGCGATTCCGCTCGGCCTCGCGATCTTCAAGCGCGGCGAGCGGTACGCGAAGAAGCACGGCAAGCTGAAGAGAAGCGGGTAGTCCGTGAGTGCCGCAGGCACGGGGACCGCTTGTCATACTCCGCGCCGCATGCGCGGAACGCCTCAGCCGGTTCGGGTGCTGCTGGTCGACGACGAGCCCATGTTCCTCGAAGCGCTGAAAGCGCTGCTCGAGGGGGACGAGCGGGTGAGCGTCGTCGCTGTCGCGGGCAACGGGTCCGACGCCGTCGAGCTCGCGCTGAAGGAGCAGCCCGACGTCGCGCTCGTCGACCTCGCACTGCCGGGCCTCGGCGGACTCGCGACGACGCGCCTGCTGCTCGCGCAGACCCCGGCGATGAAGGTGGTGGTGCTCAGCGGCCGCTCCGACGGAACCGGGGCGAGCGACGCGCACGACGCCGGCGCGTCGCATTTCCTGTTCAAGGGTGGCCTGCACGAGGAGATCGCCAACGCGATCGTCGACGCGCACCTCGCCGCGTAGTCGGATTGTTCTATCG
Organism: Gaiellaceae bacterium; assembly: GCA_036564885.1. Taxonomy (GTDB): domain Bacteria; phylum Actinomycetota; class Thermoleophilia; order Gaiellales; family Gaiellaceae; genus Palsa-739. The sequence goes on along the minus strand of DATCOE010000048.1, from coordinate 9,037 downwards.
CCCGAGGCGCTGGAGGCAGTCGCGCAACCCGTCGCGCCAGTGCGGCAGCAGCGGTGCGCCGTCGCGCTCGCTACGCAGCACCGAGTACGCGGGCCGCGGCGCCGGACGGCCGAGCTCCGAAGTCGTGATACGGCGGACGCGGCAGTCGAGGCCCGCCTCCTCGAAGATCGCCTCGGCGAACTCCGCCCACGTGCAGTCACCGTCGGCTGCGATGTGCCACACCCCGCGCGGCAGGCCGACGAGCTCGCGCACCGCCGTCGCCAGGTGGCCGGCGAACGTCGGAGAGCCGCGCTGGTCGCCGACGACCGAAACCTCGTCGCGTTCTGCGCCGAGCGCCAGCATCGTGCGCAGGAAGTTGCGGCTCGTCCAGCCGAAGAGCCAGGACGTGCGCACGATCCACGCGTCTTCGCCGGCCGCGGCCTCCGCGTGCAGCTTCGTGCGGCCGTACGCGGACTGCGGATTCGGCGGATCGGACTCGACGTATGGCGTGCGCTTTAGGCCATCGAAGACATAGTCGGTCGAGAAGGCGACGAGCGGCGCGCCGAGCTCGGCGGCGTGCTGCGTGCCGCCGACGTTGACCGCAGCAGCCTCCTGCGGCTCTTCCTCTGCACCGTCGACGTCCGTCCACGCGGCGGCGTGCAGCACGAGATCGACCGGGCCTAGCAGCGGCGGCGGATTCGTGACGTCCCACTCGCGGCGTGTGAGCGCGAGGACGTCCTCCGAGGCGAACTCCTCGGCGAGCGCAGCGCCGAGCTGGCCGCCCGTGCCGGTTACGACGATGCGTCGCGTGCCGACAGCACCGGCGATGTCGTGCTCCAGAGATGTCGGACGCGCTCGTCATGCCACGGGATGCCGTGCTCGTCTGGATCGGCAGGGTCGTACTCCTCGGTGACGAGATACGCGAAGAGGGCGTCGGTCAGCGCCTCGTAGCCGTGCGCATGCACACCCGGCACGTAGAGCGCGACGGGATTGTCGTCGCCGATGTCCTCGGTGAACACCTCGCCCGACTCGCGGTCGAGCACAACGATCCGCACCATGCCCGACAGACACACGAAGAGATCGTCCTGTCCGCGCTCGTGATAGTGCAGGCCGCGAATGACGCCCTTGCGCGAGCGCGAGAGGTTCGCCTGCTTGATCGGCTTCGGCAGCGCGCTCGCGCGGACGAGCTCGGTGAACCAGCCGCGATCGTCCTCGTGCACGGCCAACGGAAACTTCTGGACGTTCACTCGTTCACACCGTTGTGTCGCACGAAGTCGTTCACCTCGTAGTACGCGTCGATCGACTCGCCCGCGTCGCCCCAGAAGCCGTCGACCACGTCGGCCTCCATCTGGCCGCTGCCGACGTACCAGTTGTTCACGTCGGTGATCTCGAGCTCGCCGCGTCCAGACGGCTGCAGCGTCGGGATCACGTCCCACACCTGCGCATCGTAGAAGTAGACACCGGTGACCGCGAAGCCTGACGGCGGTGACTCGGGTTTCTCGACGATCTCCGTCACGCGGTCGCCGTCCATGGCGGCGACGCCGAGGTGGCGCAGATGCTCATCATCCTCGACGCGCGAGAGCACGATGCGCGCGCCCTTCTCCTGGCGCGCGAAGTTCTCGACGATCGGCGTAAGCGACCGCTGGAAGATGTTGTCGGCGAGCATCACGCAGACCTTGTCGCGACCGACGAACCGCTCGGCGAGCCCGAGCGCTTCGGCGATCCCCCCCGCCTGATCCTGGTAGCCGTACGCGAGCCGGTCGATCCCGTACTCCTGGCCGTTCCCGAGCAGGCGGAAGAACTCCCCCGCGTGCGTTCCCCCGGTGACGAGCATCAGCTCGTCGATGCCGGCACGCACGAGCGCCTCGACCGTGTAGGTGACCATCGGCCGGTCGTACAGCGGTAGGAGGTGCTTGTTCGTGATCCGGGTCAGCGGGTGCAAGCGCGTGCCCGAGCCGCCGGCGAGGATGACACCCTTCATGGGACGCGATGTTACTGCGGTAGCCGCCCCCAGCCGGAGAGAAACGGCGCCGGAGGGGAACGGGAGGAAGCGAGGAGCTCCCCTCGCGGCGCGGCTTGTGCCTTACGGGTGGACGGGAAGCACGAGGAAGAGCACGGTCAGTGCTGCGGTCAGGGCAACGATCAGGCGCATGTCCGGCTCCGGTGCTTCACGGGACCGACGATACGCCCGCCCGATCAAGGGACCGTTTCCACAGTGCAAGGAAACGGTTAGGGTTGCGCCGCTTTGTGCCCATTCCCGGCCCCATTCCGGGGCCCTGCCCGGCGCGCCGCCTTGCGGGCACGTATCCCCGGGAGGCTCCGGACGGCGGCGAACCATGTGTAGAGCACCAGCCCAAGCGAGCCGAGCACGATCTTCACCAGACGTGCCACCATGCTTTTCACGGTAGCCCAGAACGGGAACGGGGGGAACGATGGCCGGGCGACACAGGAACCTCGACGACCTCCAGGGAGAGATCCAGGAGCTCTTCGCCGATCTGTGGCAGGTGCCGGGGTTCTCCCGCCTGCGCCACGGCTACCGGCCACAGTGCGATTGCTTCCGCACCGACGACCCGCCGGCGCTCCACGTCGTGCTCGAGCTGCCCGGCATGGATCCCGACTCGGTGGAGCTCGTCGTGACGGGCCGTTCTCTGCTGGTCTCGGGCACGCGGGAGCGTCCAATCGTGCCCGGGGCGCGTTATCAGCAGATGGAGATCGAATACGGCGCGTTCCAGCGGCGCATCGAGCTCGGCGAGGACGTCGACCCCGCTCGCGCGCGCGCAAGCTACGAGCGCGGGCTCCTACGGATCGTGCTGCCGTTCGCCCAGCGGGTGGCGGAGCAGACGAAGATCGTGATCGAGGTGCGCCGGTGACCGACCCGGAGCTCGTCGTCGTCAGCCCTGAGCAACAGCAGCGCGCCGAGGAGCTCGGGGAGGGGCTGCCGACGACGCTGCCGGTACTGCCGCTCAAGGAGACGGTCGTCTTCCCGGAGTCGATGACACCGCTCGCAATCGGGCAGGAGCGCTCGATCAAGCTCATCGACGACGTCGTCGGCGGCGACCGGCTGCTCGCGCTCGTCACCGTGCGCAACGATGAGGCGGAAACGCCCGGCTGGGACGATCTCTACGAGGTCGGCACCGCGGCCATCGTCCACAAGATGATTCGCGTCCCCGACGGGACGCTGCGCATCCTCGTGCAGGGACTGCGACGCATCCGCCTCGAACGGCGCGTCCTCGACGACGCCTATCTCGTCGGCGAGTTCGTCGAGCTGCCGGACCACGTCGAGGCGACGAAGGAGCTCGAGGCGCTCACCCGCAACGCGCAGAACCTGTTCGGGCGGATCATCGGACTCGTCCCGTATCTGCCCGAGGAGCTCCAGCTTGCGGCCGCAAACGTCGACGACGCGAGCGCCCTTTGCTCGCTCGTCGCGTCGACGCTTCGCCTGAAGACCGCCGAGAAGCAGAAGCTGCTCGAGCTCGTCGACGTCGAGCAGCGACTGCGCGAGCTATCGCTGATCCTCAACCGCGAGCTCGAGGTGTTCGAGCTGGGGACGAAGATCCAGTCGCAGGTGCAGTCGGAGCTCGACAAGGGCCAGCGGGAGTTCTTCCTGCGCCAGCAGATGAAGGCGATCCAGGAGGAGCTCGGCGACGGCGACCCCGAGCAAGCCGAGCTGGAGGAGTTGCGCAGCCGCATCGACGGGCTCGAGCTGCCCGAGGAGGTCGAGAAGGCCGCACGCCGCGAGCTCTCGCGACTAGAACGGCTCCCGTCGGCCGCAGCCGAGTACGGCGTGATCCGCACGTATCTCGACTGGATCGCCACGTTGCCGTGGGGCGCGACGACGGAGGACAAGATCGACCTGGCGCGGGCGCGCGAAGTGCTCGACGCTGACCACTTCGACCTCGAGAAGGTGAAGGACCGGATCATCGAGTTCCTCGCGGTCTCAAAGCTGCGCGGCGACGCGTCGGGTCAGATCCTCTGCTTCGTCGGCCCGCCGGGTGTCGGCAAGACGTCGCTCGGCCAGTCGATCGCGCGCACGCTCGAGCGCAAGTTCGCGCGCCTGTCAGTCGGCGGCGTCCGCGACGAGGCCGAGATCCGCGGCCACCGGCGCACGTACATCGGCGCGATGCCGGGCAATATCATCCGCGCCCTCCGCGACGCCGAGTCGATGAACCCCGTTCTGTTGATCGACGAGCTCGACAAGATGGGCGCGGACTTCCGCGGCGATCCGGCGTCGGCGATGCTCGAGGTGCTCGACCCGGAGCAGAACAAGGCGTTCCGCGACCACTACCTCGACCTGCCGTTCGACCTGTCGAAGGTGCTGTTCATCTGCACCGCGAACACGACCGACACGATTCCGGGGGCGCTGCTCGACCGCATGGACGTGATCCCGCTCTCCGGCTACACCGAGGACGAGAAGCTCGGCATCGCCAAGCGCTACCTCGTGCTGAAGCAGATCGAGAAGCACGGGCTGACGCTCGAGCGGACGACGCTCTCCGACAAGGCACTGCGCCTCATCATCCGCGAGTACACACGGGAGGCCGGCGTGCGCGGGCTCGAGCGACGCATCGCAGACCTCTGCCGCAAGGCCGCACGCAAGGTCGCCGAGGGCTACGAGGGGAAGGTCCGCATCGACGAGCGGCGGGTGCGTGCCTGGCTCGGACCGAGGCGCTTCTCGGGCGAGGTGCGCCGGCGCACCGCGGACCCGGGCGTGGCGACGGGGCTCGCCTACACCGCCGCAGGCGGCGACGTGCTGTTCATCGAGGCGCAGGCCTACCCGGGCAAGGGGCGGCTGACCATCACCGGCCAGCTTGGCGAGGTCATGCAGGAGTCGGCGCAAGCCGCGCTGTCCTGGGTTCGCTCGCACACCGAGCAGCTCGGGGTGCCGGCCGACTGGTTCTCCGAGCACGACGTGCACGTGCACGTCCCCGCCGGTGCCGTGCCGAAGGACGGACCCTCGGCCGGCGTGACGATGGCAACGGCGATCGCATCGCTCGTGCGCGGCACGCCCGTCTCCCACGAGGTCGGGATGACCGGTGAGCTGACGCTGACCGGGCAGGTGCTCGCGATCGGCGGCCTGCGCGAGAAGGTGCTGGCCGCGCAACGAGCCGGGCTGAAGCGCGTCGTGCTTCCACGCGAAAACGAGTACGACCTGGAGGACCTCCCGGCGGAGACGAAGCGGGAGCTGGAGTTCGTGCTCGTCGACTCGATCGAGCAGGTGCTCGCGGTCGCCTTCGAGGAGAGCACGCCGTCGACCGGCAGCGGCGTCGCAACGATCGCACCGCCGGCCGCCGCGGCGGCCGGACCTCGCCCTGCCTGATCAGCCGAGCTTGAAGCTGTGGAACAGGAGCGCGCAGGCGCCGTCGGGGTCGGGCGTGCCCGACGGCGCCCGGCAGAGCAGCTGGACCTCACGCTTGCCGTCGAGCACGAAGCCGATTCGCGTCGAGTAGCCCCCTGCGGTGTAGCGGTAGGCGCGGATCTTCCGTCCCGCGACCGTCGTCGTCACTCTCTCCGTGAGCGTCCCACGCGCCTGGGCCGCGAGCTTCTGGGCGTTCCGGTCGAGCTCGGCGACGACCTTGCCGAAGAGGCTCGGCTCGTACCGTCTGAGGAGCGTGAACGTGGTCGCGGAGACGACCGCTTTCCCACTCCGGGCCTCCACGACCCCGCCGCGGCGCCGCGTCGCCCAGCCCGCCGGCGCCGAGAAGCCGAAGCCTGGGCCACGCACGACGCTAACCTTGACCGGCGCGGTCTTCGGAGAGCCCCCGCAGGCTGCGAGAATGAAAAGCAGGGCAAGGGGTAGACATCTCCTTGTCAGCAACCGAAAGGAATCGCCGAAAATGGCCAACACGAAGGACAAGGTCTCGGACGCGGCCGGCAATGTCAAACCGTATGTGGATCGCGCGCTACACGACGCCGAGCTGCGCGACAACGTGCGGAGTGCGTACGAATCGGCACGTTCGATCTACAACGAGTTGATCGGCAACCGCGGCGTCTCCGGTCTCGCAACCCGCGTCGCCACCGACAAGGACATCCAGAACGACCTGCGCTCGACGGTCGCCGAGCTCCGCAAGGCGGCCGACCGCGTGCAGGGCAGGGAAGTGCACTCCAGTCGCAACGGCGGCCTGCTCTTCCTCGGCATCCTGCTCGGTGTCCTGTTCAACCCGTTCACCGGCGCCCAGACGAGGAAGTGGCTCTCGGACCGCGTGCTCGGGGGCGGCGACGACTTCACGTACCAGGGCGGCGGCGGCAACGGCTCTACGGGCTGACGACGGGCTTCGCGGAGGGTTGCTGCGCCTGCGGGAGCAGTAGCCCTCCGTCACCCTCTGTCGCCTTCGACACCAGCGCACGGTCGATCGACGCCGGGTCGAGCCCACTCGCGCTCGAGATGTCCGACGACTGGAGCAGGATCGCGCCGGCCTTCGGCGCGTTGCCCGCTCGCGACGCCGGCGTCCAGCCGGAGACGGCGTCGAAACGCACGTCCTTCAGGCGCTCCCAGCCCAGCAGGTAGCTCGTCGGGTCGACCGCGCCGTCGTAGCCGAGCCCGAGGAGGCCGACGGGATGCACCTCGAAATGGAGGTGGTACGGGGTTCCCGCGGCGTCGCCCGAGTTGCCGACGAAGCCGAGCACGTCGCCGGCCTGCACGATCGCGCCGTTGACGGCGAGCGGCGAGTAGGCCGAGAGATGGGCGTAGTAGAACTCGTTTCCCTGGTCGTCGCGCAGCCAGAGGCGCCAGCCGCCGACGCGGTTCCAACCGACCGAGAACACCGTGCCGTTCGTGACCGCGAGAAGCGGCGCGCCGAGCGCGGCGAAGATGTCGTCGCCGTGATGCCAGCCGCCGGAAACGTCGCCGCGGAACGCGCCGAATGTGTCGATGAACGACGAGTTCCCGTACACCGGGAACACGTAGCCGCCCGCGGTCAGTTTCGGGGTGACGTTCGGCGGCTTCCTGAACACCGGCGGCAGGCCGTTCTGATTCGGCTCGCCGGGTACGGCGCCGGTGCCGCCCTTGGCGATCGTCGGCACGGTCGGGGGCACGGGGAGCGGCGCGGGCTCGCTCGCCTGCGCGTTGGCCTCGGCGTAGCCGATCTGCAGCTCGCTCCCCGCGAGCAGGCCACCGTGGTCCGCCGTGAGGAACACGTCGAGCGCCGTGACGAAGTCGTGGTAGCCGGGGGTCGGTTGGTCGACGCGCTGGCTCTTCTGCTCGAGCGCGATCGCATAGCCCCAGTCGGCGAGCGGGATCTGCTGGTTCGCCGTCGGGGTCACCGGTTGCCCGAGCACCACGAGCGTCGTGAGCCCGGTCAGGCCCGTGTCACCCGATGCGCTCGCCGTGCTCGCGAGGGCGTGCGTCTCGCCGGTGACGGTTTCGGCGGTGATCTCGCCCCCGAAGAGCGAGAGCAACGTCACCTGCGACGACGCGCCCGCCGCTGCCTGGACGCCGCTCGACGCGGAGACGCTCGTGGTGACGGAGCTCGCCGCCACGATCGAGCCGTCGGCCGGATACGCGAACGCACCGTCGAACGCCACCGCGTCGTCGGGCGCCGTGAGCGCTTGGGTCCCGGTGGCAAGCTGCCCGGGGACGATCACCTTGATCGCCCACGCGCGCGCGGTCGCACCGGCCGACCGCTCGGCCGAGCCTTCCGACGCGCCGACCACGAGCACGAGAGCGCACGCGGCGGCCGAGAACCGGATCAGCGGAGAGAGTCGCACCAGGCTTCCCCATTATCGACAACGGGCGCGACGGCGGGGCCCGAGGCCGGTAACTGAGAATCATTCTCAGGTAGGCTGGGCGCGATGAGCGGCATCGCCCTCCCGCCGCGGACGCGGATGACGCCGGCCCGCCGCGCCGTCGTGGACGCCGTCGAGGCGCGGCGCGGCGCCTTCACGGTGGTCGAGATCTTCGACACCGCCCGTGCTGCGCACCCTGCTCTCGGGCTCGCCACGACGTACCGGACGATCGAGCTGCTCCGCCGTGCAGGCGCCGTGCACCCGCTCGCCGGCGCCGGACGCGCCGCCTACGTTCGCTGCCGGCCGGAGCACCATCACCATCTCGTGTGCACGGCATGCGGCGGCGTCGAGGAGACCGATCTCTGCGCCGCGCCCTCCGACGACGAGCTGCGCCGCCGCCACGGCTTCCGCGCGCAGACGCACGAGCTCGACATCTACGGCGTGTGCTCGAGGTGCGCACCGTGACCTGGATCGCGATCCCGCTCGCCGCCGGCACCGTCGTGTCGACGTTCGTCGGCGGCCTGTTCGCGCTCCGGCTGCGGGACAGCGTCGGCCTGCTGATCGCGTTGTCCGGGGGCGTGGTCGTCGGGGTCGCGCTCTTCGACGTCCTGCCGGAGGCCTTCGCCAATCTCAAAAACGCCCGGCACGTCGGGTGGCTCGCTGGTGTCGGCTTCCTCGTGTTCTTCGTGGCCGCACGGGCGCTCGTGCTCCATCACCGAGACGACGACGAGCACGTGCATGCCCATGCGCAGGTCGGGGCCTTCGGGGCGGCCGCCCTCTCGGTCCACAGCTTCGTCGACGGGCTCGGCATCGGCTTCGCCTTCCACGTCTCCAACGCGACCGGGTTCATCGTGTTCCTCGCGGTCGTCAGCCACGACTTCGCCGACGGCCTCAACACCGTCGGGTTCATCCTTCGCCAGTCGAACGACCGCGACGCTGCGATGCGCTGGCTGATTGTCGACTCGCTCGCTCCGCTCTTCGGAGCGATCGTCGGCTCGCTGATCGCGATCTCGAGCCACTCGCTCGGCGTGCTGCTCGCGCTCTATGCGGGCTTCTTCCTCGCGATGGGCGCGACCGACCTACTACCGGAAGCGCACGCACATCCGTCGTGGAAGCGCATCGCGCTCACGGTCGCGGGCGTCGGGGCGACGTGGCTGGTCGTCTTCGGCGCGACGCGCTAGAGGCTTGATGTGGATTAGACGTGCGTGCGGGGATGGGCCAGACCAAGCGGTTCGGCCGGATCCGGCGCGGGGCATAGCGGTTCCTACGTCCAAGCCGGAGGCGGCCGAAACGCGCCGCGTCTGGCACACCAGCCGTGCGTGCGGCCAATTCACATCAG
>DATCOE010000047.1:0-22820 GCA_036564885.1 Gaiellaceae bacterium | reverse complement strand
CGGGGATGGGCCAGACCAAGCGGTTCGGTCGGATCCGGCGTAGCGCATAGCGGTCCTACGTGCAAGCCGGATCCGGGCGAAACGCGCCGCGTCTGGCACACCAGCCGTGCGTGCGGCCAATTCACATCAAGCCTCTAGGGCCCGGCAGCTCGGCGACTACTGCGCGGCGGTGGAGAGCTCGAACCGCTCGTGGAGCACCTGGACGGCCCGTTCGAGCTCGGCTCCGCGCACGACGCAGGAGATGCGAATCGACGACGTCGAGATGATCTCGATGTTGATGCCGGCGTCCGCGAGCGCTTCGAACATGTCGGCCGCCACACCCGGGTTGCTCCGCATTCCCGCGCCGATGAGCGACACCTTGCCGATGTCCGATTCGACCGTGTGACCCTGCGCGTTGACCAGCTTCGCGATCACGTCGAGCACGGGCTCTGCCGTCGGCAGGTCGGACTGCGGCAGCGTGAAGGAGATGTCGGTGTGCCCCGCGGCCGACACGTTCTGCACGATCATGTCGATGTGGATGCCGGCGTCCGCGAGCGGGCGAAACACGCGTCCCGCGATGCCCGGCTTGTCGGGCACGCCGAGGATCGTCACTTTCGCCTCGCTGGAGTCGCTTGCGATTCCCGAGATGATCGCCTGCTCGAGCACGTCCTCCTCCTTCACGATCCAGGTGCCGCCGGCCTCACCGAACGACGACCGAACATGGACGGCGACGCCGTGCGTTCGAGCGTACTCGACCGAACGGAGCGCCAGGACCTTCGCGCCCGAGGCTGCGAGCTCGAGCATCTCCTCGTACGTCACCGCGTCGAGCTTGCGCGCGGCCGGCACCACCCGCGGGTCGGCCGTGAAGACGCCGTCGACGTCGGTGTAGATCTCGCAGACGTCGGCCTGGAGGCCCGCCGCGACTGCGACCGCAGTCGTGTCCGAGCCGCCGCGGCCGAGCGTCGTGATGTCGCTCGTGCCGGAGACGCCCTGGAAGCCCGCGACGATCACGATCTTGCCGGCGTCGAGCGCCTCGAGCACGCGCTTGGGGCGAAGCTCGACGATGCGCGCCTTGCCGTGCCGTTCGTCGGTGACGATGCCCGCCTGCGAGCCCGTGAGCGAGACGGCGTCGTGTCCGAGCTCGATGACCGCCATCGCGAGCAGTGCGCTCGAGATGCGCTCACCGGCGGTGAGCAGCATGTCCTGCTCGCGTGGATGGGAATGCTTCGAGACCTCGGCCGCGAGCTCCAGCAGCTGGTCGGTCATGGCGCCCATCGCCGAGACGACGACGCACACCTGGTGGCCGGCCTCGGCGGTTGCGACCACGCGCTTCGCAACGTGCTTGATTCGCTCGGGATCGGCGACCGACGTGCCTCCGTACTTCTGGACGATGACGCTCATGTAGTGAGGCTATCCGTCGGGCCGGCCCCGGTACCGCTGAATGCCGGGCACGGGGGACGGGCGTGCGTTCGCGCGCGTCAAGGGCACGGCCCGAAAGAAAACAGACGAGTGGGTACGGCCCGTCGTTTTGACGGGCCGTACCGGTCGGTGCCGAGAGTTTGGTGCGCGGTGGAGCGCTACTGGACGGCGACGACGGTGATCTGATCGAGCACCGCGCCGACGCCGATGGGCGCCGCGCTGTAGTCGCACGTGATCGAGCCGGACGCGTTCGCGCAGGTTTTCCACGAGCCCGTCGACCCCGCCTTGACCTTGACGACCGAAGTGGTCGTGGGGGCGATGTCGAAGGTCAGCGTGTCGATCGTGTTCGGGTCGGCCGCAGTGAGCGCGTAGGTGAGGTTCGTGGCGGTGTAACCGCTCACCGAGCCCGAGCCGGAACCTGCGTTCGAGGACGGCACGGTGTTCGACGCAGTGAACGCGTAGGCGCCTGCAGCGAGGATCGCCGTGAGCAGAGCGACGGCGAGGATCGTGCGAGGACGGGTGACGAGTGAAGGTGCCATTTCACCTAATGTCGGTCACTAGAACGAGGGACTCGATCCCCCTTCGGGGGGACACGCCGTCACTCATTGCGTCTGGGTCTCGCAGTTGCTGAACGTGTCGGTGCCGGGACCGCCGATGCAGATGTCGTTCGCACCGGCGCCGCCGTTGATCGTGTCGGCGCCGCCCCCACCAAGGATGCAGTCGTTGCCGCCGCGTCCGAGGATGTTGTCGCCTGCGGCGCTCCCCAGAACGAGCTCACTGGCTGCGGTGCCGCTGTTGTTCGTGACGATCGCGGTGAGGTTGAGGGCCGCGCACGCGGCCGGCTTGAGCGCGTTCGCGTCGATCGTGAACTGCTGCTGCCCTGCGTTCGTGGCGGGGACCGTGTTCGCGGCGGTGAACGCGTAGGAGGCCGCTGCGAGCACGAGGAACGCGGCGGCAGTGGCGAGCACGCGGGCGAGCGAGCGCGGGCCGATCACGGGCCCGGCCGGGTGGAGGCGGGGCGCTCGTCGGCAGGCGGCTCCCGCCGCGGGGCGGACCACGGGCGTGCACCGAGGTTGCGGCGCTCGGCGACGGGCGTGCCTGCAGCCTGCTGCTCCACGACGTCGGCGATGCGCGCGAACGCCTCCGCCGTCGCCGGAACGCCGGGGCGCCAGCGGTACGAGACGCCCTCTTCCTCGACCACGAACGCGTCCGTGTGCTCGTCCTGCAGGATCAGGCGGTCGTAGCGCTCCGCGATGCGAGCGAGGTCGTCGAAGCTGGTGAGGTCGACCACGCGAGAGGCGGACGACGCGTCCGCGACGCGGACGATCCAGCGGCCGTACCGCGCGCGCATGCGGGCGGCCTCGTCCGCCGGCGGGCGCCGGGCGACGTGCGTCACGAGCGCGAGAAGGAGCAGAACGAGCGACGCGAGGCCTCCGATCACGGCGGTGCGCATCGCCGGGCGGAGCGCGAGCTGCCGGCCGGCGACAAGCCGGATCCGGTTCGGCTCGGTGAGCACCCCGCCCGTCTCTTTCGAGCGCGTCAGCGAGTTGGGGTGTGCGGGATCGGGTGCGCCCGTCACCTGGAGCCTGAACTGGTCGAGCGAGAGCTGAAGCGGAGGTGCGAACACGTCGCTCAGCGCGGTGCCGTCGACGAGGCCTGCGAGGCGGATCGTGGGGACGATGCTCACCTGGTACGAGCCGCCGTGCGTGCCGGTGACAGCCTCCAGCCGCCGCAGCATCGCCTCGAGCGCGTCGATCTGCAGCGTTCCCCCGAGGGTGAGCCGGTCGCCGGCGAACGGCGCACTCGGCGTGAGCTCGATGCGCCGCGTCCAACCGCCGCCGTCCGAGACGAGGGCGGCAAGCGACGCCGTTCCGTGGACGACGTGCTTCCGGTCGCTCTGGAAACGCCAGTCGAATTCGACGTCGAGACGCTGCACGAGGCGCGTGAAGACCGCCTCGCCGGAAGCGACGCGCCCAGACGGATACGCGGCGCTCACCGGGACCGGCGCGCCGTAGGAGAAGTGGCCCGATTGCGTGTAGAAACGATCGGTGGGCACCTGCCGGGTGGCAGGAAGCCCGCGCGCCACGACGCCGAGGGTCGCGAACGCGACGAGCCCGACGACGGCGACGGCAGCCGTCGGCTGCCAAGCGTTCGAGAGGATGCCGCTGCCGGGCGCGGCCGTGCGCGGCGGTTTGAGAGCGGGCGCGGGCTCGGCGCCGCGTCGCCGCCGACGGCGCCTGCGCATCGTCACGCCCGCACCGCTGCCGAACACGAAGATGCCAAGAAGCCCCGCGAGCAACGCTGCGTGCCACGGCCGCTGCACCCACTCGAGCACGGGGGCCGCGCCGCCGACCTTGAACCAGTAGCGGCCGATCAGGTCGGAGCTGCGCACCACACCGGGGTCGGTGAAGTTGTTCGCATCCCCCTTGAAGACATACCGGCCGTCGTGCACGCCGATGATCCGATGCAGCACCGTGCGGTCGAGCGTCCGGCTGTGGTACGCGACGATGTCGCCGACGTGAAAGTCGGAGCTGCGGCGTACGGCCGCGACATCGCCGCGGTGGAGGAGCGGCTCCATGCTGCTGCCGATCACGACGGCGTAGCCGGTCGAGCCGCCGAGGCCGATCGGCCAGAGCGTCAGCCAGGCGGCGGCGAGCGCGGCGACGCCGCAGATCGTTCCAGCCCAGGAGGCAGCCGACCGAGCGCTCATCGCCTACTGGACTGCGACGACGCTGAGCTGCGTTGCGGCGACGACGGTCGCCTGAGGGGAGGTGGTGGTGCAGCTCACCGAGCCCGCTGTGTTCGTGCAGCTGTACCACGTGCCGGCGGCGGCGAGCTGGATCTTGACCGCGGCGGTCGTCGTCGGGCTGATGGTGAAGGCGACGGCGTCGATGTTCGTCGGCGTCGTCGCGTTGAGGGTGTACGTCACGGCCGTCGCGGTGTAACCGCTGATCGTGCCGGAGCCGGAGCCGGCCTGCGTGCCGGGGACGGTGTTGGCGGCCGTGAAGGCATACGCCGCCGAGGCGAGGATCCCGCTGAGGATCGCGATGAAGATGACCTTGCGGCTCGTGCGGCGCATTGCGTGCTCCTTGACGTTTCGGAGGAGGTGCTGTCCCTCGTTCGAGTGAAATATCGACCGGAACCGCGCGGCCCGGACCCCCGAAAGGGGCACGAACCGTTGTCAACGCGGGCGCCTGTCGTCAGCCGGAGAAGCGGTTCGGCGCACGGCCCGTGACGCCGGGTCGCAGCACGAGCACGCCGCCCGCATGCGGCTGGGGCTCCAGCTCTGCGGGTGAGAGACCGACGCGCGCGGAGGTGACGTAGAGGTCGCCGAGATCGTCACCGCCGAACGCGCAGCTCGTCGGTCGCGACACCGGAAGCTCGACGACGCGGTCGAGCACGCCGTCGGGCCGGTAGCGGCGAACCGCCGACCCGTCCCAGAGCGCGACCCAGACGTGGTCTTCCGCGTCGACGGTCAACCCGTCGGGGACGCTTGCCCCGGCGTCGTCGATCTTCGTCAGGGTGCGCCGGTCCGAGAGCGAACCGTCCTGCGCGTCGAAGGCGAAGACGTCGATGCGGCGGGACGGACTGTCGACGTAGTACATGCGCGTTCCGTCCGCGCTCCAGTCGATGCCGTTCGAGATGGACACCGGCGCGACCATCGGCGCGAGCCCACGGTCGTCGTAGCGCCAGAGTGTCCCGCGCCCGGGCGCGACGTCGAGCGCCATCGTGCCCACCCAGTACCGGCCCTGCGCGTCGCAGGCGCCGTCGTTGAAGCGGAGCCCGCCGGCGTCCGGCAGCCGAGCGACGACCGTCCTGCTCGACTGCTCGTCGAGCAGGACGATGGACGTGCCTGTGGCGGCGACGAGCCCGCCCTCGCGCCGTAGCGCGATCGACCCGACGGGGTCATCGAGGACGGCGACGGTCTCCGCCTCGCCGCGCGTCGGGTCGAAGCGCGCGATCGCGCCACGCACGATGTCGACGAAGAGGAGCGTGCCCGTGCGCTCGTCCCAGACGGGCGACTCGCCGAGCTCCATCCGCGCTTCGAAGGCGAGGACGGGCTCGGTCGCGCTCACGCCGCGTAGGCCCGCTGCTTCGCCTCGCGTCCGTCGAGGCGGGCCAGGTAGGCGTTCAAGGCCGGGGAGTCCGGCAGCAGCTCGTACGTTCGTGCGCTGTGGAGCACGCCGCCCAGCACGACGTCCGCGATCGTGAACCGGTCGCCGACGAGATAGTCGTGTCCGTCGAGCGCGGCGGCGACGACGTCACCGGCCTTTGCGAGACGCGCGTCGGCCTCCGCGACGGCGTCCGCGTCCTGCTCGGCGGCGTGGCGGGCCGTGTAGGCGCGGAGCATCGCCGGCTCGAGCTCGGTCATCGCGAAGAACGACCACTGATAGACCTCGCCGCGCGCGTGCGCCGCGGGGGCCGGGATCAGCTCGGCCGCGGGGTAGAGGTCGGCGATGTGAAGGCAGAGCGCGGCGGACTCGAACAGCGGGCCTCCGTCGCCTTCGAGCACGGGAACGCGCCCGAGTGGATGACGCGCCGCGTGCTCCTCGCTGCGCCCCTCCTCCTTCGTCATCACGACGTACTCGTAGGGCGCGCCGGCCTCTTCGAGCGCCCAGCGCACGCGCGGCGGCCGGCCTGCCCCCGTGCGCTGATAGAGACGGTGCACAGACGTGAGGATAGCCCCTAGAGGCCGCGCGCGATCGCCGCGATGTGCTCGGGCGTCGAGCCGCAGCAGCCGCCGACAATGCGCGCGCCCTTGTTCGCGTAGGCGCGTACGTGCTCGGCGAGCATCTCCGGGTCGGCATCGTAGACGACGGCGTCGCCGACGATGCGAGGGACGCCGGCGTTCGGCTTGATCCAGAGCGGCAGCCCGGGCGCCGCGTCGACGAGCTCGGTGACGATCGCGTCGGTGTCCTCGAGTGACCGGCCGCAGTTCGCGCCGAGGGCCGCGACACCGAGCGGCTTCACCGCTGCGACGACGTCGGCAGGGCTGAGACCCATCATCGTGTGCGTTCCCTGGTCGAAGCTGAACGACATGACGAGCGGCAGATCGCTCGCGCCCTGCACGCCCTCGATCGCCCAGAGCGCCTCTTCGAGCGCGAAGAACGTCTCGAGCACGAGCAGGTCGACGCCGCCGTCGGCGAGCGCGAGCGCCTGCTCGGCGTAGGCCTCGACGCACAGCTCGCGCGTCAGCAGGCCGTACGGCTCCGGGAGCCGGCCGGTCGGCCCCATCGAGCCGGCCACGAGCCGGTCGCCGCCGGCCGCGTCGCGCGCGAGCTCGGCGGCGCGGATGTTCACCTCGCGCGCGCGTCCTGCGAGCGGCCCGTCGGCGAGCCGCGGCGTCGTCGCGCCGAAGGTGCACGTGAGCACGAGGTCGGAGCCCGCGTCGAGGAAGCGTCGGTGCAGCTCGCGCACGTTGTCGGGCGCGTCGAAGACCCACTCCTCGGGCGCGACGCCCGGCTCGATCCCCATGTTCTGATAGTTCGTGCCGGTCGCACCGTCGGCGAGCAGGACGGGGCGTGAGGCGAGGAGGTCGGCGAACGACGGCACTGCGGCAGGGTACGTGCCGCGCCGCGCGGCATGGGTCGATACGGTTTCGCCATGACGACGAATCAGAAGCCTCAGGTCGACGTCCCGGCGGATCAGCAGCCGCCCTCGCAGCTCGAGCTCGAAGACGTCACGGTCGGCGAAGGAGAAGAGGCCGTTTCCGGGCGGCAGGTTGACGTGCACTACGTCGGCGTCGCGTGGTCGACAGGCGAGCAGTTCGATGCGTCGTGGGATCGCGGCGGCACGTTCAGCTTCGGCCTCGGGCAGGGCCAGGTGATCCAGGGCTGGGATCAGGGCGTCGCCGGCATGAAGGTGGGCGGGCGTCGCCGGATGACGATTCCCCCGGGCCTCGCCTACGGCGAGCGCGGAGCCGGCGGCGTGATCGGGCCCGGCGAGACCCTCGTCTTCGTCGTCGACCTGCTCGGCGTGCGCTGACGACCGCGCCGCCTCGGCGGGGCATCTAGGCGATGGGCACCGCAATCGACACGGTGGTCGTCTTCGCGGCGGGCCCGGGCACGGTCCCGCGTGTGACGATTCCGTCCGGCGCGGTCGTCGTCGCTGCGGACGGCGGTGTCGAGCTCGCGCTCAAGCTCGGGGTGGCGGTCGATGTCGTCGTAGGCGACCTCGACTCGATCGCTTCGGGCTCGCTCGAGACGCTGGAGCGCTCCGGTGTACGGATCGAGCGCCACCCGCAGGAGAAGGACGCGACCGACCTGGCGTTGGCGCTCGACGCTGCGCTGGGGCTCGGCCCGCGGCGGATCTTGCTGGTGGGCGCCGCAGGTGGGCGTCTCGATCATCTGCTGGGCGAGTTGCTGTTGCTCGGCGCGGAGGACTACGCGGATGTCGAGATCGACGCGCAGCTCGGCGCTGCGATGGTCCACGTCGTCCGTGGAGAGCGCTCGCTGGTGGGGACGCCGGGCGAGTTGGTGTCGCTGCATGCGTTGCACGGGCCTGCGGTGGGCGTCGTGACCGAGGGGCTTCTGTATCCGTTGCGCGGCGAGACGCTGGCGGCCGGATCGAGTCGTGGCATCTCGAACGTCTTCGCCGCGGAGGAGGCGCGCATCAGTCTCGAGTGGGGTGTCGTGCTCGCGCTGCGGCCGGGCGACGGATCCTGATCACCCGGCTGCGCGGCAGCGGTGCGGGAGGAAGCGCGTGCTCATGACTGCGGCTGCGGGGATCGGTTCCTTCAGCAGGGAGCGCGTGTGCATCCAGTTGCCGAAGCGCTGCCACTGGGTGGTGCGCATGCAGCCGATTCCGTCCCGTCCGGCGAGCAGTGCGAGCGTCGCGGGCGTCGCGCGCGCGAGAAAGCGCTGGTCCGAGGCGGTGACCTTCGTCAGGATCGCCAGCGCGCGCTGAGGGTGCTGCCGGGCATCGGCGGTGCCGGCGAGGAACGCGCCGACGAAGCGGCGGACGGTCGATCGATAGGCGGCGTCCGTGCGGAGGCGTTGTGCGTTGGCGACGAGTACGAGCTCGTCGTACGAAGGGATTCCTACGCGGTCGAGCGGGATGATCGTCGGCTCGAGCCCGCGTTCCTGCAGCTGGATGCCTTCGACGTTGCGGTAGACGCCGATCACGGCGTCGACCCTGTGCGCAAGCAGCGCGGGCAGCAGGTTGTAGCCGACGGTCACCACGTGCACGTCCTTGCGCGTGAGGCCTGCGGAGGCGAGTGCCGTGTCGAGTGCCGCGTAGTCCGAGGGGACGCCGGTGATGCCGACGGTCCGCCCCTTCAGGTCGCGGACCGAGTGGATGCGCGGCTCGATCGCGATGATCGAGTTGAGCGGCTGCGGCACCACTGCGGCGACGGCGACGACGGGCAGCTTGCGCGCCGCTGCGAAGAAGAGCTCCTGCTCGTAGGAGACGGCGAGGTCGCTCTGTCCCGCCGCGACGAGCTTGAGCGGTGCGGTCGGATCGGAGGGCGCTCTGATCGTGACGTCGAGGCCGGCTTTCGCGAAGAGGCCGGTGCTCTGCGCGTCGTAGAGGCCGACGTGGTCGGGGTTCGGCGTCCAGTCGAGCGTCAGCGTGACCTTCTGTCCGCCCGCGAACGCCGCGGGCGCGAGCGAGACTGCGACGGTCAAGACGACGAGGATGCTGCGGCTACGCATGGACGACCTCCGTTTGCCAGGGGATGAGAACACGCTCGGCCAGCGAGACAACCGCGTAGAGCCCGAGCGCGAGGGCGCAGAGAATGAGGACGGCGGCGAAGATCCGCGCCGTCAGGAGCGCGGGCTGCGCCTGGAGCATGACGAAGCCGAGGCCGGCCGAGGAGCCGGCCCACTCGCCGAAGACGGCTCCGACCGCGGCGTAGGTGGCGGCGATGCGTGCACCCGAGAAGACGGCCGGCAGCGCTCCGGGTACTTCGACGCGACGGAAGATCGCGAGCCTGCTCCCGTGTAGCGTCCGCATCATCTGCACGAGCTCGGCGTCGGTGGAGCGGAGCCCGTCGACGGTGTTGACTACGATCGGGAAGAAGCAGACGATCGCGACCACCACGAGCTTCGGCGTGATGCCGTAGCCGAGCAGGATGGCGAGCACCGGCGCGAGCACGACGGTGGGCACTGTCTGCGAGAGGACGAGGATCGGCAGGAGCGCGCGGCGTAGCGCGTCCGAGAAGTGGAGCAGGACGGCGAGCGCGAGCGCAAGCGCGACGGCGAGCAGATAGCCGAGAACGACCTCGCGCAGGGTCACGAGCGTCGCGCTCGCCAGCAGCCCCGCGTCCGAGCCGAGCGTGGAGGCGATCGCCGAGGGCGCCGGGACCAGATAGTCCGGAACGTGCGCGGCGCGTACGACGAGCTCCCACACTCCGACCGCGGCCGTGAGCAGCGTGAGCGGCCAGAGACGGCTCATCCGATCGCCTCGAGCGCCCGCTCGCGCAGCTCGAGGAAGGCCGGGCTCGTCACGAGCTCGCGCCGCGTCGCCTCGCGCGGGATGTCCGCGTCGAGCTCGAGTGCAACCCGTCCGTCGGCCAGGACGACCACCCGCTCGCAGAGCAGGAGCGCCTCCTCGACGTCGTGCGTCACGAGCAATACCGTCCGCGGCTCGCCCACGAGAGCGGCGGCAAGCCATTCCTGCAGCTCGGCGCGCGTGATCGCGTCGAGCGCGCCGAACGGCTCGTCCAGAAGGAGCGTTTCCTTGCCGGCGAGCAGCGTGCGCAGGAACGCCACCCGCTGCCGCATCCCGCTCGAGAGGCGCGCAGGGCGCAGCAGCTCCGCGCCCGCGAGACCGAGCCGCGCGAACAGCGGAGCGGCACGGCGCCGGGCCTCGGTGCGCGGCACACCCGTGTTCTCGAGCGCGAGACAGGCGTTGTCGAGCGCGGTCCGCCACGGGAGGAGGCAGTCACGCTGCGGCATCAGGGCGCACTGCGCGAGACGTGCCGGCGCGGAGGTCTGACCGCACACGGTCACGGTTCCGGCGTCCGGCTCGTCCAGCCCCGCGACGAGCGAGAGCAGCGTCGACTTGCCCACGCCGCTCCGGCCGACGATCCCGAGCCGCCCGTGGGCAGGCACGCGAACGTCGACGCCGTCGAGCACGCGCCTCCCGCCGAGCACGCGAACCACGCCTGCGAGCGCAACGCCGGCGGCCGTGTCCCGCCCCGGCGCGGCTTCCACCTCGAGCATCGAGTGCGACATACGCTCCCTTCGCCGGCATGACCCGGATCAGGTTCGGCGGGTACGCGCTAGGAAACGCTCTCTCAGCCCCTCACACAGGGACTCCCCGGTTGCACAAAAGCGTAGCGCTCCGCCACCCGGCGTGCGAAGCTTTCGAACGAGCCAACCGAGTAGGAGGACGGACCGATGAAAAAACCAGGGTTTCTTGGATCGAAGGTGTCGCGACGGACCGGGCCCCGTGTCCTCCACCCCGGTGAGTGGTCGGAGTCGACCGGCAAGCCGAGAGTGCTGATCGAGAACCGGGACGGCGCCGACCTGTGGGCGCACGCGGAGATCCTGCGTGGGGCCGGCTACGACGTCGCACTGTGTCACGGTCCGTCGAAGCCGGTCGAACGCCGGCCCTGGTACCGCCGCCGCCCGAGCTACTTCGGGAATCCCGAGCAGTTGCAGCCCGACGAAGAGCGGACGCTGTGTCCTCTGGTCGTGGCAGGGCGATGCTCCCTCGTCGAGGGTGCAGACGTGGTCGTCTCGACCACGGAGCTGGATGAGGGCCGCGAGGTCCTCGCCGCTCTCAGCTCGAGAGGCACGCCTGCGCTCGTCGTGGAGGGGCCGCGGTCTCACCTCGAGCGCGACCGCGAGGTGATCGGCGCCGCCACTGCGATCGAGTTCCCGGTGACCGAGAAGCGGCTCCTCTCGGCCGTCGAGGACGCACTCGCCTCACGCACGGACACCTGACCTCGAGTTACGTGGTGGACGGAACCGGCGCGTTGGGGCTGCTTTGCGCCCAGAATCGCCGTGCCCACAGGGCGACGTAGACGAGTGCGACCAGCACCGGCACCTCGATGAGCGGGCCGACGACGCCGGCGAGGGCCTGGCCGGAGGTGGCGCCGAAGACGCCGACGGCGACGGCGATCGCGAGCTCGAAGTCGTTGGAGGCGACGGTGAAGGCCAGGCTGGCGGTCTGCGCGTACGGGAAGCCGATCAGCTTGCCGATCATGAAGCCCGCCACCCACATGGCCGCGAAGTACGCGAGCAGCGGCAGCGCGATCCGGGCGACGTCGAGCGGCTGCGACGTGATCGTGTCGCCCTGGATCGCGAACAGCAGGACGATCGTGAACAGGAGGCCGTAGAGGGTGATCGGACTGATGCGCGGGATGAACTTCCGCTCGTACCAGTCGCGCCCCTTGCGTTTCAGGCCGATCCGGCGGGTGAGGAATCCGGCGGCGAGCGGGATGCCGAGGAAGATCAGCACCGTGCGTGCGACGTCCCAGATGCCGACCTCGAATCCTTGTGTGTCGAGGCCGAGCCAGCCCGGCAGCATGGTGAGGTAGAAGTAGCCGAGGAGCGAATAGGCGGCGAGCTGGAAGACGGCGTTGAAGACGACGAGCACGGCGGCCCGGTCACGGTCGCCCTTGGCGATGTCGTTCCAGATCAGCACCATCGCGATGCAGCGGGCGAGGCCGACGACGATGACGCCCGTGCGGTAGGCGGGCTGGTTGGGCAGCAGCAGCCAGGCGAGGGCGAACATCAGCAGCGGCCCGACGACCCAGGAGAGAAACAGCGAGACGCCGAAGAAGACGCGGTTGGACACGCCGTCTGCCTGTCGGCGGCCGAGCTCCTCGTAGCGCACCTTCGCCAGTACCGGGTACATCATCAGCAGCAGCCCGAGCGCGATCGGCAGGCTGACGGTGCCGACGCGCAGCTTGTCGAGCCCGTCGTTCAGGCTCGGGATCAGCGAGCCGAGCCCGAGCCCGGCTCCCATGGCGAGCGCGATCCAGAGCGGCAGGAAGCGGTCGAGCGTCGAGAGCTTGCGGAGGACCGCCGCCTCGTCCGTCGCAGCGCTGGGCGCCGGACGGTGATCGGTCTCAGTCGCAGTCACGTGTGTCCACGACCGCGGCCTCCGCGATCAGGCCGAGGAGCAGGTCGTGTAGTTCGGCGAGACGGTCGCGGCTGGCGCAGTAGCAGGTGCGCATGCCCTCGATCTCGCCGACAATCAGCCCGGCCTCTTTCAGCACTTTCAGGTGCTGGGAGATGGTCGCCTGCGCAAGCGGAAGCTCGTCGACGATCTGGCCGCAGTAGCACGCGTCGTGGGAGAGCAGCAGCCGCAGGATGCGGACGCGGGCGGGATGGCCGACCGCCTTCGCGAGCACCGCCAGGTCGACGTCGAGTGAGCGGGCCTGCTCCGAGCGAACGGCCGCGACGGTCACGTGACTTCCGCGCTGGAGTGACGCCCGGCCGCTGCGATGCCTGCCGGGACCCCGTGCAGCGGCTTCGCGTGCGGGAGCTCGTGCCCGCAGCCGAAGACGGTGCCGCCGACGCGGTAGGAGTCGGCTTCGACGAGATGGTCGAGGCAGAGCCCGACGCCGCAGTGCCGACAGACGCCGGCCGCGGCGACGGTGTCGTTCGTCGTTGTGCACTCGAAGCAGTTCATCGCACGTCTCCTGATCGGTGATCGTCGATGAACGATCACCCATCCGCCCGTGCCGCGCATCGGGATTTCTACGCCCGCTGCTGCGGGGTTCTACGAGTCAGCGACGGAGCGGAAGACCCGCTCGTGCCCACGCGTTCATCCCGCCGCGAAGGTTGAGCACGTCGTGGCCGGCGCTGACCAGCGACCGGGCGGCCAGGGCGCTTCGATGGCCGCTTCTGCAGACGGTCACGATCGTCTTGCCGCTCGGGAGCTGAGGCAGACGGCTCGACAGCTGGGTGAGCGGGATGTGGATCGCTCCCTGGATGTGGCCTGTCTTCCATTCCGCGTGTTCGCGAACGTCGAGCACGACAGCGCTTCGAGCTGCGAGCAGGTCGGCTGCACCGCCGGCGTCAATCTGCTGCGTTCGCGTGAAGAGGCCCATCGTCAAGCCTTCGTTGCGCGCTCGACGACTGCTGCGAGCCGACGCCGTACCTCGGCGGCGACCGGCGCGAGCTCGTCGTTGCCGACGATCGAGAGCATTCGCTCGGCGTCGATCGCGGAGATCGTTGTCTCGCCACCGCGCTGGTAGACGACGACGTTGCACGGCAGCAATGTCCCGAGGTCAGGCTCTGCTTCGAGCGCCTGGTGCGCGAGCGGCGGGTTGCAGGCGCCGAGGATCAGGTAGGGCTCGCCGTCGACGCCGAGCTTCTCCTTCAGCGTGGCTTGCACGTCGATCTCGCACAGGATTCCGAACCCTTCCGCTTTCAGCTCGTCGCGGACGCGTTCGGCGGCTTCGGTGAACCCGAGCTCGGTCGCCGCGCTCAGTGTGTAGCTCGTTGCAGGCATTCGCATTCCTCCTCGAGGTATCGGCGGCGTGCTTTAGCCGCCTTCAGTCGGTGTTCCTCCGCCTCCGGCGGCTCGACGATCTGCTCGAGGTAACGGCGAATCGCCTCCTCGCCGATCGTGACGGTACCGTCCTCGAGCACGAGGGCGGGAATCGTGTCGGAGCCGGTCTTCTGCCGCAGCGCCGTGCGCTCCGCCTTGCCGACAGGCACCTGACGTGTGACGTAGTCGATGCCGAGCTCGGTGAGTCGTTCCCGGATGCGTCGCGAGGCGGGACACCATTCGGTCTGCCAGAGCTCGAGCATCAGGCGTGGCCGAAGCGAACGTCGGGGAGGATTCGGTCGAGCCAGCGTGGAAGGGCCCAGGCCCAGCGTCCGAAGACACGCAGCAGAGTCGGGATCAGGACCAGCCGGACGAGCATGGCGTCGAGCAGGACGGCGATGCCGAGGATGACGCCCATCTCCTTGGGTGGCAGCGGCCCGGAGAGGGCGAAGGTGAAGAAGACGGCGACCATGACGGCGGCGGCGGCGAAGATCACGCGGCCGGAGTGGGCAAGCCCGCCGATCGACGCCTCGCGTGGATCGGCTGACCTGTCGAAGTGCTCCTTGGCGGAGGAGAGCAGGAACAGGGTGTAGTCCATGGAGATGGCGAAGATCATCGCGAAGAAGAACACCGGCCCCCAGGCGTCGAGGAAGCCTTGGGACTCGAAGCCGAGCAGGCCCGCGCCGTGGCCGTTCTGGAAGATCAACCGAGCCACGCCGAAGGCCGCGCCGGTGGCGAGCAGGTTGGTCGCGACGCCGAGCGCGGCGATCAGCGGCGCCCGCAGGGCGACGAGCAGGAGCAGGAAGCCGAGCGCCAGCACGACGCCGATCACGAGCGGCGTCTTCGCAGCGAGCGCCTGCTCGAGGTCGTGATTCTCGGCCGCGGCGCCGCCGACGAGCGCCCGTGCCGGCAGCGCCGACCGGAGCCGGTCGATCGTGCGGCCGACCGCCGTGCTCGAGGGGTCGGCGTTCGGGATCGCCTGGATCAGGGCGAGGCCGTTCCCTCCCGACTGGGCCGGCGAGACGCGGGCGACGCCGGGGTCGCGCGTCGCGACAGCCGACACTGCGGCGGCGTCACGCGCGGGCACCACGACCTGGAGCGCGCCCGGCGCACCGATGCCGAAGGCCTGCTGCACCTGTGTGTAGCCGACTCTCGAGCCGTCGTGCGTGGGGACGACCTTGATCGAGGGCATCCCCGTCTTCAGTCCGACGACCGGGAGCGCGAGCAGGACGAGGATCAGCGTGGCGGCCGGGCCGTACAGATGTGGGTGGCGCCAGAGCCGCTCGCCCCAGCGTGCGAAGCGGGCGGAGCGGTGCTCGCCCGAGTGCACCCAGCGGAGCGGGAGCGCGTCGATCTTCCGGCCGAGCTTGGCGAGCACGGCCGGCAGCAGCGTCAGCGTCGCGGCGAGGACGAAGACGACGCTGAGCATGATCCCGAGCGCCATCGAGCGGAAGGCCGGGCTCGGCACGAGCATCACCGCCGAGAGCGAGACCAACACGGTGACGCCGGAGAAGAGGACGGCCTTGCCGGCAGTGTCCATCGTCACCGCGACCGCGTCGCGCGCGCTGAGACGCGAACCGAAGAAGGCGCCGCGGAAACGGTGCACGACGAAGAGCGCGTAGTCGATCCCAAGCGCGAGCGCGAACATGAGCGCGAAGTTCATCGCCCAGATCGAGATCTCGAAGCCGTGCGTGAGCACTGTCAGCAGGCCGGCGGAGGCGACGAGCCCGAGGATGGTCAGCAGCAGCGGCAGCCCCGCAGCGACCAGCGAGCCGAAGGCCAGCGCGAGGATCGCGAGCGTCACCGGCCAGCTGAAGAGCTCCGAGCGCATCATCGCGTTGCGGTTCGCAGTGTTGAAGTCGCTCCACATCCCGGACGCGCCGGTGAGCGAGACGCCCACCCCGGCACTGCCGGCACCCTTCAGTGCCGACTTCAGGGTGTCCGCGGCGGCGACCATCGCCGTCGGGTCACCGTTGGCGCCGGCGGTGACGAGGGCGGTATGGCCATCGGCGGAAATGCTCGAGCCGGCGCGCGGCGGCTGCACGGAAGCGATGTGGGCATTCGCCCGTAGCAACTGCTCCACGCGGCTGACCGTCTGCTGGAACCCGGCGTCGGTGGCGGTGAGCCGTTGCGAGTGGATGACGACCATGAGCGCTGAGCTGGAGAGCCCGGCGAAGTTCGCCTGGATCAGGCTACGCGCCTGCACCGACTCGGAGCCGTTCGCCTGCCAGCCTGCCCCGGAGAGTGCCGTTTCGACCTGAGGCGCGAACACACCCAGGGCGACGGCGACGACCGCCCAGGCGAGCGCGACCGCCCGGATGTGGTCGGCCGTCCAGCGGCCGAGGCGACCGACCGGCCCGATCGCCTCCGGATGCTCGGCGGCAGACGCAGCGGAGCGAAGCGGCGTGGTGTCGACGGTCATTGTCCGATCCCCGCGACCAGCTCGTTGAGCGCGAGGAGCTGCTGCTGCACCGAGCCGCAGACCTGGTCGCAGAGTGCGAAGACACCCTCGTCGGCGATCCGGTAGTAGACGTGCGTTCCTCCCTTGCGGCGGCCGAGGATGCCCACCTCGGCCAGAACGGCGAGGTGCTTGGAGACGTTCTGCTGCGAGGCGTCGAGCGCCTCGGCCAGCTCGTTCACGCTCGCCTCGCCTTCGCGTAGCCGGTCGAGCAGCTTGATCCGCATCGGCTCGCCGAGCACGCGGAAGCGGCGCGCGATCAGCTCGACGAGGTCATCCGGCAGGGGTTGGGGCAGTGGCATGCGCTCTCCTCGGGAATACTGTAAATCGTTGTATAGTTGTATAGCAGTAGACACGAACAGTCGCAACACACGAGGAGGCCAAAGATGACCAGGAACATGAGCAAGCTCGATCGCGGGCTGCGCACCTTTGTCGTCGCGCCGGCCGCGGTGATCGCCGCGGTGCTCGTCGGCGCCGGCTCGGTCGGCGGGGTCGTGTTGTTTGCGCTCGCCGCCGTCATGCTCTCCACCAGCGCCGTCGGCTTCTGTCCGCTCTACACGCTGCTGCACATCAACACGAGCGGCCGCACGCCGCTCCCGCGCTGAGGAGGCAATGAGAATGATGGATGTGACAAGCGAGACCTTCGAGCGCGACGTCGTCGAGCGCTCGCGCGAGCTGCCGGTCGTGGTCGACTTCTGGGCCGCCTGGTGTGGCCCCTGTCGCACGCTCGGCCCCGTGCTCGAGCGCGAGGCGGAGTCGCGAGCCGGCGAGCTCGCGCTCGTCAAGGTCGACGTCGACGCGAATCCGGAGCTTGCGCTTCGCTACCAGATCCAGGGCATCCCGGCGGTCAAGGCCTTCCGCGACGGCGAGGTCGTGCGTGAGTTCGTCGGCGCACAGGCGCCGGCGGCGGTCGCCCAGTTCCTCGACGAGCTGACCGGCCCGACGGCGGCCGAACGGCTGCTCGACGAGCTCGGCGCTTCCGGGGAGCTGCCCGAGGTGGTCGCGGCGCTCGAGCAGGATGACCACGAACGCGCTCTCGAGCTGCTGCTCGAGGCGATCGCCGCCGCGGGCGGGGAGCGCCGCGAGCGCCTCCTCGGCCTCACAGTCGGCCTGTTCGGCGAGCTCGGTCACGAGCATCCGCTGACCATGCGCTACCGGCGGCAACTGGCCGCGAGCCTGTACTGATGACTGCCGCCACACGCACAACTGCGACCGTGCGGCCGAAGGAGTTCCACTTCCCGCTTTCGGTCGAGTGGCTCGGCGAGCGCCGTGTCGCGGCACGGGTCGAGGGCAAGCCGGCGATCGAGATCACGCCGCCGCCTGTCTTCCGCGGCACGGACCCCGCGACCTGGAGTCCGGAGGACTTCTTCGTCGCCGCGGCCGCCTCGTGTCTGGCTGTGACCTTCACCGGGCTCGCCGCCCGTGCGGGTCTTGTCTACACGGCCCTGAAGGTGCATGCCGACGGCGTCGCCGGCAAGCGCAGCGACGGACGCTTCGGCTTCACCCGGCTGCTGCTGCGACTCGAGCTCGAGACCGAGCCCCAGGACGAGACGCAGGCCCGAGCGCTCGCCGAGGAGGCTGAAAGAACATGCCTCGTCTCGGCTTCGCTCGATCTCCCCGTCGAGACGGTGATCGAGGTGGCACGATCTGACCCGTGACCCGACCGGCAATCTCCGCATCCCAGCCCACAGCCTCTCTCCAGGAAGCGGAGGCGGCGTTCCGGCGCGCGCACCCGCGCTACGACGACACCACCGTCCTCGACGAGCTGCGCCACAGCGACTTCGCGCGGCTCGACGCGGGCGGCCACGTCTACCTCGACTACACCGGCGCCGGCCTCTATGCCGATTCGCAGCTCGCCGAGCACCTCGAGTTGCTGCGGCACAACGTCTTCGGCAATCCGCACTCGCTCAACCCGACGTCGGCGAGAATGACCGAGCTCGTCGAGCAGGCCCGCGACGCCGTGCTCGAGTTCTTCCGCGCCTCCCGCGACGAGTACGTCGCGATCTTCACCCCGAACGCGACAGGGGCGCTACGGCTCGTCGGCGAGGCCTACCCGTTCCATCCGGGCGACCGCTTCCTGCTCACCTTCGACAACCACAACTCCGTCAACGGCATCCGTGAGTTCGCGCGCGCCCGCGGCGCCGAGACGACCTACGTCCCGAGCGAGGCGTCCGATCTGCGCGTGGACGAGACGCTGCTGCCGCGCTACCTGACCGAGGTCGGCGGCGAGCACCACAACCTGTTCGCCTACCCGGCCCAGTCGAACTTCTCCGGCGTGCAGCAGCCGCTCACCTGGATCGAGTACGCACACGCACACGGCTGGGACGTGCTGCTCGACGCCGCCGCGTACGTTCCCACCAACCGGCTCGACCTCTCCCGCTGGCACCCGGATTTCGTCGTGCTCTCCTTCTACAAGATGTTCGGCTGGCCGACCGGTGTCGGCTGCCTCATCGCACGCCGCGACGCGCTTGCCAAGCTCGAGCGGCCGTGGTTCTCCGGCGGCACGATCGTCGCCGCATTCGTGCAGCGCGAGTGGTACCAGTCGGCTCCGGGTGCGGCGCAGTTCGAGGACGGCACGGTCAACTTCCTCAGCTTGCCCGCAGTCGAGATCGGCCTGCGCCTGCTCGACCGGATCGGCATCGAGACGATCCACGCCCGCGTCGAGGCGCTCGGCTCCCTGCTCCTCGAGACGCTCGGGTCGCTTCGTCACCGTGACGGCTCGCCGGCGGCCACGATCTACGGGCCCCGCGACTTCGATCGGCGTGGCGCGACGATCGCCTTCAACTTCCTTCAGGCCGACGGGCGCGTCGTCGACGAGCGCTACGTCGATCGCGTTGCCGACCGGCACAAGATCTCCCTGCGAACCGGCTGCTTCTGCAACCCCGGCGCCGGCGAGGTTGCATTCACGATCTCGCGCGAGACGCTCGTCGGCGGCGAGTTCGGCGAGGGCATGACGCTCGACGACTACGTGGACGCGATCGGCCTGCCGTCCGGCGGCGCTGTTCGCGCGTCACTCGGGCTCGCCTCCAATCTCGCCGACGTCGAACGCTTCAGCGCGTTCGCGCGCGAGTTCGTCGACCTCGCCGAGGTGCCGGACGATCTGCCGCCTCGCGTCGGCTGCTGACACCGGCGGCTCCGCCCGTCTGGGCGGAGCCGTGATCCAGTCAAGCCACTAGTGCTGGTGCGAGTCGCGGTTCGCGAGCCGTCACCTCCGCGTCGAGCGGGAATCGGCGGTCAGCGCACCGTGACCGTCAGCGTGAGGGCGTTGTCCTCGCCGGTCGTCTTGATGCCGGACGTGTAATCCTCGCCGGCATGGGTGCTGAAGCGGTAGCTGCCCGCCTTTGCGAACGTGAGCTTCGTGGTCGTGCCCATGTGGTTCATCAGACCTGACACGGCGGAGGCGTGCATCGTTGAGCCCATCATCGTGCCGTTGTGCATCGTGACGCGCACTCCGGCCAGCTCGATCAGCCGGTGAGACATCACGTCGTTGTTCGTGAACGTGATCGTCCCGCCGCGCTGCAGGCTCAGCTTCTGGGCGGCGCCGAAGCGGCCGCCGTTCACCGACCAGGCATGACAGTGCGCAACCTCGTGGCGAATCGTGACGGTGGCGTTTCCGGCGGACGGGCCGGCCGTGGCGACACCAGCAGCGGCAGCACCGGCAAGCGTGGCAGCGAGCAGAACGGTAATTCGGCGCATGAATCTCGACCTCCAGTTGTTGATGCCGTCGAGCGTGCCGAGTCGCGCCGGCATCCACCTCAGGGAAAGCGCCGGTTCGCCTGCGGCTTTCCCGCGCCGGTCAGGCTGCGGAGCGCCGTCAGTCGGTCTGCTGCAACCGCATCGACGGCTCCTCCGCCTGCCCTTCGTCGCCTACGCGCCCGGGGATGAAGCGGTCGTCGATGACGGCGAGCCCGGTGATCGCAAGCGCCGCTCCGGCCAGCGCCGGGCCGAGCACGGCCGGCCCGGGCGCGGCCAGCGCGAAGAAGTGCCGCATCGACGGGAGGAGCAGGATCGCGAAGTAGGCCGCGAGCAGCGCGAGGCAGAGGGCGGAGATCGCCGTGCCGCGGACCCGTCCGGTTACCTCGAGCGCAAGGATCAGGTAGAGCCCGACGAGGACGAGCACGGTCACTGCGACCGTCCGGGCGGCGACGAGCTGGAGGTCGAGCACGTTGAGTGCGAACAAGTAGCTCGAGAGCACGCCGAGCCCGGCGGCGGTCCCCGCCGGCAGCGCGAAGCGAGCGAGCTCGCGCAGGAAGCCGCGCGCGCTGTAGCGGCCGGAGCTGGGAGCGAGCGCGAGGAAGAAGCCGGGGATGCCGATCGTGAGCGACGCGGCGAGTGTCAGCTGGCGTGGCAGCAGCGGGTAGGCGGTCGGGGTCAGCCCGATCGAGAGGACGAGGAACGCGGCGAAGGCGGACTTCGTCACGAACAGCTTGGCGAGGCGTTGGACGTTGCGGAGGATCTTGCGCCCCTCGGCGACCATGGCGGGCACGGCCGCGAAGTCGCCGCGCACGAGGACGACGTCGGCGACGCTGCGGGCCATCTGCGTGCCGGTGCCCGGGGCGATCGCGAGACGGGCCGCCTTGAGCGCGGGAACGTCGTTGACACCGTCGCCGATCATCGCGACGTAGCGGCCGGCGTCGCGCAGCGCCTCAACCACGCGCCGCTTGTCCTGCGGCGAGATGCGGCCGAACACCGCGTGCTCGAGCACGAGACGCCGCAGCTCGCCTGCGTCGGTCGGCAGCTGCGAGGCGTCGAGCGCGGCGCCCTCGATGCCCGCGTCACGGGCGATCGAGGCGACAGTCTCGGGACGGTCTCCCGAGAGCACCTTCAGCTCGACGCCCTGGTCCCGGAACCAATCGACGGTCGCCCGCGCCTCCGGTCGCAGGCTCTCGGCCAGGAGAACGAGCCCCCGTGCCGCAGGCCGCTCATCCTCGAGCCGGTCTGCGATCCCGAACGCGAGCACGCGCCGGCCGTCGCCTGAGGCACGCTCGGCCTCGAGTTCGAGGCTCCCCAGCTCGAAGTGCTCAGGGGCGCCGAGCACATAGCCGACGCCGCCGATGCGCTGCGCGCCGAAGCGCCGCCGCGACGAGAACGGCACCTGCTCCTCGACCGGCGCCGGCTCGGCCGGGTAGGCGGTTGCGATCGCCTCGAGCGTGGCGTTGCGTGCCTGCGCGGAGGCGGCATAGCGGCCGAGCTCGCCACGCAGCGAATCGGGGCCGACGAGATCGGTGACGCGCAGCGCGGACTCGGTGAGGGTTCCCGTCTTGTCGAGGCAGACGACGTCGACCGAGGCGAGCGACTCGATCGCGTTCAGCTGCTGGACGAGCGCGCCGCGGCGGACCATCCGCAGCGCTGCGACGGCGTAGGTGAGGCTGGCCAGGAGCACGAGTCCTTCGGGGACGAGCGTGACGACTGCGGCGACCGAGGTCGGCACCGCGGTGTGCAGCGGTGCGTGGCGGTGCCAGAGTGCGTAGCCGAGCGCGACCCCGAGGGGCACCATCACGGCGACGAGCACGAAGAGGAGCCGGTTCAGCGCCCGCTCGAGCGGCGAGCGCGGGTGGCGAAACGAGCGGGCCTCGCCGGTCATACGGGCCGCGTAGCTCTGCTCGCCGACGGCCGTGACCGTGTACGCGCCGACGCCTTCGACCGCAAAGGACCCCGAGCGCACCTCTTCGCCGGCCGACCGTTCGACCGCCCGCGACTCGCCGGTCAGGATCGACTCGTCGAGCCGCAGCCACTCGGCCTGCTCGAGCGTCCCGTCCGCGACGACCTGGTCTCCCGATCCGATCCGCACCAGGTCGCCCGGAACGAGCTGCTCTATCTGAACCTGTCGTGCAGTTCCGTCGCGGACGACGGTCGCGTGTGGCGCCACGAGGGCTGTGAGCCGGTCGAGCGCTCGCTTCGCCCGGATTTCCTGCACCGATCCGATCCCGGCGTTCGCGACCAGGATGCCGAGGAAGAGCGCGTCCTGCCATTGGCCGAACGCCAAGGTGAGGACGCCGGCGACGGCGAGGATCAGGTTGAAGATCGTGAAGACGTTGGCGCGGACGATGCTCGCGTACGAGCGGCTCGTGCGCGCAGGTGGCGCCGGGCCCCGCTCGGCAAGGCGGCGCGCCGCCTCCGTCTCCGAGAGGCCCCGCCCGGCTTGCGGGCTCGGCAGGAGCGCGAGTGTCACAGGGCCGCTGATCCCATGCAGGAACTCTCTCCACCCGCGGCCGCCGGGTCATCGCGGAGACCACTGATCCGACTCGGTTCTATGCCGCAACGATACGCCGTGCTCCGTGGCCGGCGAGCGCGGCCGCGGCCGGAAATGTGGGAAACCACGGACGCAGCAGCGGCATCCCCCCAATGCGGTGACCGGGCCGGGGGCCTAGCGTCGAGGGTAGGAAGGGAGCATTCCTCGGCTCCATCAGCACGTACGGACCGGGAGAGCTTCGATTGTCCAACCGACGACGGCAAGGAGGGCGGGCGTGAGACGGCGGATCCGCTCGCAGGTCGAGGCGCTCGGCGCTGGTGT
>DATCOE010000046.1:0-27730 GCA_036564885.1 Gaiellaceae bacterium | reverse complement strand
GGGCTACCGCGGCCTGGGCGTGCCGTTCCTCGATCTGATCCAGGAGGGGACGCTCGGCCTGAACCGCGCCGTCGAGAAGTTCGACTGGCGCCGGGGCTACAAGTTCTCGACGTACGCGACCTGGTGGATCCGCCAGTCGGTTCAGCGCGCGGTCGCGAACCACGCGCGCACGATCCGCGTCCCGGTGCACGTCGTCGAGCGCCAGCAGAAGCTGTCGCGCGCGTCCCGCCGGCTCGAGGTCGAGCTCGGCCGCGAGCCGACGAAGGAGGAGCTCGCCGAGGCGACCGGCCTCCCGATGCAGCACATCGACGAGGCACTCGGCGCCGCCCACGCCTCCGTGTCGCTGAACCAGACGGTCGGCGCGGACGACGAGGGCGAGCTCGGCGACCTCTTCGCCGACCGCGAAGCGGCCGACCCGTTCGAGGAGGCGGAGGAGTCGCTCCGCCGCCAGGGCGTCCGGCGGGCGCTCGACGCGCTACCCGAACGTGAACGGCGCATCCTCGAGCTGCGGTTCGGCTTCGAGGGCGAGCCGTGGACGCTCGAGGCGATCGGGAACGAGCTCGATCTGACCCGCGAGCGGGTCCGCCAGCTCGAGGGCCAGGCGCTGGCCCGGCTCGGAGCGCTTCGTGATCTCATTTCTGTCGCCGCGTAACGCTTCGCTTCGCTCGCTTCACGGGGGAAACCAGTTTCCCCCGTGGGCCCCCTTCTGCTCCGCTGGCGGTGAGCGTGGTCACTGCTGCGCGGAACACGTTCCGCTCCGCGACGGCAAACAGGGGCACGACTAGAAGAGGCTCGGCTCGCCTGGCGCTCGCTTGGGGTCAGACCCCGGGTCATGTTCGCGCGGGACATTGGCCGTTGGTGAGCTGACCCGGGCGGCGGCGGCGAGGATCGCCTGCTGCTCGAGCGGCACGACGAACAGCTCGGCCGGTGGGCGGCGGAGGAACGTGCCGACGAGGAAGAGCTCGTCGAGGTCGCCCGGCTCCTCCGCGGTGAGCGCGCGCCTCGCCGCCGCAAGGCCTGCTTCGATCTCCAGGTGCGCGCCGCCACCGGGCGGCAGCGTGCGCTCGGCCGCGACCCGGCCGCCGGCAACGAAGAACGCGCGTGCGTGACCGGGCTCCGCCGACGGAACGACGAGGCAGCGCTGCACGGCGCGCAGGCCCTTCAGCCGCTCGAGCTCGCGGCACACGCGCTCGAGCGCGTCGATGCGATCGCGCAGCCGCGCCGCGTCCTCGTAACGCCGCGCGTCGGAGAGCTGGGACAG
Source organism: Gaiellaceae bacterium (assembly GCA_036564885.1). GTDB lineage: Bacteria > Actinomycetota > Thermoleophilia > Gaiellales > Gaiellaceae > Palsa-739. The sequence continues at coordinate 26,469 of DATCOE010000046.1, read as the reverse complement.
GCGGCGACGCAGCCGCGGCAGCGCGAGCGACGGCCGCTCGAGGTCTGCGGCGACGAGCGCACGCGCCGCGAGCTGCGCGCGGCGCCGCGACCGGATCGGACCGAGCGCCGTCGGCGTTGCCGAGGCGACGACACCCTCGCCGCGCTTCTTCAGCCACACGTAGCGGTCGGGCCGTGCGACGCGCGCATTCGCCGGCGGTCGCAGCTCGCGAATGAGCCGCAGCTCCTCGAGCGCCGCCTCGAGCTCCGAGCCGAGCACGCGCCACTCGATCCGTTCGACCGCGGCGAGCGCCGCCTCGACCGCCGGCCGTTGCCGCTCGGAGCGGAAGTACGAGCGCAGCCGCGCCCGCAGGTCGCGCGCGCGGCCGACGTACAGCAGCTGCCCGTTCCGGTCGTGGAAGAGATAGACGCCCGGACGCGCGGGCGCGCCGAACGCGAGCTGCCGCTTGTCCCACACACGCCGCCTCTGCGTCGCCGCGAGGCCGACGAGATCCGACACCGTCCGCGCGCCGCGCTCTTGTGCGAGCCCGATCAGCGCGAGCAGCACCTCCGCCGTCGCCTGCGCGTCGGGCAGCGCGCGGTGGCACGGCTGCACCGAGGTGCCGAGGAAGTATGAGAGCTGCGCGAGGCTCGCGCGCGGCACGCGGCCCCCGAGCAGCCGCCGTGCGAGCGGCACGGTGTCGACGACGGGCGAGGCGATGCGCGACCCGGTGAGCCGCTCGGTCTCGCGGTCGAGGAACGAGAGGTCGAACCGCGCGTTGTGCGCGACGAGCACCGCGTCCCCGGCCCACGCGAGGAAGCGGCTCACCGCGACCGAAGGCGGCGGGGCGCCGCGCAGCTGCAGATCGCTGAGCCCGGTCAGCGCCGCCACGCCTGGGCCCATCGCCATCCCGGGGTTCACAAGCGTCTCGAACTCGTCCTCGAGCTCGAAGCCGCGCACGCGGACCGCGCCGATCTCGCAGATCTGGGAGGAGCCGGGGCGCAGGCCGGTCGTCTCGAGGTCGACGACGACGTACGTCGCGTCCTCGAGCAGCAGATCGTGACCGAGCGGCCGGGCAAGCGAGACGGCGTCGCCACTCCAGGCCAGGCGCGCGTCGGCGTCGACCACCTCGGCGAGCAACGACCGCGCGAGCCCGACCGGCGCCTGCCGAAGCGCAAAGAGCCGCCGCGCCGCCTCCTCGGCCACCACCGGTCCCCGGCGCTCTTCGACGAGCTCCACGAGCCGGTCGGCCGCATCGAGTGACAGTTGCATGCGCGGGATGCTAGGCGAACAGGTGTTCGATTGCCAGCCGGGCGGTTATCCTCGCCCAGATGGAGACCGGCACAGCGGAGACGGTGCGCGACCTGACCCCTGTCCTCGCCGAGCCGGCCGAGGGCGCCGAGCGTGTGACCGAGGCTCTGCCCGGCGAACCGCTCCGTGTCGTCGAGGCCCGGGACGGCTGGGCACGTATTCGCACCGCGTACGACTATCCCGGCTGGATCAGGGCCGGTGCGCTCGGCGGCGAGCCGGATCCGGCCTGGCTCGAAGCCCGCGCCGGCGACCCGGTCGCGCACGCGCGGACACTGCTCGGCACGCGCTATCTCTGGGGCGGGATGACCGCCGCCGGGATCGACTGCTCGGGCCTCGTGCACATGAGCTACCGGGCCACCGGCCGGCTCGTGCCGCGCGATGCCGGCCAGCAGGAGGACGCAGGCACACCCGTCGAGGAGGGCGACGCCCGCCCCGGTGACCTCGTGACATACGGCGACGCGGCGTCTGCCGACCACATCGCCTTCTGGCTCGGCGACGGCCGGATCCTCCATTCGACGCAGCGCGAGGGAGTGGACGGCGTGCTGGAGGAGCAGGAGCCGGCGGAGCTCAACGCCCGGCGGCGGGTCATGTTCCGGCTTTGAGCCGGTGATCAGTGTCGCTTCTAACTAGCCTCTCGCCTCCGGCGTCAGTAAGAATGGCAGCGCGCGGAAGGCCTCGCCATTTTGGCACCTTTGCCGCGACATGAATCGGACCCGGGAGGTAACGACTTTGAACCGTAGGCACACGTGGAAGTGGCTGGTCACCGCCGCGTCCTTTGCCGTCGGCCTGGCGCTCATCGCGTCGGCATGCGGCGGAGGCGGCAACAAGACCAACACGTCTGGGTCGGGCGGCACCACGTCCGGCACCGCGTCCGGCGGAAAGACGTTCGCCAACTTCCGCATCGCGTACGACACCGGCACCGACTACCTCGACCCGGGTCTTTCGTACACGGTCGAGGGTTGGCAGATCATGTGGAACGTGTACCTGCCGCTGGTCGGGTACAAGCATGCGAACGGCCCCGACGGCGCGACGATCGTGCCGTACCTCGCGAAGGATCTGCCGAAGGTCTCGGCCGACGGCAAGACGTACTCGTTCACGCTGCGTGACGGCCTGAAGTACTCGGACGGCACGGCGATCAAGGCGAGTGACTTCGCGGCGACCATCGAGCGCGACTTCAAGGTCGACTCGCCGGGCGTCGGCTTCTTCGGGAACATCGTCGGCGCCGACACGTTCGGCAAGACGAAGACCGGTCATATCAGCGGCATCACGACCGACGACAAGACCGGCGAGATCACGATCAAGCTGAATACGCCGCAGGGCGACTTCACGAATATCCTCGCCACCGAGTTCGCGGCGCTCGTGCCCGCTAACTCGCCGGCCAAGGACCAGTCGACGACGCCGCTTCCGGCGTCTGGCCCGTACATGATCAAGAGCTACGCGCCGAACAAGAAGGCGATCATCGTCCGGAACCCGAACTTCGACGCGGCCACCTTCGGCGGCAACGTCCCGGCCGGGAACCCGGACCAGATGACGATCGACATCATCGGCGACGACACGGTGGCTCTGCAGCGCGTGATCGCCGGGCAGGATGACTACGACTTCCACCAGCTCCCGCCGGACCGTCTGGCGTCGACGCAGCAGAAGTACGGCGACCAGATCAAGGTCTACACGCCGGCGAACACGTACTACTTCTTCATGAACACCCGGGTGGCGCCGTTCGACAATCTGAAGGTGCGCCAGGCCGTGAACTTCGCGATCAACCGTGAGGCGCTCGTGCGCATCTACGGCGGTCTCGCGCAGCCGACGGAGAACGTGCTTCCGCCGACCTATCCGCAGTACCAGAAGCTCAACATGTACCCGTACAACCTGGCGAAGGCGAAGAAGCTGATCCAGGATTCGGGGCAGGCCGGCGCGGAGGTCACGGTGTGGAACCACGACCGTGGCACGGACCCGAAGGCGACGGCGTATCTCACCGACGTCCTCAACTCGATCGGCCTGAAGGCGAAGGAGAAGGTCATCAACTCCGCCGTCTACTGGACGACCGTCGGCAACCAGGCGACGAAGGCGCAGATCGGCTTCGCCGACTGGTTCCAGGACTATCCGCATCCGCTCGACTGGTTCGACGTGCTGCTGAACGGCGAACGGATCACGGACACGCACAACAACAACTACGCCAACTTCGACGACAAGGCGGTCAACGCGAAGATCGACTTGCTGAAGAAGGAGGCAAGCCTGACCGATGCCGTGAACACGCAGTGGGCCTCCGTCGACAAGATGGTCGGCGAGCAGGCTCCATGGGCTCCGTTCATGAACCGGCAGTTCACCGACTTCTTCGGTGCCGACATAGACCTCAGCTGTTACGTGAACCACGTGCTCTACCAGTTCGACTTCTCGTCGATCTGCCACAAGTAGACGTCGAAGGCTGAACCGTCGGGGGGGCCGGGAACGGCACCCCCGACGTTCGTTTCCCAGAGAAAGTGGGGCGGTAGGTGGCACACCAGGCACCCGAGACCGAGTTCACGCTCGACACGGCGGCCGAGCTCGCGACGGCGGAACGGGGCTCGGCTCCGATCCGCGGCCGTAGCCCGTGGTACCTCGCCTGGCGCCGCCTGAGCCACAACTACGTCGCCTTCGCCTTCCTGGGTCTCTTCGTGCTCGTGCTCGTCGCCTGTGCCCTCGCGCCCGTGTACGCGAGCGACGTCGCCCACACGGGCCCCAATGCGAATCATGTGCTCGACCAGGTCAACGTCCACGGGCAGAAGGTGTCGGTCGTGTCCGCCGGCGGCTACATCGACAAGAAGACCGGCAAGCCGTGCACCGTCTCCGGCACGGGCTGCATCCTCTTCTCCGCGATCCCAATCGGCCCGACCTGGTTCAGCGCCGGTGGCAGGTACGTGCTCGGCGGCGACTCGAACGGGCGCGACGTCGCGGTGCGCCTGCTCTACGGCGGGCGCAACTCGCTGATCGTCGGCATCGGCTCGACGGCGATCTGCATCGTCTTCGCGGTGATCCTCGCCCTGCTCGCCGGCTATTTCGGCGGCTGGATCGACTTCGTGATCACCCGCTTCTTCGACCTCTTCTACGCCTTCCCGGTGGTGCTGCTCGGGATCGCGCTCGGCTCGGCGCTCGCGATCAACGGCTTCCACCACTTCGGGCTCAACATCGTGAGTGGCAGCCTCTGGATCCCGACGCTCGTGATCTCGTACGTGCTCATTCCCTACGTGGGGCGCCCGCTGCGCGGCCAGGTGTTGTCGCTGCGCGAGAAGGAGTTCGTCGAGGCCGCGATCTCGCAGGGCGCGAGCCCGCTGCGCGTGATGTTCAGCGAGTTGCTGCCCAACATCACGAGCTCGGTGCTCGTCTTCTTCACGCTGATCATTGCGAACAACATCGTGCTCGAGGCCGCGCTCTCGTTTCTCGGCGCCGGCGTACAGCCTCCGACGGCGTCATGGGGCACGCTGATCGCCGACGGTCAGAATCTCATCGTCACGCGACCGTGGCTGGCGCTCGCACCCGGCATCGCGATCGTGCTGACGGTGCTGTCGCTCAACGTGTTCGGGGACGGGCTGCGTGACGCGCTCGACCCAAGGGCCAAAGTGAAGATCGAGCACTAGTACTGATGGCGACCTTCCTCGTCAGACGCACGATCGGCGCGATCCTCGTGTGCATCGCCGTGACGTTCATCGTCTTCTTGATCTTCATCGTCGTGCCCGGCGGCGATCCGGCACAGCGGATCGCGGGCAAGAACGCGACGCCGCAGAACATCATCAACATCCGCCACTCGTGGGGCTTCGACCAGCCGTTCTACACGCAGTACTGGGACATGCTGAAGAAGATGTTCAGCGGCAACCTCGTGTCGTACACGAGCCAGCAGAACGTGCTGACGCAGATCGTGCAGGGGATGCCGGCGACGTTCTCGCTCACGCTCGGGGCCAGCGTCATCTGGCTCTTCTTCGGGATCCTCGTGGGGGTGTTGTCCGCGATAACCGCGGGCAGGCTGTCGGACCGCGTCATAACCGTGCTCGCCCTGATCGGCATCTCGATGCCGGTGTTCTGGCTCGGCATCGTCTCGCGTTACTACCTTGCCGAGGGCGGCCTCGTCAGCTGGTTCCCGGACGGCGAGTACGTCGGCATCACGCAGAGCCCGTCCCAGTGGCTCGGCCACATGATCCTGCCGTGGCTCGTCCTTGCGGTGCTCTTCATCGGCTTCTACGGGCGCGTGCTGCGCGGCAACATCCTCGACACGATCAACGAGGACTACGTGCGCACCGCGAAGGCGAAGGGCCTGACGCCGCGGCGGATCCTCGTCAAGCACGTGCTGCGCACGTCGCTGATCCCGATCGTCACGCTCTTCGGCCTCGACTTCGCGGCGGTGCTCGGCGGCGGCGCGATCCTCACCGAGACGGTGTTCGACCTGCACGGCGTCGGCCAGTACGCGGCGCTCTCGATCAACAACTTCGACCTGCCCCCGATCATGGGCGTGACGATGTACGGCGCGTTCTTCATCGTCGCGTTCAGCATGCTCGTCGACCTGTTCTACGCGTACCTCGATCCCAGAATCCGCCCGACCTAGATAGTGGTGCACTGATGGCAGAGCGTCTCCTCGAGGTCGACGACCTCAGCGTGCACTTCGCCACCGTGGACGGCACCGTCAAGGCCGTCGACGGCGTCTCGTTCGAGCTCGATCGCGGCCAGGTGCTGGGCATCGTCGGCGAGTCCGGCTCGGGCAAGAGCGTCACCGCGATGACGTTGATGGGCCTGACGCGCGACGTGAACGCGCATTTCGGCGGCGAGGTGCGCTACAAGGGCCGCGACCTGCTCACACTCTCCGACGGGGAGATGCAGAACTATCGCGGCAACGAGATCGGGATGATCTTCCAGGACCCGATGACCTCGCTGAACCCGGTGTACCGGATCGGCGAGCAGATCGTCGAGGCGATCCAGGCGCACGACAAGATCGACAAGCGCCACGCGAAGCGGCGGGCGGTCGAGCTGCTGAAGCAGGTCGGGATCCCGAACCCCGAGTCGCGGGTCGACGACTTCCCGCACCAGTTCTCGGGCGGCATGCGGCAGCGCGCGATGATCGCGATCGCGCTCTCCTGCAACCCGGACGTGCTGATCGCAGACGAGCCGACGACGGCGCTCGACGTGACGATCCAGGCGCAGATCATCGAGCTGATCGGCCGCCTGAAGGACGACTTCAACTCGGCGGTGATCATGATCACCCACGACCTGGGCGTCGTTGCCGACATGGCCGACGAGATCCTCGTGATGTACGCCGGCCGCGTCGTCGAGCGGGCGGAGAAGCGGGCTCTCTTCTACGACCCGCAGATGCCGTACACGTGGGGCCTGCTCGGCTCGATCCCGCGGCTCGATCGGCCGAAGCCTGAGCGCCTGCACTCGATCAAGGGTGCACCGCCGTCGGTGATCAACGCTCCGGAGGGCTGTAAGTTCCGGCCGCGCTGCCCGCAGGCGTTCGAGAAGTGCGTGCAGGAGCCGGCCCTCGAGAACCGCGTCGAGCAGCCAGGGCATCTCGACCGCTGTTGGCTCGACGTCGAGTACAAGCGGGCTCATCGAGACGCGACGATCAGCGGCGACCACACCGAGGAGGCCGCTTGAGCACGAACGGTCAGCCGCTTGTCGAGATCAAGCACGTCAAGAAGTACTTTCCGATCCGGAAGGGCGTGCTGCAGCGCGAGGTTGCGCGCGTGCACGCCGTCGACGACGTCAGCTTCGCGGTGCAGGCGGGGGAGACGCTCGGCCTCGTGGGCGAGTCGGGCTGCGGCAAGTCGACGCTCGGCCGCACGATCGTGAGGCTGCTCGAGCCGACGGCCGGCGAGATCTCCTTCGAGGGGCAGCGAATCGAGGACTTCGGCGCACGGCAGTTGCGGCCCCTGCGCCGGCAGATGCAGATGGTCTTCCAGGATCCCTACGCGAGCCTGAACCCCCGCAAGCGGGTCGGCACGATCATCAGCGATCCGATGAAGATTCATGGACTGGGAGACAAGCGTGAGCGGAAGGTGCGCGTCGAGGAGCTGCTCGAGACGGTCGGGCTCTCGCCGGAGCACTACAACCGGTTCCCGCACGAGTTCTCGGGCGGCCAGCGCCAGCGAATCGGGATCGCCCGGGCGCTCGCCCTGCGCCCGAAGCTGATCGTGGCCGACGAGCCGGTCTCGGCGCTCGACGTCTCGATCCAGTCGCAGATGCTGAACCTGCTCGAGGACCTCCAGAACGAGTTCAACCTGACCTACATCTTCATCGCCCACGACCTGGGGGTCGTGCGGCACGTGAGCGACCGGATCGCCGTCATGTACCTGGGCAAGCTCGTGGAGCTCTCGCCGGCGGAGGAGCTCTATACGCGGCCGATCATGCCGTACACCGAGGCGCTGCTCTCGGCGGTGCCGATCCCCGATCCCGACCTGGCGGCGGCCCGGGAGCGGATCGTGCTCGAGGGCGACGTCCCGAGCCCGATCAACCCGCCGAGCGGCTGCCGCTTCCATCCCCGCTGCCGCTACGCGACTCAGGTGTGCCAGGAGGTGGAGCCGCCGCTCGTGGAGTACGGCAACGGTCACCTGGCGGCCTGCCACCACCCGCTGAACGTCGACGCTGCGGCCCTCCAGCGGGCCCAGGTGGCCGCGAACACGCCCCGGGCGACGGCGGAGAACGCCCTGCCGCAGGACAGCGCGGGCAGCTCGCATCCCGTCTCGGGAGAGACCGGCGATCCGAGCCGGACGTCCGGCTCCCCGTCGTAGAGGTTTGATGTGGGCTAGACGTGCGTGCGGGGATGGGCCAGACCAAGCGATTTGGCCGGATCCGGCGCAGGGCATAGTGGTTCTACGCTCAAGCCGGGTCCGGGCGAAGCGCGCCGCGTCTGGCACACCAGCCGTGCGTGCGGCTAATCCACATCAGGCCGCTCAGCCGCGGCCAATCCCTGGAAAGAGGTAGGACGGCCCTAAAGGGGGGATAGGCCCGCGCCGATACTCCGGGCATGGATGCCGCTGAGCGGAAAGAGATTCTCAACCGGTACGCGAACCACTCGGCCCGGTTCGAGGAGGTCTCCCAGCGGCGGCGCAACGGCGCCGGAGCCGACGTGATCCCGTTCCAGGGGCCGCTTCGGGAGCTCGAGCAGGAACCAACGATGCGCGAGGTCGAAGTGCTCCAGTTGATCTGCGACGGGCTCGTGAACCGCGAGATCGGCCAGCGGCTCTTCCTCTCGGAGGAGACCGTCAAGTCGCACGTCCGCCACATCCTGGCGAAGCTTCAGGCGCGCTCGCGCGCCCACGCTGTCGCGGTCGGCTTCCGCCGCGGCATCATCGGTTAGCCGCGCGGCAGGCGCGCAAAAAACGCCGGCAGTGCCGGCGTTTTCAACAGAGCCTGTCGAAAACTCTGTGGCTGACAACCATTGCGCGCCGGGTGCTTACCCACCCGGCGCCTTATGGTTGAGGCGTTTCAGGCGTTTCCACTACTTGTGGATATCCCCCTCATGAGGGATGCCACTCGGCTGTGGACAACGCAGAGTGTGTCGGCTCTACCAGGGCTTGACGGTGCCAACTGTCGCGGCGCGTGCCACGATCGAGGCGATGCGGTGCTGCATGGTGACTCCTAAGGCTTGGGGACTGACGGCAACTGAAGGTTATACCCCTTTCGGGTGAGAATTCAAGAGATTGATGGATAGATTCCTTCAACTAATCGCAGGTACGAAGCGGGAGGCCGCTTTGCTGGGGTGGATCGCCTCCCTTGCGGTCGGAGCGGTAGCGATGTGCGTTGGCCTGGTCCTAAGCGGGTGGGGACTCGGTAGTCCGATTGCCCTGGCTGTTCTGGCGGTCCTCGCAGTTGGCGCTGAGCATGAGAGCATTCGGCTGAGACCAGGGGTTGAGGTGTCCGTTGCCTCGATCCTGTGCGTCTTCGCGGCGGTGGTTTTTGGTCCGCTGGCAGCAGTCATCGTGGGCGCTGCCGGCTTGCTAGCCGATCTGCCGCGCCGTGACGTGGCTCAGCCAGTTCTGCGGTGGATGAACTGGACCGCTGTTCGAGTGTTCGCTGCAGGAGGAGCCGGCCTTGCAGCCGCAGGGGTTTTGAGCGCGGGACCCGATGCGTTCTGGGGGCTGTTGGCCGCGGTTGCAGCTGCGTTTTTCGTAGAAACGGTGGTTGACGTCACCATCGCTCCCATCGCCCCTGCGATTCGGGGCAGCCTCCCGTGGCGTTCGACGGTCGCCGTCTACGCCCCTGCGCTCATTGCGGGTGTTCCGCTTCAAGCGCTGATGGTCGCGGTGCTCGCGTACGCGTACACGACAATCTCCCCTTGGAGCGTCGCTCTCTTCGCTCTTCCTGCAGTCGCAGCGCAGAGACTGCTCCTCCTGTACCGACAACAGCGAGAGACCGTCGACGCGCTGGGCTCAGTTAACGCACGGCTCGCCAAAGCAAACCTCTCGTTCGCTACGGCACTCGTCGCGACCCTCGACGCCCGAGATCGCTACACGGCTGGCCACTCTGCCGTAGTTGCGATCTATGCGCGCGACATTGCGGCTCGAATGGGACTCTCCCAAGAGGAACAGGATCTAGTCCTTCTGTGCGGGCTGGTGCACGACGTGGGGAAGATCGGACTCTCGGCGGGCCTCCTGGAAAAGCCCGGCGCTTTGTCCCTTGAAGAGCGGCGGCAGATGGAACAGCACTCCACGATTAGCGAGCGGATTCTTCGGAAGGTCGATGACTATGGAGTCATCGCCGCGATCGCCCGCCACCATCACGAGCGCGTGGACGGCAACGGTTATCCAGATCAGCTCGTCGGCGACGGCATCCCTTTGCTGGCTCGGATCATCACGGTTGCGGACAGTTACAACGCGATGACCTCGGACAGACCCTACCGTGACGCGATGCCCAGCCGTGTAGCTCGCCTACGCCTGGCACAAGCGGTGGAAAGCCAGTTCGACACGTCAGTGGTTGCGGCGTTCGAGGCAATCCTCGCGAGTGCGTCGGAGGACTACAGAACAGGCCGAGGGACAGCGTTTGCCCTGAATTCTCTTGAAGGGGCGCATGTCACGGAACCCCTTGAAGAGCGGATGTTGAACGGCTCGCTTGGCGGCGTGGGCATGGCTCTCGCGTCGCCCGGCTAGACGCCGTCGATAGGCGTAAGAGCGGCCTCGGTGCGTGTGTGCACACCGAGCTTTTCAAGGATATGCCGCACATGGACCTTGACCGTGGATTCGCTGATGAACAGCGTCTTCGCAATCTCGCGGTTGCTGCGCCCCTGCGCCACTAGCTCGTGAACCTCTCGTTCACGGGGGGATAGCGTCTCGCTTCTTCGGAGCTCTCTCGGCATCTGCAGGCCGGCGCTGCGCCCTAAAGCGACGTCTCGTGACGCGGTCAAGATGGACGTTAGGGATTGGGCAACGGCTGGATCATGCGCGCCCGCGGCTGCGAGAGCCGGATAGGCTCGGCAGGCCACGGTGACTGCGTCGAAGTGACCTGTGTCGATGACTTTGGCGAGGCTTCCAACTGCATCGTCATGCAGGTGCCGCCTGCTGCTCTGCAAGTCCGCAACCGCTTCCGCGAGCATTTGGATGGTGGATGCATCGAAGTAGCGCGAGTACTTGGCAGCTTCTTCCAACGCCGTCTCCGTAGCGTCTCCATCTCCGAGCGATGCGTTAACGAGACCACGTAATGCAGCGAGCTCACCCAACAATGCGCGTGGTACTGATGCGGCTACCTGGTGTTGAAGGAGAACTAGGGCACCTTTGAGATCACCTAATCCGATCCTTAGTCGGATCGTGTTGATAGTCCTAAATGCTGCGACATTCTCGGACGCGGAGCTCCCACGTTGTTGAAGCTCATCGAGGACCCGCTGGGCAAGCGAGAAGCGCCGAAGCCCGGTGAGCGCGGAAAGGCGACAGAGCAGTGCATAGTCCATGGCAAACTCCAAGCCGCTCAACTTCGCCTCCTCGAGCTGAGATTCGGCGAGTCGAAGAGCTCTCTCGTATTGACCCCGCACCACCGAGACGTGCCCGAACAGATTGAGGAAGTTCGTACGCGCGAAGGGGTCATGTGCGTGGGCCATGAGCGGTGCTGCGAGTTCACAGGCCCGGTCAGCTTCGCGAGGCTGTCCGCTCTCGGCCAAGATCAGCGCTCGAGCGCTAGCCAGGCGGAAGGCCTGGTCGTGGCCGCCTAGGGGCACGGCGGCTAGCAGCTCAAAGAGCGCTGGGACATCGCGGCTTTGCGCTTCAATCGCGTGCAGAAGGGCAAGCCACAGTGCGTCGAACCGGATAGCTGGGGAGGTGGTGAGAGCGTTCGCGCGATCGCAGTTCCAAACGATCGCTGCAGCGTCCTCGCGAAAATGGGCGGCGCGTGCTGCAGTTAGGTGTGATCTCGCTGCCATGTCGCCGGATCCGAGTAGAGCTCCACCCCGTTCACCGAGAGCTTGAGCCCGGGCCCTGTCTCCCTCTCGGATCGCAACTTCTGCCTCAGCGACGAGAAGGATCGGGTCGGTGATTCCGCTCCTGTTTGCGAGCTCGAGCCAGCTCTTGAGAGCGTTGACACGGCCACGTGATAGGAGTTGGTCGAGTGCCTCCCTGAGGACGGAGACGATCAGGTTCTCCCGAGGAAACTGCTGCAGTGCCGTCAGGCACTCATCCCACTTTTCGTGCCGGCGAAGGCCGGTGACAACCCGTGCAATCGCCGCCGTGGTCTCCTCTGCGCCAGCTTCGTCAAGCTTCTTCAACAAGAAGCCCTTGAGCAGGGGATGAATCGCGATTGCTCCACCCTGCTCGCGCGCGAGGAACCCCTGCTCGATTCCGTTTGCGACGAGGTCACGGTGCGCGTCGCCCAGAATGTCTTCTGTCGTTTCAGGGTTCACGTCTGCGCCGAGCGCGAGAAGAAAGAGGGCTTCCTTCAATTCCTTGGGCGCCACTCGGAAGATGTCCTCGGCGAAGAACTCGTATAGATCGTCAGGGTGTTTGGTCTCTTGCAGTCCGCGCGTTCCTCCACGGATCGCGGCGAGTCCTATCACCGCCGGCCAGCCGCGCGCCTCGGCAAGAATCGGACCGTCCTCAAGCCGCACGTGCTCATGGAGCACGCAACGGACCTCGGCGTCCGTGAACGCGAGATCATGCGTCTTTAGCACCTGCGCCTCGCCATAAACAACCATCCGCGATGTGATCCAGATGGGGCGAATCCGACTTGCGAGCACGATTCGAAACGCTGTGAAGGTCAACAAGTCCCGGAGGAACCCGTCCGTGGCCTTGACGTGGGCGGCATGGTGATAGTCGTCAACGACGAGCGTCCAAGCAGCCTCCGGCGGTATCGCTGCAGCAATTGTTCGGGCAAGGGTGCGCGGAGGTTCGCCTCCTGCGGCAAGGATTCGGACACGCTCAACGAGCTCGTTCTGAGGATCGGATGACACCGCCTCCGCTAGGTCGGCGGCAAACACTGTGACGTCGGCCATCGCCGGACGCCCGCTGTACCAGACGACATCATCGCGCCCGGCCAGCCACTCCCGCGCCAGCGTCGTTTTCCCATAACCGGCGGGCGCGACGAGCAGGATGATTCGTGCTTCCGATTCGTCCAGAAGCTTCGTCAGCCGCGGGCGCTTGATGATGAAGCTCTGCGCGACCGGCCTCGCGGTACCCGTGCCCTCGTGATCCATCCTGCCTCCGGGCCGACGCCTGGCCGTGATCTACGCGCGCTTCCTCCTTTGACCATTGTGAACTGCCCCTCCACCGCTGAGAAGGGGCCCCGCGCCCGGGGCGATTGCGCCGGGCGCGGGTTGCCGTCAGCCCCCCGCGCCAACTCCAGTCGGCGCGAGCTCGCGGGAGAGGGGGTCTTCTCCCGTAAGCGTCCTGAAGGCGGCAGGAATCTGCCGCCGCCGTGGCACGCCGAGCTTCTGGCGCAGCACGTCGCAGTGCGCTTTCGCCGTCCGCGGCGAGATGCCGAGCCGAAGCCCGACCTCTTCGTTCGAGCAGCCCCGGGCAATCAGCTCGATCACCTGGAGCTGCCGCTCCGTCAGCGCGAAAGACGCGTCGGTTGGGGTGCTCATGCCCGCCGAGGCTACGCCGCGAGCCAAGAGTCAACCATCGACCGATGGGAGTATTCGCGGAACCCCAGCTAGACGCGGGCCGCGCGGAAGCCGCCGCGCACGAAGCTCGCCTCGTGGCCGCGCAGGTTCGCCTCGTCGAGCTCGTCCTGCGTCAACGCGCCGATCCGCAGCAGCAGGTCGAGCTCGTCACGGAGGTGCGTGTGCATCATCTCCGGGCCGTCCGTCGCGATCGTGAAGCGCACGCCGTGCTCGACGAACGTGCGGAAGACGTCGCGTACCGCGTCCTCGTCCGGCAGGGCCTTGGTGAGCAAGTTGGACGTGGGGCAGATCTCGAGCACGACCTCGGCCGCCTTCAGGTTGCGCATCAGCTCCTCGTCGCCGGCGGCGAGGATGCCGTGGCCGATCCGGTCGGGACGCAGCACCTCGAGCACCTCGCCGAGCTCCTCGCGGCCCATGTCGCCGCCTTCCTCGCCGACGTGGATCGTCACGCCGAGGCCCGCCGCGCGCGCCTCCTCCACCATCGGCTGCACCGCGCGGTAGTCGTAGCGCTTGCCACCCGGCCGCGGGCCGGCGATGTCGACGCCGACCACGCCGCGCGAGGCCCACGCGATCGCCTTCTCGACGATGATCTCGTTCTGCCGCGCCGTGAACGTGCGGTCCATCATCAGGATCAGCCCCGCCTGCACCTGCGGGTATTCGAGGTGCGCACGGTCGAGGCCGCGGATCGCGGCGAGGATGATGTGATCGAGGTCGCGCTCGCCGCCCCGGTTCCGCTTCATCGGGTTGAACCGCAGCTCGAGCGTCGTGATCCCCTGCGAGCGGTACGCGCCCCCGATCGCCGCGTGCACCGACACCTCCACCGCGAGCGGGCTCGACTGGATCAGCTCGGTCCAGTGGTAGATCTGGTCGAGCGCGTCGAGGTTCGGCACGCCGCGCGGGTCGCTCACGGTGACGAGCCGGTCGAAGTCCCAGTAGTCCTTCACCGGGAGCGCGATCCCCTGCTCGTGCGCCAGCGTCCAGAGCATGTCGGACGAAACCGAGCCTCCGAGGTGGGTGTGCAGCTCGGCGAGCCCGTCCATGGGGCGAGTTTAGTGGTCTGACCGGCAACGTTCGCAGGGCAACGTCACCGGTCAAACCGCTAACCCCAGCCGACGACGGCCCAGCGCTTCCCCAGGAAGCGCACGCCGAGAAACGCGAGCCGCGCGGCGATCAGCACGTCGAGGCCGATCCACACGCCGACGATGCCCCAGTCGAGCGCGAGCGACAGTGCCGCGATCGTGATGAAGATCGCGCTTGCCGCGAGCATCGACCACATCAGGTACGCCGTGTCGCCCGCGCCGATGAGGATCCCGTCGAGCGCGAACACCGCGCCGCCGAGCGGCTGCATCAAGGCGAACAAGGGCCAGAGCAGCGCCGCCTGTGCGAGCACCGCGTGGTCGCCCGTGAACGCCCGCGGCACGACGTGCGACAGCGGCAGCAGCACCACCGCGAAGACACCGCCGACGACCACCGACCAGGCGATCATCCGCACCGCAGACGCGTACGCGCCCTCCGCGTTCCCGGCACCGAGCATGCGCGCGACGATCACCTGCCCGGCGATGGCGATCGCGTCGAGCACGAGCGCGAGGAAGATGAAGAGCTGGAACGCGATCTGGTGGGCGCCGAGCTGCGCGTCGCCCATGCGCGCCAGCACCGATGCGGCCACGAGGAACGAGCCGAGGAGCGCGCTCGTCCGGACGAAGATCTGGCCGCCGATCCGCAGCATCGGCCGGATCTCGCGCAGGCTCGGCCGCCGTGAGTCGGCGTGCGGGCGCAACAGCTCCACGACGAACGCGGTGCCCATGCCCGCCTGCGCGATCGCCGTCCCCGCCGCCGACCCGGCGATGCCCCAGTGGAAGCCGTAGACGAAGAGCAGCTCGAGCACGACGTTCACGACGTTCGCGGCGACGACGATCACGAGCGGACGCCGCAGGTTCGAGATGCCGCGCAGGTAGCCCTGCCCTGCGAGCGCGACGAGCGCGGCCGGCAGGCCGACGGCGGCGATCCGGAAGTAGACGAGCGCGTAGTGCCCCGACTGCCCGTGCGCGCCGAGGGCGTGCAGCAGCGGTCCTGCGAGCGTCTCCAGCACGACGAGCAGCACGACGCCGATGGCGAGCGACGCCCACAGCGCCTGGGCCGCCAGCCGCGCCGCCCGCTCGTGCTGGTTTGCCCCCGAGGCGCGCGCCACCACCGCCGTCGTCCCGTAGGCGAGGAAGTTGAAGATCGTGAAGGCGGTCGAGAGCACGACCCCGGCGAGACCGAGCGCGGCCAGCTGCGGGCGCCCCAGATGGCCGACGATCGCCGTGTCCACGAGCACGTAGAGGGGCTCGGCGGCGAGCGCCCCGAGGGCCGGCAGTGCCAGGCGAAGGATCTCCCGATCGTGTGGTGAGCGGACACGCACCGCTGGCCGACGATAATGGCCCTGATGAAGGTCGGGATCATCGTGCCGTACTCGTGGTCGTTCTGGGGCGCCGTCGTCGAGCACGCGGAGCTCCAGTCGGAGGCACTGCGCGCCCAGGGCCTCGAGGTGAAGACGCTAATGGGCAACGACCCGCCCGGGCAGTTCACGCGCGTGCTCCACCCGAGGCACGGCCGTCACGGCAATCCGCCGCCCGACGTGATCCCGATCGGCCGCTCGGTGATCGTCCCGGCCAACGGGTCGCTGCCGAACATCATCCTCAGCCCGCGCTCGATCTTCCGGATCCGCCGGACGCTCGAGCGCGAGCGCTTCGACCTCCTGCACCTGCACGAGCCGATGACGCCGATCCCGTGCATCGCCGCGCTCGCGTCGTACCCTGGCCCGATCGTCGGCACCTTCCACGCGAGCGGCGACCTGGGCTGGATGAAGATCGCGACACCGGTGTGGGGCTTCCTCGCCGACCGGATCGACCGCCGCATCGCCGTCTCCGAGCTGGCCCGCGAGACGGCGAACAGCTGGCTGCCCGGCGACTACGAGATCATCCCGAACGGCGTGCTCATCCCCGCCGGCGCCGATCCCGACGGCCGCGAGCACCGCATCGTCTTCGCCGGCCGCCACGAGCAGCGCAAGGGCCTCCACGTGCTGCTCGAGGCGTGGCCCGAGATCCGGCGCCGCACCGGCTTGAGCCTCCGGATCATCGGCGCCGACCCGCTGCGCGTCCGGCTGCTGATGACGCGGCTGCGCGTTCACGACGGCATCGAGGTGCTCGGCTTCCTCGATCAGGAACGTTTCACCGAGGAGCTGCTCGCGGCGAAGGCGCTCGTCGCCCCGTCGCTCGGCGGTGAGAGCTTCGGGATGGTGCTGACGCGCGCGCTCGCCTGCGCCACGCCGGTCATAGCGTCCGACATCCCGGGGTACCGCGACGTGATGACGCCCGAGACCTGCCTCTCGTTCCCGCCCGGTGACGGAGCTGCGCTCGTCGAGGCGGTCGAGGCGCTGCTCGCCGACGAGCCCAGACGCCGGGCGATGGGCGCCGCGGGGCGCGTCCTCGCGCAGGAGCTCTACTCGTGGGACGCGATCGCGCGGCGGCTGATCGCGACGTACGAATCGGCGCTCGCCGAGGTGCAGGCCCCGGCGGCGGCGGCCTCGTGAAGCTGTCGCGCATCCGCTTGCCGAAGAGCGCCGTGTGGAGGGCCGCGCTCGGGCTTCCGCTCCTCGCCGTGATCGCGGGGCTGCTCATCTGGCGCGGGCCGAGCTTCACCGCGATCGGCAAGGCGTTCGCCTCGGTCCAGTGGCAGTGGGTCGTCGTCGCGATCGCGCTCAACCTTGTTTCCGTTGTTGTGCGCGCGCTGGCTTGGACGACGGTGATCCGCTCGGCGATGAAGCCGCCGCATCCCGGGCCGCCGCTCGTGTTCTCGGCCTTCTCCGTCGGGCTCTTCGCGAACGCGGTGCTGCCGGGCCGGATCGGCGAGCTCGCGCGCGTCGCCGTGCTCACGCGCAAGATGCCCGAGCGCAAGGGCGCGTGGGCGACGCTTGTCGGCACCGTCTTCGCGCATCGCGTCTTCGACGTCGTCCCGGTGGTGCTGCTCGTGCTCTACGTCGTGGCGACAGCGAACATCCCCACGTCGGCGAGGGCGAGTCTCATCGCCGCGATCTGCGTCGGCATCGCACTCTTCGCATTCGCGTTCGTCAGTGCGCGCCGCCCCCACGAGGTGGTGGCGCTCGAAGGCCGTGGGCGCGCGCAACGGCTCATCGCGATGGCTCGGCAGGGCCTCGGCGTGATGCGCTCGCCGGTCGGCGCCGCCGGCGCGATCGTCTTCCAGATCCTCGGTTGGATCTGCCAGCTCCTCGCCGTGTGGACCGCGATGCGCGCGTTCGACATCCACTCGCCGCTCCCGGCCGCCGGCGTCGTGCTGCTGCTGATGAACGTCGTGACGATCTTTCCGTTCTGGCCCGGCAACGTCGGCCTCGTGCAGGTCGCGATCGCCTCTGCGCTCGCGGGCTACGGCGTCGCGTACGGCCGTGGCATCGCGTACGGCTTCGGGCTCCAGGCGATCGAGGCGTCGGTCGGCATCGGCGTCGGCGTGCTCTTCCTCGCGCGCGAAGGGCTCTCGATGACGATGCTCCGGGTGATGCCGAACGCCAGGCAAGCAGATGCCGGCGGCGACGATGAGATCGAGGGGAGCGAGCCGGATGCCGGCGCCGCGAGCGCTCGCGGCCCCGGCTAGCCTCAAGGGCGTGCTCGCCGCGCGTGACGCGGCGGCCGCGCTCGAGGACGGGTTCGCCCATGTCGGCGTCGAGTGCGACCAGCTGCCGCTGGCCGACGGGGGCGAGGGCACGATCGACGCACTCTGCGACGAGTGGGACGACCGGCCGGTGCACGACGCGTTCGGCCGCCCGCGCACGGCGCGCGTCGGGCGGCGCGACCACGGCGTCGTCGTCGAGGCAGCGCAGGTGATCCCGTTCGACCCAGGCGGGCACGACGTCATGCACGCGTCGAGCCGCGGCCTCGGCGAGCTGATCGCGCAGCTCCAGCCGGCCGGGCCGCTCGTGATCGGCATCGGCGGCACCGCGACGATGGACGGCGGGGACGGGATGCTCGAGGTGCTCGACAGGCTGCCTGCGTCGACGACCGTGCTCTGCGACGTGCAGACGACGCTCTACGACGCGCCGCGGCTCTTCGGTCCGCAGAAGGGGGCGACGCCCCGGCAGGTCGCCGAGCTCGAACGGCGGCTGCGCGCGCGGGCCGACCTCGCGCCCTACGCCGAGCTGCCGGGAGCCGGCGCCGCCGGCGGCCTCGGCGCCGCGCTCGCCTCGCTCGGCGCCGAGCTCGTGCCCGGCGCCGCGGCGGTGCTCGAGCTCGCCGGCTTCGACCCGCGGCCGTACGGGCTCGTCGTCACCGGCGAGGGCCGCGTCGACCTGACCACCGCCGAGGGCAAGGCTCCCGCGGAGGTGGTGCTGCGCTGCGGCGTCGCGGGCGTGCCGTGCGTCGTCTTCGGCGGCATCGTCGAGGAGCTCGTGCCCGGCGCCGAGACCATCGCCCTCTCGGGCGACCCGGCGCGGGCCGCGGGCGATCTCTTCGAGCTAGGCCTGCGGCTCGGGACGCGACTGCTCGACGCGGCGGGCTAGCTCCTCGACCTTGCCCTGCGCGCTGTCGAGCCGCTCGCGGCAGAACGCGTAGAGCTGCTCGCCGCGCTCCCACAACGCGAGCGCCTCGTCGAGCGACGCCTGACCCTGCTCGAGGCGCTCGACGATCTGCTCGAGCTCGGCCTGCGCCTGCTCGAACGTCCGCTCCTCGGCGCTCACGGCCGGACATCCTCGACGCGCGCACCGAACCCGCCTTGGGCGAGCTCGACCTCGACGCGTGCCCCCAGCGCGATGTCTTCTGCGCTGGTGAGGACATGCGAGTCCGTCCGGACGATCGCGTAGCCTCGGTTGAGTGTTGCCTTTGGTGACAACGCAACGAGTCTGCCTGCGGTTCCCTCGAGCGCCGCCCGCTTGCGCTCGACCATGAGCGCCGGCGCACGGCGCAGGCGCTCATGCGCGCGCTCGACGCGCTGGCTCTCCTGTTCGAGCGCCCGGCGGGGAGCGGTGCGGAGGCGCTCCGCCGAGCGCTCCAGCCGCTGTGCGTCGCGCTCGAGCGTGCGGCGTGCGCAGCGGGCGAGCGACTCGCGCGCACGGTCGAGCGCTCCCGACAACTCAGCCAGCTCCGGCACGACGAGCCTGCCGGCCATCGTCGGGGTCGACGCGCGCACGTCGGCCGCGAGGTCGCAGAGCGGCGTGTCCTGCTCGTGGCCGACAGCCGACACGATCGGTACCGCGCACTCGGCGACGGCGCGCACGAGGCGCTCGTCGCTGAAGGGCAGGAGGTCCTCGAAGCTGCCGCCGCCGCGCGTGAGCACGATCACGTCGACGTCCGGCTGCTCGCACAGCGCGCGGAGCGCCGCGACGACGCCGAGCGCGGCGCGCGGGCCCTGCACGTACGTCTCCGCCACGAGGACGTTTGCGGCGGGGAAGCGGGCCTGGATCGTCGAGATCACGTCGCGCTTCGCGGCCGCGTCGTTGCCGGTGACGAGCCCGATCCGGCGCGGCAGCAGCGGCAGCGCGCGCTTCCGGTCGGCAGCGAACAGGCCTTCGGCGGCGAGCTTCGCCTTCAGCCGCTCGAGCGCGGCGAGGTGGGCGCCGACGCCGAAGCGCTCGATCGTGAGCGCGCGCAGGCGGAGGTCGCCGCGCTGCTCGTAGAGCTCCGGGCGCCCGTAGACGTGCACGCGCTCGCCGTCGACGAGCTCGAGGTGCAGCCCGTCGAACCGGCCGCGCGGCATCGTCACGCCGAGCGACGAGCCGTCGGCCGGGTCCTTGAGCGTGAAGAAGACGCTCGCCCAGCGCGCGTGGCGGCGCAGCTCCGTCACCTCGCCCTCGACCCAGACCGTCGGCAGGCGCCCGAGGTA
The DNA here is from genome assembly GCA_036564885.1 of Gaiellaceae bacterium. GTDB lineage: Bacteria > Actinomycetota > Thermoleophilia > Gaiellales > Gaiellaceae > Palsa-739. The sequence goes on along the minus strand of DATCOE010000046.1, from coordinate 6,251 downwards.
CTGCGCGACGCCCTTGTTGAAGGCGGCGACCGAGTAGACGGTGCGGTCGTCGTACGGGAGCGGCTCGACCTTGCTCACGCCGCCAGCCTAACGGCGCGGGAGCCCGAGGTCAGACAGGCGCTAGAGGAGGATCTCTGCGGCCGTCTCGTGCGCGCAGCCGCGGCTGCGGACGAGCTCGACGGCGAGATGCAGATCGGCTTCGCTGCATGCGAGGCGCTCGGCGAGCGCGAGGGGATAGCCGGCTTCGATCAGCACATGGAGCCGCCAGCTCTCGACTTTCGAGCTTTCGCTGGTCTCGGGAAGTGTGATCTCGGTCATCTCGCTCATGGCTCCAGTGGTTCGTGGTTCCTATGACGAACCCTTCCCCGATTAGTTTGTGTGAATCGGCCGGTTGGGGTAAAGCTTCTATGAAGCCCCGCGGAGGGCGCCGGTAGCGTCGAAGCGGCGGACGAGCTCCTGCAGGCGCGCCTCGAGCACCGCGCGCTCTGCCTCGGCGTCGGCGCCGAGATCCTCGAGCCGCCTGCGTACGTCGGCCTCGAACTCGGCGACGCGGCCGTCGAGCGCGCCCATCCATTCGTCGCGCTGCCGCTCGAGCGCGGTCGTCGCGTCGGTGAGCCTTCGCTCGAGCCGCTGCGCGCCGGCGTCGCCGACGTGCGCGAGCCGCTCGGCGAGCACGGCCTCCGCCTCGCGTGCGAACACCTCGACCGAGCGGTCGAGCTCGCGCGAGAGCCGCTGCGCTGCATGCTCGCGGCCTGACTTCACGAGTGCGTCCATCTGCGCCGCAGCTTCGTCGGAGTACGTCGTCGTCGCGCGCTGCACGATCCGCTCCATCTGCTCGATCTGGCGGCGCTGTACGTCTTCGAAGCTGGCTCGGATGCGCTGCGCGGCCTCGAGCTCCTCGCGTTGGATGCGCTCGAGCATCTCCTTCTCGCGCCTGCGCAGGCGCTCGTCGAGCTCGTGCAGCGCGCGCCGCCGGTCGGCCGCGTGCGTGTCGAGCTCTGCACGCGCCACCGCGAGCGCTTCCTCGAGCGCCTTCTCCAGTTCCGCGCGCATGCGCGCGAGCGCGGCGCGCTGGTCTTCGCTCTCGGCTGCGACCCGGTCGGCGTCGGCGGCCAGCTGCGCCTCGACGTCGGCGAGCAGGCGCTTCTGGTGCTGGGCGAGCTCGCCGATGCGCGCCTTGGTCGTCTCGGCCGCACGGTCGAGATCCTGCGCCCACGACGTGAGGCGCTGCTCGACCTGCATCTGCGTCGACGTGAGCGACGCGGCCAGCGACGCGGCGACGTCCCGCTCGCGGTCGGCGAACTCGGTGCGGCGCTCCTCCGCGATCTTGCGCTCTTCCTCCACCAGCAGCGAGACCGAGTCGGCCCGGGCACGAGCGAGCGTTCGCTCGAGCTCTTCGGCGCGGTCTGTCGCCTCCCGCTCGACGAGCGCGCGCAGCTTCGCCTGCGCGTCGATCAGGTGCTCGTCGATCGTCCCCGCCCGGCGCAGCGCATTGCGCAGCAGCAGCGAGGCCCACGCGGCGATCGCGCACCCGGTGAGGGTGGCGGCTGAGAGGGCGAGGTTGCGCTCCTGTCGCAACGCGACGTAGACCCAGGCTGCGACGGCACCTGCCGAGACGAGCGCGGCGAGGAGGCCGAGCACGAGCCTCCCGACGGCCCGTGAGGCGCCGGCCGCAAGCGTGAGTGCCGCGAGGACGACGCCTGCGGCGGCGGCGATCTCGAACACGGTCGTCAGGGACACCGGCTGCATGGTACGGGGCGCCTCAGCCGACGCGCATGAGCAGCACGGCGCCCGCCAGGGCGGGAAGCGCGGCGGAGAGCAGCCGCAGCGCGGTCTCGGGCGCCGCCAGCAGCAGCTCGGCGTCGGCCGGGAGCACCCCACCGGCGCGCCGCACCTGCCGCACCGCGGTCGAGAGGCGCCGCTGCGCGAGGCTGACGAGGAAGGCGAAGGCGGCCGCCGCGACCGCCTCGGCGCGGATGCGCTCGGCGGAGGCGAAGTACGCCGCCAGCACTGGGAAGGCGCCCCAGGTTGCGGCGAACCAGGCGTCGGTGTGCAGCGCACCGCCGAGCAGCTCGAGGTTGTAGGCGACGACGACGACACCGCCGAACACGACGAACGCCAGGAGCCAGAGCGTCGACCGGGTCGCGACGAGCACGCCGATCGCGCAGGCGGCGGCGATCGAGACGACGGCGAGCCCGAGGAGCACCGCGTCGGGGATCCGCGTGCGCAGCGGGCGTCCCTGCAGCTCGTCGAGTGCGTGTGCGCCTACGCCCATCGCGAGCAGGAACGAGAGCGTCGTCCAGCCGAGCAGCCCCCACTGCATGCGCGGCGCGAGCGCGGCGCCGAGCGCGACGTACGAGAGATGCCAGAGCGTGTACGGCGGGTGCAGCAGCGTCACGTAATCGCGCCAGCCGCCCGGTCGCAGCGCGTAGAACGCCGGACGGGCCGCGCCGCTCACGCTCGCGTGCCCCAGACGACGACTCCGCCGCCGACGCTGAGGCGCCGGCAGCGGACGTCTGCGATGCCGGCGTCGCGCCAGAGGTCGAGCAGCGCGTCGAGCGGCAGCTGCTCATAGAAGCCGCGGATGCTCGGGCCGAGGAAGCTCCCGACCTCGTGCCAGCCGGGCGAGACGACCGCGCCCGCGAGCGGCAGCCCGACGCGCACGTAGAGCTCCCAGAGCGGCCGCCAGAGGCCGCGGGGCAGGCCGAACTCCTGCATCGCGACCGTTCCGCCAGGCTTCACGACGCGTGCGAGCTCGCGCAGCGTCGCCGCGGGATCGTCGACGTAGCGCAGGAGATACGTAAACGTGAGCGCGTCGAACGCCGCGTCGGCGAACGGCAGCGCCTCGGCGCGCCCCTCGCGCAGCTCGATCCGCGAGCCGAGGCCCGCACGCTCGACGCGGGCGCGTCCCGCAGCGAGCATCTCGGTGCTCTGGTCGACGCCGACGATCGTCCGTCCGGGAGCCGCCCGTGCGAGCGCGATCGAGACGGCGGCCGTCCCGCTCGCGACGTCGAGCACCCGCGTCGCCTCCGCTGGGATCCGCGAGACGAGGAACGCGCGCCAGCGTGGATCCTGCCCGAACGAGAGCAGCCGCGCGTATCGGTCGTACGTCGAGCCGAGCGGCGCGAAGAGCTCCCGGGCATGCTGTGTCCTCGTAGAGGCGGTCAAGGCCACCGAGTTTATGCTGGCCCGTCGATGAGGGACACGTGGCGCTGAGCGAGGATCTGGAGCGCATCGCCGTCGCCGCGGCGTCGTTCGCGGCGTCCGGCGAGCGCGTCACGGGCATTCTCGCCGCCGAGCCGCTCGGCGCAGGCCGCGTGTATCTCTGCGCGTACGAGTCGGAGGACGGCGAGCACACGTGGCTCGCGCTCGACGATCTCGGCGCGCCGGTCGAGAGCCGCCGCATCGTTCACGACGCCGCATCGCTCGCGGCGCTGTGCGAGGTCGCGGACGAGACGGCGGGCGGCGGCGACCTGGCCGAGCTTCGAGCCACCCTGGCCGACCTGCGCGAGCGCGAGGCCCCGGAAGGGATCGAGGAGGCGGAGCAGGCGGCGCTCGAGCTCGAGCAGACACTCCAGCCCGAGCCGCGCCTCGCCACGACCGCCTATCTCGACGCGCTCGGCGTCGCCTCGCGCCGGCTCGAGCACACGCTCGGCGAGGACTCCGCCTCGCCGTTCGCAGCCGCGCTCCAGCAGTCGATGCCCGCGGTCGAGGAGCTCGCGGCCGAGGTCGAGCGGCGGTACAAGGGGCCCCTCGCCTAGGCCCGCTCACTTACACTGAGAGCATGGAAGGCGGCGGCGGCGGATTCGGATTTCCCTTCGGCGGCGACCCCGAGGACCTGATGCGGGGCCTGCGCGAGTTCGCCGAGCAGCAGGCGGAGAGCGTGCAGGAGGCGCAGCGAGAGCAGTTCGCGACGCTGACGCTGAACACGGCCGTCGAGCTGACGGCCGCCGCGCTCGCCCAGATGCAGCCCCAGGGCGGCGTCGACGAGCAGGCGATCGCGCTCCGCGACGCCATGCGGCTGCTCTTCCCCGAGGCGGTGGCGCTCGTCAGCGCCGCACGCCAGGGCTTCATGCGCGAGACCTAACCACCTTGCGCCCGATCAGGCAACGTCATCCGGGCCTCTGACCCGCGATCACGCTGCGCGCTGCCGCGTCCTCGGTCAAACCCAGAGGAACCCCGCTCTGAGTTCTCCCTGCGTCCTTGCATCGCTTGGTGCTCGCGACCCAGAGGCGCGGCAACGTCACCTGACCGGACGCCTACAATCGCACCGCCCGTGACGCTGCTCGACCGAGCCATTGTCCGTCTGCTGCCCGCCGTTCCGCGGCCGGTCGTGCAGATGTTCTCCGCGCCCTACATCGCCGGTGCGACGCTCGCCGACGCGGTCCGCGTCGTGAAGCAGGCGAACGCCGAGGGGAAGCTGGCGACGATCGACGTGCTCGGCGAGGAGGTCACTCGCGAAGCGGAGGCACGCGCGATCGCTCAGGCCTACCGCGACGTCTTCGACGAGGTCGAGCGCGAGCGCCTCGACGCAAACGTCAGTGTCAAGCTCACCGCGCTCGGGCTCGGGCTCTCGTATGGCACGTGCCGCGCGAACCTCGAGGACGTCGTGCGGCAGGCCGCGGAGGATCGCAACTTCGTGCGCATCGACATGGAGGACGCGTCGACGACCGACGACACGCTGCGGCTCTATCGCGAGCTGCGTGAGGCCGGCCACGAGAACCTCGGCGTCGTCCTCCAGGCGCACCTCCGCCGCACGCTCGACGACATTCACGCGCTCGCCGACCTGCGACCCAACGTGCGGCTCTGCAAGGGCATCTACGTCGAGCCGCCGCCGATCGCATTCACCGACGCCGACGCGATCCGCGCCAACTTCGTCCGCTGCCTCGACGCGCTATTCGACGCACACGCCTACGTCGGCGTCGCAACGCACGACGAGTGGCTGATCGGGCAAGCGCTGCGCATGGTCGGCGAGCGCGGTCTCGAGCGCGACGACTACGAGCTCCAGACGCTACTCGGCGTGCGCGAACAGCGCGCGAGCGAGCTCGTCGCGGCCGGCCACCGGCTGCGCGTATACGTGCCCTTCGGGGAGCGGTGGTATGCGTACTCGCTGCGCCGGCTCCAGGAGAACCCGGCCATGGCGGGCACGATCGCGCGCGCGACCGTCGGGCGCGTGTTCGGCCGCGGCACATGATCTGGGCCAAGGCCCGATGATCTGGGCGAAAGCACAGGGCTGCCGCGTCCGTCCAAGCTCGGTGTCACGGGCGAGGACGCGGTCGAGATCGCGTTGCGCACCGCGCTGCTCGCGACGGGCCGCCCCGGCATCGTCGCGTTCGAGGGGGCGTACCACGGCACCGGGCTGCTCGCGCTGGCCGCGACCGGCTTCGAGCGTGCGTGATCGTCGAGCCGGTGCAGGGTCGCGCCGGCTCGCGCGTGCCGCCGCCCGAGTTCCTTCAGACGTTGCGGCGACGGTGCGACGACGCCGGCGCGCTGCTCGTCATCGACTCGACCTACGCCGGGCTCGGCCGCATCGGCGAGCTCTATCCGGGCGACGGCGTCGCCGACGTGCTCTGCATCGGCAAGGCGCTCGGCGGCGGCCTCCCGCTCTCCGCGGCGCTCTTCTACCGCGACGGGCTCGAGGAGCTCTGGCAGCTCGGCCCGGAGGACGTCTACACGCACACCGACGTCGGCAGCCCGCTCGCCTGCGCCGCTGCCCTCGTCCTGCTCGACGAGCTGCCGGGCCTGCTCGACCGGGTCGTCGCGGCCGGCGAGCGCTTCGAGCAGGCCGGCTGGCACGGGTGCGGCCTACTGCGGGCGCGGGCGGGCGATGCGGACGAGGCGCTCCGCCGCCGCGTGCTCGTCGTCCCCGCCGGGCTCGACGGGTCGCTCATCCAGGCCACCCCGCCGCTGACGATCGGCGACGACGAGCTCGAAGAGGCGCTCGACCGGCTGGCCTAGCTGATTGATGCCGGACGTTTCTACGTCTCGCGGCGCGCGTAGAGCAGGAAGCTGCCCGGCACGCGGCGGTCGTGCCGGCGCCACGCGGCGTCGCCCGGGTATTCCTCGAGCGCCTCGACCTTCATCCCGCCGCGGCCGACCGCGGTCACGACCTGCCCGAGCCGCCACAGCCGCTCGCCCGGCAGCGACTCGTCGAAGTAGTCGTGGTGCCAGTGCAGCAGCCGGTCGACGCATTCCGCGACCGGGTGCTCCTCGTACATCAGCAGCTCGCCGCGCGACGGCATCGCCGCGGA
>DATCOE010000045.1:0-8203 GCA_036564885.1 Gaiellaceae bacterium | reverse complement strand
GGTCTCGTTCCTCGCCGAGTCGGAGGAGGAGGCTGTCGCGCTCGTCGCCCGCACGAAGCTCTTCCAGCTCGCGGAGTCGCTCGGCGGCGTCGAGAGCCTGATCGAGGTGCCGGCGCGCATGACGCACGCATCGACCGCAGACGCGCCGTTCGCTGCGCCGGGCAATCTCGTACGGTTGTCGGTCGGGATCGAGTCGTGCGACGACCTGATCCTCGATCTCGAGGACGCGCTCGTCCCGGCCGCCCTCCCTCTCGGGGGCGGCGCGTAGGATCAGGCTCGTGCCTGCGCCCGAGCCGATCGACCTCCTGCCGATCGACCTCCTGCATGCGGGCGTCCGGCGCTCGGTCGCCTGCTACCTCCTCGACACCGACGACGGCCCCGCACTCTTCGACTGCGGGCCCGCCTCGACCGTCGAGACGCTCAGAACCAACCTCGCGGAGCGCGGCCTGCAGCTGACCGACGTCCGCCACCTGCTGCTCAGCCACATCCACCTCGATCACGCGGGCGCGGCCGGCGTGCTCGTGCGCGAGCACCCGGCGCTCCAGGTGCACGTCTCCGAGATCGGTGCGCCGCACCTCGTCGAGCCCGAACGTCTCGAGCGCAGCGCACGTCGCCTGTACGGCGACACGTTCGACGCGCTCTGGGGCGAGCTCGCGCCGGTGCCCAGGGAGAACGTGCACGTCGTCGGCGACCGCGTCGTCGGGCTCGACTGCTTCCCGACGCCCGGGCACGCCTCGCACCACGTCTCCTATCTCGACCGGGACGGCACGCTGTATGCGGGCGACGCGGCCGGCGTGCGCATCCAGCCCGGCCGCTACGTGATGCCGCCGACCCCGCCGCCGGACATCGACGTCGAGGCGTGGGAGCGGACGCTCGACGAGATCGAGCGCCGCGGCCCGGAGCGGCTCGCGCTCATCCACTTCGGCGTCGCCGACGACCCCGTGCGGCATCTCGCCGAGCTGCGGCTCGGCCTCCTCGACTGGGCGGAGTTCGTCCTCGGCGGCGCAAGCGAGGACGAGTTCATCGCGTATTGCCGCACCAAGCTCGCAGACGCGGGCGAGCCGGTCGACATCTGGGACCTCGCGATGCCGTTCTGGCAGTCGTACCAGGGGCTCAAGCGCTGGGCCGACAAGCACGCCGACATGGCTCCGGCCCCGTAGGGTTCGCGTAATGCCGCGCGTCCCCGTCCCGCAGGAGGTTGCCGCGTTCCTCGCGCAGCCGCACCCCGCCGTCGTCGGCACCGTACGGCCCGACGGCTCGCCGCACACGGCGGCCACCTGGTACGACTGGGAGGACGGACGCGTACTCCTGAACATGGAGGACACGCGAGTGCGCCTCGGCTACCTCCGCGCGAACCCGCACGTGTCGCTCACCGTGCTCGAGGACGGCAACTGGTACCACCACGTCACGCTGATGGGAATGGTCGTCTCGATCGAAGAGGACGTCGAGCTCCGCGACATCGACCGGCTCTCGCTCCGGTACACCGGGAAGCCGTACCGCAAGCGCGACCGCCCGCGGTTCAGCGCCTGGGTGCAGCCGGAGCGCTGGCACGCCTGGCCGCGCCCGGTCTGAACCTACGACGCGGCGATCGCCGCTTCGAACGCGCTGAGGTAGTCGCCGACCATCCGTTCCCTCGAGAACCGCTCCTCGGCCGCGCGCCGCAGGTCGAGCGGCTCGAGCGCGTCCGCCGCGCCGAGCGCGCCCGCCATCTCGCGATAGTCGTCGACGATGATCCCGCTGCGACCGTCCTCGATCACTTCGGGCACCGCGCCCCAGCGCGTCGCGATCACCGGTGTGCCGCACGCCATCGACTCGATCATCACCAGGCCGAACGGCTCCTCCCATTCGATCGGAAAAAGGGTCGCGCGCGCGTTCTGCAGCAGCTCGACCTTCTCGCCGTGCGTGACCTCGCCGAGGTATTCGATGTGGCCGGCGCGAAGGTGCGGCTCGACGAACTCCTTGAAGTACTCCTCCTCCGCGGGCTCGCGCAACTTGCCCGCGATCTTCAGGGGCAGGCCCGTCTCCATCGCAACCGCGACGGCGCGGTGCGCGCCCTTGTCCGCGTTCATGCGGCCGAGGAAGAGCAGGTAGTCGCCGCGGCGCGGCTGCACCGGGTAGAAGGAGAAGTCGAGCGCGTTCGGCACGTTCGCGATCCAGGGCAGACCGGGGTGCGGCTTGCGCTGGTTCATCGAGATGGAGATGAGCCCGGTGCGCGGCGCGACCCGCGCGATCTGCTCGTAGAACTCGCCGGGCTCGCCGAGCAGCGGCCCGTGCACGGTGTGTACCGTCGGCGTCTTCACAGCGCCGCCGATCACCGCGGCGGGCGGGCCCGAGTGGTCGCTGATCACGTCGAAGTCGTCCGCGCGCTCGAAGCACGAGAGAGCATGACGCACCTCCACCTGCGCCCGCCCGATGTCGGCGCTCGGCGCGATCTCATACACCCAGGCGAGCTCGGCCTTCGTGCGCGAATCGCCCGACGCAAACAGCGTCACCTCGTGGCCGGCGTCGACGAGCCCGTCGGCGAGCAGCGACACGACCCACTCGATGCCGCCGTAGCCGGTCGGCGGCACCGGGAACCACACCGGGCTGAGGACGGCGACCCTCACGCCTCGGTCACGCTCACGTCGCCGTGCTCGAGCCGCACGTCCCAGACGCGGCCGAACGCCCGCACACCGGAGAGCCGCACGTCGCCCGTCCACGCCGGGAGCTCGGGCGGCGCGACCGTCTCGATCACCTGCCGCCGCCGGTTGGGCCGGATGCCGAGCAGGAGCTGGAGCAGCAGCACCGGCGTGCCCGCCGCCCAGGCCTGTGGCCGCGCCGCGGTCGGGTAGGCGATCGGGAACGGCGAGTGGGCGCGCGAGAGCCCGGCGAAGACCTCGGGCAGCTGGTAGCTGAATGGGCCTGCGGCGTCCAGCATCGAGCGCACGATGCGATGCGTCTCCGGCCAGCGCTCGTGCCGCGCGAGCCCCCAGGCGATCAGCGAGTTGTCGTGCGGCCACACGGTGCCATTGTGGTAGCTGAGCGGGCTGTACGCGGCCTCGGCACGAGACATCGTGCGTACGCCCCAGCCCGACCACAGGTCGTCGCCCATCAGGGCGTCGACGACGGCGTCGACGCGCGCGGGCGGAACGATGCCGCTCCACAGGAGATGACCGATGTTCGAGCAGAGCGAGTCGACGCGGTTCTTCTCGGCGTCGAGCGCGAGCGCGTAGTAGCCGCCGCGCTCGTCGACCCAGTACGCCTCGTCGAAGCGCGCGCGCAGCCGTTCGGCATCGCCCTCGAGCCGGTCTGAGAGCGCGTGGTCGCGCCAGACCTCACGGGCCAGCTCAGCCATGCGCAGCTTCGCGTCGTAGACGTAGCCCTGCACCTCGCACGGGGCGATCGGCACCTGCGCGAACCGGCCGTCGTGGAAGCGCTGCGAGTCGTCGGAGTCCTTCCACGACTGGTTGTCGAGCCCTCGCTCGGTGCGGCGCCCGTACTCGACGAAGCCGTCCCCGTCGCGATCGCCGTACTCGTCGATCCAGCGAAGCGCGGCGAGGGCCGGCTCGTGCAGCTCGAGCACGAGCTCGGTGTCGTCAGTCCAACGCCAGGTCTCGGACAGAAGGATCAGGAAGAGCGGCGTCGCGTCGGCGGTGCCGTAGTAGCGGTCGAACCATTTCGTCGCACACTTCCCCCGGCGTACCTCGTGCACGATCTTCCCCGGCTCTGCGTCGCGCGACGGATCATCCGTGGTCGCCTGAAGCGCCGCGAGTTCCCGCACTGCTGAGCGTGCGAGCTCGGGACCGAAGAGCAGCGTCTGCAGGCACGTGATCACCGTGTCGCGTCCGAAGACCGTCATGAACCACGGCATACCCGCGGCCGGAAGCTTGCCGCGGCCGGCGTCGTCCGCCGTGCGCATGCGCAGCGCCGCGAGGTCGTTCACCGACTGCCCGAACGTCTGGCGCAGGTCGTTCCACGAAGCGCGGATCTGCGGGACCTGCAGCTGCCAGGCGGCGACCGACTCGCCGACACGCGCGCGCTCCTCGCCGAAGTGGCGCTCGACAACCTGCGGCGCACGCCCGGGCTCGCCGTCCGTGCCAAGACCGACGTCGACGCGCAACGACCACGTCTCTCGCGGCGCGAGCGTGATGTCGTAGCCGACCCCGGTCCCGTTCAAGTCGCCGCGCTCGGAGAAGATCACCTGCGTCTGGCCGAACCCGTCGGGGTCGACGAGCACCAACTGGTTGTTCCGCTCGTCGTACTCGGCTGCAACAGGGCCCGGCAGCGGCTTCGCGTGCGTCGGGTCGCCGAGCGCGAAGTCCCACGCCTTGACCGAGATGATGTCGGCGAAGTCCGCAGCCACCGCCAGCTCGAGCCGGAGCTCGAGCGTTTCCGTCGTCTCGTTCGTCAGCTGGATGTGATCCTGCATCCCGTCGCCGACGAAGCGCTCGCGCCTGATCAGCACCGAGTCGAGCGGCAGGCGCTCCGTGAGCGGGTTGCGGAGAAAGTACGCGGCGGAGAAGTACTCGACGGTCCCGGAGGAGAGCAGCATGGGCCGCTTGCCGTCGATCGTCAACTCGAGCCGCGAGAGAAAACGGGTGTCGTCGGCAAAGAGCCCGTGCGTCGTGTCGCGCACGTCGCCGAGCTCGTCGCTGATGCAAAAGGTGGAGCCCTCGAGGATCGTCTGCTGTGTCATGGGGGCGGCGCTATGGCTCGCGCAGGATCCGTCCGCCCGACGCCTGGTTGCGCGCCTTGACGACGATCTCGTCGACGTTCACGTGCCAGGGACGCGTCAGCGCAAACATCACACAGTCGGCGACGTCCTCCGCCGCCATCGCGTCGATGCCCTCGTACACCGAGGCGGCCAGCTGGGCATCGCCCTTGAAGCGCACGAGTGAGAACTCGGTGACGACCATACCGGCGTCGACGGTCGTGATGCGGATCGGCCGGCCGAGCAGGTCTTCGCGTAGGGCGTAGGTGAAGCCGCGCTCTGCGAACTTCGCCGCGATGTAGGTGGCGCCGCCCGGGTACGCCTGGCGTCCCGCGACGGAGCCCATGTTCACGATGTGACCCCAGTCGCGGAAATGCGGCAGGCAGAGGCGTGTCATGCGCACGAGCCCGTTCACGTTCGTGCCGAAGACGCGCTCCTCGTCGTCCTCGCTCGACTCGTCGAACGGCGCGCGGCCGAGCGCAAGGCCCGCGTTGTTGAAGAGGATGTCGAGGCGTCCGAGCTGCTCGAGGGCCGCGGCGACGAAATGTGCGCTGCTCTCGGGGTCGGTGACGTCGAGCTCGAGCGCGATCTCGGTCTCGAGCCGCTCCACCCGGCGTGCGCCGCCTGCGACACGGACGCCCGCGGCGGCGAGGGCGCGCGCGGTGGCCCGGCCGATGCCCGACGATGCGCCGGTCACGATCGCCGTCTTGCCGCTGAGATCGAGGGCCGCCACGAGATCGATGCTAGTGGTTTGGCCGGTGACGTTGCCCGGTCTGGCGAACGTCACCGGTCAGACCACTAACGGTCACGCATTCCGAGTGCCACGTCCTGCGAGCGCCGAGCGAGATGGTCGACCTGAAGCGTCGAGTGGTGGAGGCCGAAACGCTCCTCGAGCAGGCGCTGGAGCCTGCGCCTCGCGTCGTGGCAGTCGACGCCCGGCGCGACGAGGACGTGTGCGGCGAGCGCGGGAAAGCCGCTCGTCACGGTCCAGACGTGTAGGTCGTGCACCTCCGCGACGTCCGGGTCCTCGACGAGTGCGCGTGCGACGTCGTCCGGGTCGATCCCGGCCGGCGAGGCCTCGAGGAAGATGCGGCCCGACTCACGGATCAGCGACCAGCTCGAGCGCACCATCAGCGCAGCCACGAGCAGGCCGGCGATCGGGTCGAAGCGGTTCCACCCCGTGAGGAGGACGAGGCCGCCCGCGAGCGCCGTGCCGACGAACGCCGCGAGATCGGTCGCGACGTGGAGGAACGCGCCCTGCACGTTGAGGCTCGAGCGGTCGGCACGCCCGAGCACGAGCGTGGCGGCGAGGTTGAACGCGACACCGACGAGCGCGACGACGAGCACGATGCCGCCGTGCACGACCGGCGGATCTGCAAGGCGCCGCGCGGCGGAGTAGACGATCCAGATTCCCAGGAGCAGGAGCGCGATCCCGTTCGCCTGTGCCGCGAGGATCTCGGCCCGGCCGAAGCCGAACGTCCACGGCCCGTGCGCGGGACGGGACGCAAGACGCAACGCAACGAGTGCAGCGGCGAGCGCGGCCGCGTCCGTGAGCATGTGCCCGGCGTCCGCGAGTAGTGCGAGCGAGCCGGCGGCGATACCCGCGGCGACCTCGGCAGCCATGAAGGCGACGATCAGCGCGAGCGCGATCGCAAGCGCGCGCCGGTCCTTCACCCGGCCGTGATCGTGCGCGTGCCCCGGACCGTGGGAGTGAAGATGCATGCTGCAGCCTACGAGCCGGCCGCCCACGCGCGCCCCAGCGCCAGACGCTCGGGCGGTGTCGGGTGGCTGAAGAGCAGCAGGTAGACGACGCGGGGCGGGGCGAGATCGGAGAGGTTCTTGCGCGCGAGCTCGATGTGCGCCCGCTCGAAGGCCTCGAGATCGCCGGTCAGCTCGAGCGAGCACCGGTCCGCCCGGCGCTCCCAGCGGCGCGAGATCGCGGCGGCCGGCGCGAGACCGACGAGCTCGAGCACGGTGAAGAGGAGCAGCGCCTGCGGCAGCTCGCGCGGCGACGCGACGCGCGTACCGAGCACCAACCACAGAATGAGCACGGCGACGACCGCGCTGAGCATCGCGAGGAACGTGGCCTTGAGCACGTGCCGTTCGCGCTGGTGCCCGAGCTCGTGCGCCACGATCAGCTTCACCTCGGGAGCTCCTGCCGCCGCGAGCAACGTGTCGAAGAGCACGACCCTGCGCGTCCCGGCGAAGCCCGACACGTACGCGTTCACCTTCGTCGTGCGGCGGCTCGCGCCGGCGACGAGCACGTGGCGTACCGGCACGCCGGCCTGCTCGCCGAGCGCGCGCAGCTCGGCTGCGAGCTGCTCGTCCTCGAGCGGCCGGAAGCGGTTGAAGAGCGGCTCCAGGACGACGGGCGCCACGAACGAGGCGACGAGCACTCCCGCCGCGAGCGCCAGGCCGGCGGCGACCGGCCACCACCCGGGAAATGCGCGGGCGAGCCCGACCGTGGCGGTCCAGGCTGCGGCGGTGACGAGGATGCTCACCGCGAGCCCCTTGGCCCGGTCGGCGAGCCAGCCGCTCGTCGTCTGCCGCGAGAAGCCCCAGGCGCGCTCGCGCGTGTGGCCCAGCCAGTACGCGAGCGGCAGCTGCACGAGGTCGGCCACGACGACGACGCCCGCCGCCCACGCGGCGGCTGATCCGGCCCAACCCAGCCCGTCCACGAAACCCCAGAGTCCGCGGCCGACGGGCGCCCACGCGAGCACGGCGTAGACGGCGGCCGCGAGCCCGCCCCCCGCGCCGAACGCCACATATCGCGCCCGGTGATACCGCGCCGCGCGCTCGAGATCTTCGTGAGAAAAATCGAAGGACGTCATATGTTCTGATTCCACCGTCAGGCCCCGCGTAACCCGCCGTAACCACGCGGCGCGTTTCGCCGTTGTCTCCTTGACCGATCCAGCCCGTGTGGGCGGAGAAGGAGGCGAATACTCACATGCTGCTCGTTGTGGTGCTCATTCTCGCGCTGGCCTTGTTTGCCGGCGGCTTCGTGATCCACTGGCTGTTCGTCGCCGCCGTCATCGTGGCGCTGCTCTGGGTGATCAGCCTGTTCACCGGCGGCCTCGGCCGTCGCAGCGGCGTGCAGTAGCGCGGCCGTCAGCTCGGGGCGGAGCGGCTCCTCCGAGGGCCGCTTTGCCCCGTTTCGATCTCGCACGGAGTTCGCGCTAGGACCGAGGGCGCCGCAAGTTGAGCCGCCCGGCCCATTGTCCCGCCGCGCGATCCGCCGATACCCAAGGGAGCGTGTCGCAGACTGAAACCCTCCTCTGGATCGTCGCCCTCTTCATCCTCGAGGTGAACCACCTCAAGTGGATCTGGTGGGAGCACTGGGACTGCCGCAGCTGCCGGTCGAAGCACAAAGACTGCGCGTGCGGATCGACCGCCCGCTGGGTCAAGTACCTCTAGCGCACGCGGGTATCCTGGGCTGCCGCGCCCCCATCGACTAGCGGTCCAGGTCGCGGCCCTTTCAAGGCCGTCGCACGGGTTCGAATCCCGTTGGGGGCA